>NZ_JBSYOP010000039.1:0-133947 GCF_058244685.1 Candidatus Thiodiazotropha sp. AKAK2 | reverse complement strand
CCACGGCATGACTCATCTCCCATTGAGAATTTGTCATACAGTTTATTTCAGGTGTTACCCATGTCTCCGAACATGTGTTACCTATGTCTCCGGTCTATACAATGGGAGAGGGGTTGGGGAGAGGGTGCGCGCGAAGCGCTTCAAGTGCCTTAAAGATAAAGCCAATTTAACCCTTCATCTTTTATCTTATCGAGTATTGGTCAAATGATGCCGTTCATTCTCCCCCTCTCCCCCAGCCCCTCTCCCGCAAGGGGAGAGGGGAGTAGCTCACCCCGCCTATTGGGCACACAGATGCTATGTGACTATTTCCAGCTTTGACCACCTGGTTGGAAGAAGGCCATTCAGCACTGTTCAATCATAAATGAAATCTGGCCCTTCGCACTCAGCTTCAGCATGACTCACTTCATTAAAGTCGATAGGTAACCTCTGAATCGTTTGATTTTCGACACCCGTGCGAATGCTGGACCCAGAAACCACCATCGGATGGATAATGGACAGTGACAACCAGTAGCAGAATTGCCTTAGGCAGCAACCCACCATCCAACAGATAGGTATTACAGTCAATAGTAATTCATGGCATGCTTTAACCATACCAATGCAGCACTTTCAATGATGCACTGATACCAACACCAACAGCAGATCCTGAAAGATTATCAAAACCATCAACACAATCACGCACCTGGTCTCAGAGACCCGTCAACTGGCTCAACAGAGACGGCATCGCTACCTTCTGCATATCGCGGGTGAAGCAGTCTGGTGTATTGAGCAGGCCAAACAGATCGTTGAAGGGATCAACGAACCCAACACACTGTGGATTGGAGAACATCCACCGGAAGGCATCACCCATGCCGGCAATCAACAGACACGGCAGCATCTGGGCAGGGAATCTGGCCTGCTGATCTACAACGCCTTTTCAGGATTCGACCCGGACGCCTTCGGCGCAGTCAGCGGCACATTGGCGGGCGGCGGACTCCTGCTCCTGCTGACCCCTGCCCTGGATCAGTGGGCCGAGCAGAGTGATCCGGAAGCCGAGCGGATCACCGTGGCCAACTACAACCTGCCCAAACCCAGCCGCTTCTTCACAAGGCTTGCATCCATCCTGGAAACCGAACCGACTGTTGCCAGAATCACAGCCGCTGCTATCAAGCCCACACAGACCGACACACTGCCAGACCAAACAGATTCAACCACAACGGATCCCAGCTGCTGTACCAACGATCAATCTGCCGCCGTAGAAGCGATCATCCATGTGGTCAAAGGCCATGGCAAACGGCCGCTGGTACTCAGCTCCGACCGGGGACGCGGTAAATCCTCAGCCCTGGGGATCGCCGCCGCCCGGCTTCTCCAGAACGGCTACAAGCGCATCCTGGTAACCGCCACACGACAGGCTGCAGTGGAGACCCTGTTCGCCATGGCAGCCCGGGAACTGGGGATGGAACAACAGGGAGCGGATACCCTCCACCACCAGCAAGGCATGATTGAGTTTGTCGCCCCGGATCGATTGATCCTGGAGCAGCCCCAGGGAGATCTTCTGCTGGTGGATGAAGCAGCCGCCATCCCCACGCCCCAACTCAAAAAACTGCTGGCCCACTACCCCCGTATCACCTTCGCCACCACAGTGCATGGCTATGAAGGCACCGGCCTGGGATTCAACCACCGATTTAAAAAACACCTCGACCAGCAACGCCCCCAGTGGCGGGAGATTCAGCTCAAGACACCGATCCGTTGGGCATCCAATGATCCCCTGGAACAGCTGGTCTTCAGAATGCTGGCCCTGGATGCAGAACCGGCGCAGATTGATCACGACATACCCCTGGATAACGACCAGCTCTCCATAACCTTTCCCAGCCAAAAGCAGCTGATGGAAGATGAACAGCAGCTGCAACAGTTCTTCGGCCTGCTGGTCCTGGCCCACTACCGGACCACACCAAGGGATCTCTGGCATCTGCTGGACGGACCGAATCTGCAACCGGTGGTTGTGAAACATCGACAACAGATCATCGCCGTAGCCCTGCTCGCCTCCGAAGGGGAATTTTCTGCAGAACTCGCAGAACAGATCTGGCTCGGTCGACGGCGGCCCCGAGGACACTTACTGGCCCAATCACTCTCCGCTCATCTGGGTTTGAGAACGGCGTCGACTCTGAAGGGATTGCGGATCATGAGAATTGCCGTTCATCCTGCCCTGCAGAACCGAGGCCTTGGTCAACAACTGCTTAATACGATTCAAAATTACGCCTCTGATCAGGCGTATGACTATCTTGGTGTCAGTTTTGGTGCTGAGACGAGACTGATCCGATTCTGGCAGGCCAACGGCATGAAAGCCGTAAGGTTGGGTATCCATCCGGGAGCAAGCAGCAGTCAGCAATCAGTAATGCATATCCAGGCCCTGAGTAGTAGAGGCGAATCGATGCTGAAACAAGCTAGAACCAGCTATGCCAGACAACTGCCAGCACTACTTGCAGAGCCACTGAGTCAAGTATCAACTGAATTGCTCGTACTCCTGCTCAAGGGGATTGAAACACCCCCCATGTCGGATCTGACAGAACAGGAGTGGTTGGATGCGATTGCATACGCTTTTGGCAATCGGGGATATGACTATACCCAGGCCACCATTCAGACACTCGCCTTAAATGCACTTGTCGATGGGCTGTTAGATGATGCTGAGAACAGCCTGTTGATTAAACGAGTGTTACAAAAACAGGAATGGAATGATTGCACGAGAGCACTTGATCTCTCCGGTAAGAAAACCGCAGATTCAAAGATACGTAAAACCTTGCAGAAGGTTGTTTCTCATTATGCTGACAGTGCAACCTCTGATCTAGTTTGTAAGATCAAAAGGATATCTGATTAATTCTCTTTTCTTCGCCCGGTGAATGCCAACTCACTCAGAGGCACATGTGAATATCGCTTCATTTCCTCATGCCATATATTACTTCCAATATGATAATGCATGACTTTTTTCATTGACTGCTTTCGGCCAATAACGGACTCTCAACATTCATAGATTTTGGCGCGGACTACATCGCTTACTTTGCCAGTTCCATAACGCGAGCTCGCAAGGCTTCGTTGACCCTCTCGTAACTCGGTTGCACCCAACTCGAATCCCAGAATAGCATTGCCAGGCCGTTGTCCACCTCATGCTGGATCACCCGTGTACCCCCGTCGACCGCCTCAAGTCGGTATTCGTGATCGGCGGTCAGAACTCCGCGCAGTCCAGCGAATTGACGAATTCGTCGACCGGGCTCGATTTCGATGATGGTTGCCTCGAACTCGCTCTGCTTGCCGTTCGGCTGGGTCATCCGGTAGGTCACCTTGCTGCCGACGCTCAGACTGCCCGCGATTGGCACAAGCAACGGATTCCAGTCTGCGTAGCCTGTGTGGTCGGAAAGCACGGCCCAAACCGCTTGCGGCGATGCCGGAATCACGATCTCAGCATGAAAGGTCTTTCGTCCAGCGAAATAGAGCACCGTAAGTAGTATTGCGGCGCCAACTACGGCCCACAGCCATTTGGAGGTCAACAGGGTCATGGTATTTTCCTATGTCGGTCTATTTGACGATCGATTAGTACGCACCATACATATGGTCATCGAACCAGTCGGTGAATTCCTGAGGGTGCGTGCCAATACGGTCGTAGGCTGCGAAACGGCTTTTGTCCAGGTCGAGCATTTTCAGTTCCTTCTCCACGGTCAGTCGCTGGTAGTAGTCTTCCACCATCGACATTTGTGTCCAGGGGTCGTTGGCATTTTGTACGACGAGCGTCGGCACGCTGATGCTCGCAGCCTGCTCGACGAAGTTGGGACCGGCGATATCGAATCCTAGGCGCTCCACGGTGACTTTTTCACCCGAGCGTCTTGCAAAGCCGGGCATGCCGAGAGCATCGACGAAACAGCTGTACAGCAGCGGCTGCACCGCCACCAATGCCTTGACGCGATCGCGTCCTGAGAGGCCGTCCTCAAGCCCATAGGCGTAGGTCGTCGCCGCCGAGCCCATGCAAATCGACAGCAGACCGATCGAAGCGTTGGCGAAGTCGGGGTGTGTGCTGATGTAGTCGACCGCACCGATGACGTCCTTCGCTTCCTCCTGGCCCCAGCTCACCCACGGAATGGGGCCGAGATCGCTCTCACCGTGTCCGCGAAAATCATACATCAGCACGGAATAGCCATTTTCGACCAGGTATTTCGCCTGGCGCAAAAAACTGATGTCGTTTTTCCACGGTTTGATCAGGCCTTTGCCTTTCGGGGTCCAGCCGCCGCGACTGCACTGCACGCCAAAGTGACTCTGGACGATGACACGGTCACTTCCGCCCCGGATCAACCAACCGCGCAATAAGGTACCGTCGGTTGCCGGAAATTCTACGCTCTCGTAGTCGAGCCCCCAGTTCTCGGGACTATCGAACAATGGAGACTGGTAAGGTTTGACCATCATGTTGGAAATCATTGTGCCGAACATTGCTTTATTCCTCACTGCACCATCGAGTTGATCACTTTATCGAAGGTTCGATCCGACAGGATTTGCCTCATGACTAGCGTCGAAGTCGAAAACTTGCCAACGGCATACCGGGTTTTGGGTTTCCTGGATCCAATAATGGTTTGAATGGTCTTCGAAATAACTGACGGAGGCGATCCGGATCCGTCCAATCCAGATTCCTTCAAGCTCAGATTCGAAACTCGCCTGGCCATTTCCTGGTATGGCCCACTGCCCGAATGACCCAAAACCTGTTTGGACATAACCTCGGGGAACTCGGTTTTTATGGCACCAGGTTCCAACACCACCACGTTAATTCCGAACGGTTCGAGTTCGAGTCTCAGGCAATCGGAGTATCCTTCTACCGCGTGTTTGCTTGCGTGGTACCAGGCGCCCAGTGGGGCATAAATTTTGCCACCGATGGAGGAGGTATTGATGATCGTTCCTGATCCTTTGTTTCTCATGTGCGGTACGACCAACTGGGTAAGGCGAGCCATTCCGAAAAGATTGACCTCGAACTGATATCTGGCGTCGTCCAGGCTGGTTTCTTCCACCGAGCCGTACAAACCGAAGCCAGCGTTGTTCCAGAGAACATCCACCCGGCCTTCAGTTTCAATTATCTTCTCGACGCAAGAAACGATGTCCTCGTCTTTCGATATGTCCAATGTCATCAGCTTCCCGCCGATTTCTGCCAGATCCTGCATCTTGTCCGTACGCCTGGCGGCGCAGTAGACGATATGGCCCTGGTGAATAAGGTCTTTTGCGGTTTCCTTGCCCATTCCAGAGGAGGCCCCTGTAATGAGAATTACTTTCTTGGCTTTGCTTTGGTTCATGATCTTCTCCAAATTTGCAAAATTCACAGATATTAAGTACACTACACAGTGTAGTATAGCTTGTGGCGGCCGTCAATATAAATTACACTATTCGGTGTAATTTATGATAAGGGTTTCATATGACTGAGAAAAAAAGAGATACGAGCAAGAAGAGGGATTCCATAGTAGACGCTGCCCTCAAGGCATTTGAGGAACAAGGCTATGAAAAGGCCAGTATGGATTATGTGGCTGAGGTGGCTAACGCCTCAAAACGAACCGTTTATAATCACTTCCCTAGCAAGGAGTCTCTCTTTGAAGAAGTGTTCGATCGCTTTCTTCAAGAGTCCTTTACCCTCAAACAGATCAAGTACGACCCGGAAAAGACTGTGGAGGAACAATTGGCCGAATTTGCCGAGTCCAAGATGGTATTGGCAAACAAGCCTGAACGTCTCGGGCTCATGCGAATGGCTTTTGCTGCTTTTATCTCTCATCCCGAACTGGCGCAGAAGGCCTATGCAAAGGCCGAGGCCCAGGAGGACAGTTTATCGGCCTGGCTGAAGGCAGCGTCAAAAGATGGTCGACTCGACGTGAAGGATCCTGCTCTTGCCGCGGAGATATTTTGGTCTCTTTTTGCAGGAACTTTCTTCTGGCCGCCGATCTTGCAGGGTCCCGTCGAACCTAAAACTGCCAGGAAACTCAAGAAAGAATTCATTGAAACATTTCTGGCACGATTCAGGAGTGTTTAGTCCCGATTTACAGACGTAACCTAGTACATCGCGAAAGGCCCGCTTTGGGTCGCTTGCGGACAATTTCATTACTCAACTTATCATAAACTTCGCGGCACATAAGCCACCTCCTTCAACTCAGCAATCGCATTGCTACGATCAAGTTCATCCAATGCCCTCTTGATATACCCTTTCACATTCACATCACAGTGAGGAAAAGCAATTTCCGGCTCTAACCCTTTAAGACGCAGAAAGATTGCCAGTGCATAGCTGTGCTCGGCCTCCGTAAGATAACCGCCGCCAGACGTTTGCCAGCCAACCGCATCCACGCTTGCGTGTTGCCGGAAATTGAAAGCGGCGTTTGCCTGGAAAATACCGAACCCCAGAAAGGTAGCGCCAATATCTGTAGCAAACTCCCAGTTTTCCCATCCGCCGGGAGGTGGTTCTGGTGCTGTGCCGGTGAGATAGTGGGACAACTCATGAGCGAAGGTCGCCACCATTTGGGTTGGATCATCGGTGAGTTTTGGGTTGTAGGTGATCGTGGCTTGGTTATTCTCATTTACCGAGAAGGTGCCGAGGGGGCTTTGCTCCACGTTTTGCACGGTTAAAGTCGGGGCAACCCGTAGATTGGGATCTTCCTCCTGAACCTGGAGGGTTACCGGCCAGTTCTCCATTCCGGCGTATTTCATCACTTGTTTTAACGTGGTCTGGGCAGCGGATTCATTTGAGTCGACGATGGAAGGAAAATAGTCACTTGTGGGGAGAACGAGTTGGGCTTCTTTATAGAAATCGTCCCCTCCGAAATGGGTCAGAAGCCATCTGTAACACTCGATTTGAAACCGAGTGTCTTGTTCGGTGAGTAACAGCTTTTTACGAAAGGGATTCCACACGGTCAAATTCCTTTTTACTCATGATTGTTGTTTTCCCGAGTTCCCCTGCCCTGTTGGGTATTTATTATAGACATTCTATATAACACCCAATTTAGGACAATATCAATCACTTAGCTTCCTGCCTTTCTACTCTTCATACAAGTGATGAGCTTGGGACCACTCCCTCTTGATTCCCGTCCCGGCACGAGCGAGAAGCGCAGGCAAAAACCGATCAGCGGGCCTGACTGTTTGAGCGATAGCGAGTTTCAGGCACGCCGGTTTTTGCTGAGCATCGCAGCGGACCCGAAGGGGCGTGATGGCCGGGCGCCGTTTCTTTTGGTTACTTTTCTTTTGGCGAGAAAAGAAAAGTGACTCGCCCAGGAGGGCGAAACAGGGAGTTTCCGACACGAGATTAATAACGAGTGGCTACACCATCGAATAGCCAAATTGGCATCATGACTTATGTGACAATCGATACGCCAGCACAATCGGTGCTGCAAAGGTGGTCACAATCACCATAATGATCACCGTCGCAAACAGATCCGCAGACAAGACACCCAGACTCAAACCCACATTCGCGAATACGATACCGACTTCACCACGAGGCACCATCGCCCAACCAACCGTGTTCTTGTCGACACCCGGCCCTGCTGCCCAACCGGAGACATACTTCCCTACGATCGCCGCAACGGATACAGCCAGTGCAATACTCAGTATGGTCGGATTCGCCACCAGTGACGCCAGATCGACCTGCATGCCCGTGTAGAAGAAGAACACCGGCACGATAAAGATCACAAAACCATGTATAAGGTCTTCAATGTGCTTGTCGCTGTGTTTGTTGATGGTGGCTTCCAGAATGCGGCGCGATTCCTTCTCACACTTGGTGTCGTTGTGAAACAGCCGCTCACGCAACTCCATGATCGCTTCCGGCTCTTTAAAGTAGCGGAAGTGAACCGGATCGAGGGCCAGCCCAACCGCGTAGGCGCCTACGATCATCTCAAGGCCGACCGAGTAGGCAAGCACCGCAAAGACGATGCCTATGCCCATGACGAAGGCCGCCTTCATCTCCAGGCTGTCCTCCAGCCGGCTCACCCAGTAGCTGAGGCCCGGCGCGATGCTCTGACCGAACAGTATGGCCACAGCGAACAACAGGATCGCTTTGGCGATGATGACAAACATGCTACCGATACCAACCGCTTCTGCGTCACCGCTGGTGGCGGCCAGTGATGATACGAAAGCGAGGATCACAAGACCCAGTACATCGTCGATGACGGCTGCGGAGCGCACCATGATTGACTCCGTGGAGTCCTTCTGCCCCAGGTCCTCAAACGTTCGTGTGGTGATGGCGATGGAGGTGGCGGAGAGTGCCGCACCGAAGAACAGGTAGACCACATCGGACTGCCCCGGCATCAGTACCGCCAGGGTGACGTAGCCAAGCACCATCGGTGCAACCACCCCGACGATGGCAACCGCCAGGGAGCGGAGCCCGACGCTCATGATGTCTTCAATGTTCGATTCGAGGCCGATCTTGAACAGCAACAGGACGACGGCGTATTCTGCAATGATGCGGATGAATTCGGTGGTCTTGATCGGTTCCAGCCAGTCGAGACCGGTCATCAGCGCGAAATTGCCGGCAACGATGCCGGCGGTTATGCAGCCCAGAACTGCTGGAATATTGATCAGCTTGAACAGACTGGCGAAGGCCCGTGCAAGTACCATTGCCACGGCAAACCAGATGAAGGATTGCAGGATGACTTCGTGAGCACCACCTCCGTGTTCAGCGCTGTGCTCTCCCTGGTTGAGCCAGAGGAGTACAACCACAGACACTGTGAGTAGCAGTATCTGGAACGAGCGTTTAGAGACGGGCATGTACAGCTCCTTTCCAGTCACAGAATTTTAGTTACCTTAGCATGACAAAGCAGCTTAAACCACGGATTGCAAAGGTATGAACGGCGTATGACTGTTTGTTATGTTATCGGTCCGGAATGCCAAGACTTGATGGCCTCTGGGAGATAAATAACAGGCAATTTCTGCTACCCCCCCTCACCCAATTAGCTGCAGGGCCATCCCCTCTCAGTCTGCTACCGTGAACCGGTAAGCGGTCACTGCTGTCCGGAATGGATTCCGATCATCTGGGTGAAAGGATGCAGCGGTTGATTTTGAAGGGTATTAGCCATGGCAGTGACTCATAAACGAAGATTCATAATCCGGATAAGTCAATCTTAAACAGACCTGGATGGTGCTTACTCAAACCTTTTTGGTGGGGCATGGCCCCACCCTACACGCTGAACTCTATGGTAGGGTGGGGCCATGCCCCACCTATTTCCCAAACAGCGGTGGGTACACGTCGGTATGAGACAATCAATCGAAGCAATATGGAATCAATCACCCAAGTGATTAGCGGGCTTTCGCGGTACTTTGTGTCCATTCGCGGCTAAAAAAACCAGAGAGAAGACCTTTTCGATAACTCGGGCATTGGTCAGGAGTCGATGTTCAACAGAGCGCTTCAACTTTCGTTTTCGAGGGCCGGTTTGCGGATCAGGTTAGTGACTTTGTATTTCGCAAAATGGGCACCGAACTTGATCAACCGAACCATGTGCTGCGGGTAGAGCAGCGACAGCCAGGTATAGTGCCAGCTGATCGAGGGTCGCCGGTAGAAGGAGACCAGCATCTCCCGATAGTGTTTGTCCAGTTCGTCGATGCTGATCCCTTCCGGGGACCAGAGGAAGTTCATGCCGTTCATCTTCTCCCAGTGGTCGTCACGGATGTTCGAACCATACAGGTCGTAGTAGATGGGCGAGCCCGGATAGGGGGTGAACTTGGTCAGGTTCATGATGGTCATGGGGATGTTGCGCACGAACTGCTTGGTCTCTTCGATGGAGTCCACCGTCTCACCCGGGTAACCGAGCATGAAAAGTCCCTTGGTGCGGATGCCTGCAGCGGCGGTCATTTTCACCGCCCGTTCCGAATCCTTGACCTTGGCGGACTTGACCATCTTCTCCAGCATCTCCTGGGAACCGCTCTCCAGGCCAAAGCTGATCTCCCAGCAGCCTGCCTGTTTCATCAGCGCCAGCACATCCTCGTGGACCGTATCGACCCGGGAGGTGCAGGACCAGGTCATGTTGAGCCCCTCTTCGATGAGGATTTTGCAGAACTCAGAGGCCCGCTTGCGGCTCGCCAGGAACAGGTCGTCGACGAACATCACATGACGAATGCCATAGGTCTGTTTGAGATGCCGCATCATCTCCACCACCTTGGCCGGTGAATAGTATCGGACCCGGTCGCCGAAGGTGGAGGTGTCGCAGAATTTACAGTGGAAAGGACAGCCGCGGGAGGCGGCGATGGTGGCCACCGGGCCACGGGGATAGTCGTAGATGGCCGGCTTGTAGGCCTGGGGGAAATCAGGCAGCAGATCCCAGGCCGGCATCGGCAGGTAATCCAGATCCCGGTTGATTGCCCGGCCCTGGGTCTGGTTGATGAACGGGCCGTCCCGATAGATCAGTTCAGGCACCTCGGTGAGCTTGCCCTCCCCTTCGATGGCCCGCAGTAGGTCCATCAGGGTCTTCTCGCCTTCACCGGTAACCGCATAGTCGAACTGGCTGAACCGCTCCATGGTCTCCCGCCCCATGGAGGAGACATGAGGACCGCCAATGATAATCACCGTCTCCGGCAGCTTCTCCTTGATCGATTTGGCGATCTCTGCGGTATTCCAGACACCGACGGTGAACAGGGTGATGCCCACATAGGCGGGCGCTCTTTCCACCACCCGCTCCACCACCCCCTCGATGGTGAGGTTCATGATGTTGCTTTCGATGATCTCCGGCTCGTAACCGTGTTCTCTCACCTCGGCCGCCAGATACATCAATCCCAACGAGGGGGAGTTGTTGGTGATCTCCTTGACGAACTCATACCCCTTGGCGATGGAGTCATAGGGGGGGTTGATGAAGGTGATTTTGCGATTTGACATGTTCAGAGTTGGAATTCGCCGGGCGTCAGTGCCTTAACAGTGACTAGTTTACCTTAAATATCGGCAATACTGAGGTCATTAACACATCAAAATATCGTGTGATTCGCTTTGAACAGCCGACAGCTGACTTGACGAATGGCGTGATTCAAACTATATTAGTAATTAATTATATACTTTTTGGTGTTTATCATGAATGATATGTTGCTGTTTAGCTGTGCCGAGCTGAGGGAACTGGTGGAAACCAATCCCGATGAGATTGAAGTGATCGTTGAGATGATGATCGAAGCGGAAGCCGACCTCTGCCGGGAGAACAGTTGATCTGAAGGTTTTTAAAGCGTCTCCATAATAAGCTTGCAACAAAAAAAATGCCCGCATAAAGCGGGCAATTTTTTTCTTATCGAGTCAATTGTTATTTTATTGACTGGTAGTAATCCATCAGGATCTGAGCCACCTCAGGACGGGAGAACTCTTTGGGAGGCGCAATGCCCTGTCCCAGCATCTCACGCACCTTGGTGCCGGACAGCAGTACGAAATCCTCTTTGCTGTGATCCGGTGCTTCACACATCATCACAACCTTGTTGAGTTTCTTCGAGTAAGCGGTGTGGTCGGCCTTGAAGATCTCGATCTCCATGGCGCCGGCCGGCACTTCGTTCTCAAAGATGGTCTGCGCATCGAAGGCACCGTAGTAGTCACCCACACCGGCGTGATCACGGCCGATGATGAAATGGGTGGCGCCCATGTTCTGACGGAAGTAGGCGTGCAGAACCGCTTCTCTGGGGCCGGCATAGAGCATGTCGAAACCATAACCGGTCACCATCGCACTGTTCGGCGGGAAGTAGAGCTCGACCATCTTGCGGATGGCGGCATCACGCACCGGTGCAGGAATATCACCCTTCTTCAGCTTACCCAGCAGCATGTGGATCACCAGGCCGTCACAGCCGAGACGATCCATGGCGATGTGGCACAGCTCTTCGTGGGCCAGATGCATGGGGTTACGAGTCTGGAAGGCGACGATCTTGCTCCAACCGCGCTCCTGGATCTCATTGCGGATCTCTACCGCGGTGCGGAAGGTATCCGGGAAATCAGCCTGGAAGTAGGAGAAATTCAGTACCTGGATCGGACCGGACAGGGCAATACGGCCCTGGCCGTTGAACGCCGCCACACCGGGATGCTCGGCATCGTCAGTACCGTAGACCTTATCGGTCATCACGGCCATCTGCTCATCGCTGATGGTTTCGATGGCTTCGATGTCCATCACCGCCAGGACAGGATTGCCTTCCATGTTCGGATCTCTGAGGGCAATGCGTTTGGCGTCACCGATTGCATCGATACTCTCGAGCAGACAGAGTACAGGCACTGGGAAGAAGCTGCCATCGGTGAGGGTCATCTTCTCAGCGGCACCCATCGCATCAGCGACCGACATGTAGCCTTTCAGCGGGTTGAAGTAGCCTGCACCCATCATCACCGCATTACCGGCGGCCTGGGAGCTGATCACTACGGAAGGCAGTGATTCAGCCTCATGGGAGAGACTGTGGTGGGTATCCGGGTCATAGACAAACAAAGGTTGTAGTTCTGTTGAACCAACGGGGTTGATCATGACGTTTCTTCTCCTTCGCTTAGATCACTAAATTCTTATGGCCGATTCGCCTCGTCACCGAGGGCAGTTCGGTTCTGCCGATTTTGTCGTCAGTGGATTCGATCGATTGGCCCCTTCATTGATCTGTTTTAATTTCTTGAAAAGAGCCATAAGCCACTGTTTTTTATTTAATTGTATGAGCAAGTATGCTCACACCAATACTCAAACAGCCCATACCCTACCACAACCAGGAGTTATCCAACCCAAGTTATTTTTTATGTGCTCAGCAAAATATCTGCTCGCCCCGTTTAATCGGGCCATTCCCAGGTGTGGTGTTGCGGGGGATTGATTGAAAGTGGCGGTCTGTCGCCGTAAACCACAGCTAGGAGAGCCGTTTGAGCCGATCACTGAGGCCACTCTGGCGCTGCATACCTCTCAGTAAGGCGTTTTTGAAAACCGTTTCCGGGCCAACCAGAATGAACCGCTGCTTGGCGCGGGTGACGGCGGTATAGACCAGCTCACGGCAGAGCACCGGTGAGTCCTGCTTCGGCAGATGAAACAGCACCCGCTGGAATTCCGACCCCTGACTTTTGTGCACGGTGAGGGCGTAGACGGTTTCACAGTAGGGCAAGCGGGATGGTGAGACCCAGCGAATAGCACCGTCGGCCCCATTGAAAGCGACCGACAGCTCACCGGAGCCGTCCGGATGGGGCAGCACGATCCCGGTCTCACCGTTGTAGAGATTGAGCTGATAGTCGTTGCGGGTCAGCATCACCGGTCGCCCTACATACCAGCTTGCCTGTTGGGGAATGACCCCCTGCGCTCTCAGCCGACCGGTGATACCCTGGTTGAGCTGTATCACACCCGCCGGACCTTCCCGCAACGCCGCCAGGATACGAAAGGCATGCAGCTGTTCGAACAGCGCCTCGACGGAATCACCCCGCTCGATCGCCTGGCCGAGTTGGGCAAAATGGGCCGCTCCGAGGGCCAGTGTCTCGGCCTCATCGGCCAACCAGGTCAACTCATCCTCCGGGGTTCCCTGCTGAATCAGATGGATCGCTTGATCAGCCTCTGCCCGGTTGATCGCCGATGCCAGACAACCGATCGGGCTCTCGGCGCTGAAGCGGTAGCTGTGGTGCAGCAGCACCACCCGATCCTGCAGCGAATTGTCAGATCGGGGTAGCGGTTCAATCGGCTGACCGGTGATTTGCGCCAAGGTGGCGGCCGATTCAGCACTCGGCCCTTCGCAACCGGCACAGATATCCCCCAATACCGCACCCGCCTCTACCGAAGCGAGCTGATCCCGATCCCCCAGCAGGATCAGTCTGGCCTGGCTGGGCAGTGCGTCCAGCAGCTTGGCCATCAGCGCCACATCCACCATCGAGGCCTCATCCAGGATCAGTACATCCAGTAACAGGGGATTCTCTGCATAGTGTCGAAAACCGGTTCCCTGATTTGTGACACCCAGCAGCCGATGCAGTGTGGAGGCCTGTTCAGGTATCTTTTCCTGCTCTTCTGCCGACAGGGGCAGGCGGAGTTTGGCGTCACGGATCGATTGCTGCAGCCGCGCCGCCGCCATGCCGGTTGGTGCGGCCAGCCCGATGCGCAGCGCACTCCCGCCGGGCTGTTGGCGCAGCAGAGCCAGAATTCGTACCACGGTCGAGGTTTTGCCGGTCCCCGGACCGCCGGAGATCACTGTCAGATTCGACAGCAGGGCATTGGCTGCCGCAACCTGCTGCCAATCGGTAACAAGATCTTCTACCGGCTGAAACAACGGCTTCAGGCTAGCGCTCAGCTGCACCCTGTCGACCATGGCCCCATGGTCTGAAGCGCGTTGCAGCAGTGCGCTCGCCAGGCGTTGCTCATAGTCCCAATATCGATGCAGATAGAGCCTCTGCTGATCGTCGAGCACCAGCGGCTGTCGACTGCCCGGACTGCCGACCACACCACTGTCAAGTAATGCTGAGCGCCACTCATCGAGTGGCGGCGTTCTGAGTGTTGGGTCGATCCCGGGCAGCAGTGCCCGCTGTGCATGCTGATCCAAATCGAGGCAGACGTGCCCCTCATCGGTCGCCCGGCAGGTCAGGGCAATCGCCAGAGCCAGTTGCAGCGACGGTTGATCCGCCTCCTGCAGCAGGAACATCGCCAGTTGGCAGTCCAGATCCTCCAGCAGATTGTGGTCTCGCAGCCGTTTCAGTTGGGCCGCTGTCTGTTCGAACGGGTGCTGCTCGGACCCGGCTGTCATGACAGCTCTCCGATCATCTCATCCATGGCGTTGATGAAGTCGACCGGTGGCCGCTCCTGCACGATGCCCATACCCTGCTCCCCTTCTGGACGCATACCTCTCAGGAAGAGATAGAAGACACCACCGACGTGTTTTTCATAGTCATAGTTGGGAATTCGCAGCCGCAGATAGCGATGCAGCGCCAGGGTGTAGAGCACATACTGCAGCGGATAGTGGTGTGAGGCCATGGCTTCTGTCAGGGCCAGCTGGTGGTAGGCCGGGTAGTCGGTGCCGAGCCAGTTCGATTTGTAATCCGCTAGAAAATACTGGCCCTGAGATTCAAAAATCAGGTCGATATAGCCTTTCAGATAGCCATCCACGCTGTCGCGCCCCAAACCGCCCAGACCGGCAATCAGCCCAGGGGCATGACTGAACCGGGTGCGTTCCGCCAGCTGGCTTATCTGCCGGGTATTGAAGGCGCTCACCGGAAACTGAAAGGCCATCTCGTTGAGACGCTGGCTCGGGGTTATCTGGCCCAGGTGCAGCCCGCTTTCGGTCAGTGGGGTGGCCAGTAAGCGCTGCATCCATGGCACCACCACCTCACGCCACTGCAGGTCGATGCCGTAGAGCAACAGCTTCTCTTCAACCAACTGCTCCATTGCACTCCGGTCCGTTTGCTGGAAGTCGAGGTTTTCCAGAATCGCATGCAGACAGCTGCCGGGACCGGCACCTCTGGGGAAACCATGCACATCGAGCCGTGACTCGAACTCCAGGGTGGTGCTGTCGCTCGCCTCGATGCCGTCATGATCCGGCAGATCCTCCGGCAGGCCGGCGATCAGGGATGAGAAACTGGCGACCTGCTGATGTTTGGGCAGCGCTTTGCTGAAACGTCTGGCCGGGATCAGTTCAGGGGGCAGTGGCAGGGACATCTGCCCTGCCACTTCAAAGCCGGGCATCGGCGTGACGGAAACGGTCGATCCCGCCGAGGCCGCCAATGCACTCAGCTGGGCGTCATCATCGGCGGGCTGCAGCGCCTTGGCGGTCGACAGCCAATCGCTCAACTGATGTGGCGGTTGTGCACTGCCTCGGCTGTGCAGCAGCCAGCAGAGCGCTCCATGACGATTCTGTTTGGTCAAACCCCAGGGGAGATAGCAGCGGTAGCGGGATCGGGTCAGTGCCACGTAGGCCAGCCGGATGTTCTCCGCCAGGTTCTCCTGCTGGCGATAGCCCCGGTTCTGCTCCATATTCAATGAGCCCAGTTCAAGCACCGCCGCATCGTTGTCCAGTGGGTCGTGAAACAGAAACGGCCAGTCACTGCGCTTCTCCGGGGATTCGTCCCACAGATAGGGGCAGAAGACGATGCCGTATTCCAGACCTTTACTGTGGTGCAGCGTGTCGATTTTCACCAGATCCCCATCGCTCTCCAGACGCAGCAAACGCTCCTCATCCTGGGAGCTGGATTGGCGCTGCTGTGCGAACCACTTCAGCAGCCCCTCCATGCCGGGGCGTTGGCTGTTTTCATGCTGTTGCAGCAGCTCCAGCAGATGGTAGAGATTGGTCAGACGACGCTCGCCATCGTGATACTCGAGCATCCGGCTCTCCATGCTGAACTCGGTCATCAGGCCCCGGATCATGACCATGAAGCCACTGCTGCGCCAGACCTGATGGTATTCGAAGAAGTGCCGGGTGATCTGACTCTGCAGCGGTTCGTCTTCATTCATGCGATCGATCTCAGCACCGTTCCAGCCAAACAGCGGGGTTGCCAGGGCCCCACGCACAACCGCTTCCCGGTGCGGCTCAAGCAACGCAATCAAGACCCGCTCCAGCGCCTCGGCCTCTGCGCTCCAATAGACACTCTGCTGACTGCTGCGTACGCTGGCGATGCCTTTGGCGGCCAGTGCTACGGCCAGACAACTGGCTTGCGAGTGGGTTCGCACCAGGATGGCGATATCACTGCCGAGCAACCGCCTTGAGCCGATTCTGACCTGCCTTGAATCATCCACAGAAAGCAGACTGGCGATCTCTGCCGCGGTGGTTTCTGCGACGGATTGACGCAGTGTCTCAACCGATAAGCCCTCCTCAGCAGGCAAACGCCAGATCTGCAGCGCCGCACTCGGCCTGCCCTGCTCGGTCAGCTGATCCCGGGGCCGCTCGGCCGCCTCGGTGGGCTGGAAGCCGATTCGGTGGTCGTAGAAAGGACGGGGTGAAAAACCGAACAGGGTGTTGATCGCCTGCACCATATCGGGGGTGGAGCGCCAGTTGGTATCCAGGGTGTGGCGTCGCCCCCCGGCACCCTCCCGGGCTTGCAGATAGGTGTAGATATCGGCGCCGCGAAAACTGTAGATCGCCTGTTTGGGATCGCCGACCAGAATCAGGGGCTGTTCCGATTCTGCGTAGATCCGATGCAGGATCTCATACTGAATCGGATCGGTATCCTGAAACTCATCCACCAGTGCGACCTGATAGCGGTTGCGCAGCAGACCGCACAGCTGCCCCGACTGATCCTTTTGCAGCGCCTCATGAAGCTGCAGCAGCAGATCGTCATAGGACCACTCCCCCGCCTCCACCTGGCGACGGGGCAACTCCTGCTGCAGGTAGTGGTAGAGGCGGGCCTGCCAGGCCACCTTGGCCTGATGGAAGGCAGCCACACACTGCTCAGAGAGGGGCAGATAGTCCGCCAGGGCATTGAAAAACCGATTTTCCGGCGCTGTTTTGCCCTTCTTCACCGCCTGAGCGATCACCTCCGGGGTAAAACGGATCACCTTATCGAAGGGGGCCTCATAGAGAGTACCGTTGAGCCACAGATCCATCCGTGCACACCAACCTGCCAGCCAATCGGCGCGATAGCCTTTGAGCAGCTGCTTGTCACTCAGCAGTTTCTCCACCTGCTCCCTTTCGGCATACCAGCAGGTGCGCAACTGTTGCAATGCCTGCTCGGCCTGTTGCTCCAAGCTGGCCAGATTGTCGGGCCATGCCGCACCACTCACCCGGAGATAGGGCTTGCCCAGCGCCGGTTTGACTCTCGCGAGCAGTTGATCCGGAGTGGCGATCCACCCCTGCAGGGCGCTGAAGAAGTGTCTTGGCAGACTGGACATCTCGAGACGCCAGAAATCATCCGCGATCTGTTGCAGTCGTTCCGCCTGATCGGGGACCAGCGCGGTGGTGAAGGATTGCCCGCTTTCGAAGGCGAATTCCGTCAGCACCCGTTGGCAGAATCCGTGGATGGTGAAAATCGTTGCCCGATCGAAACTGGCCAGGGCCAGATCGAGCTGGCGTATCGCTAGGGATCTGTCGGCCACTTTTTCATCGATCGTCTGGAACAGCGGATCCGGGGTATCGGCCGCCTGAAACCACTGCCTGGCTTCAACAATCCGTTGACGTATCCGGGTTTTCAGCTCAGCGGTTGCCGCCTTGGTATAGGTCATCACAAGGATCGACTGGGGCATCAACCCCTGCTCCAGCAGCAGCCTCAGATAGAGACTGGAGAGGGTGTGGGTCTTACCGGTACCCGCACTGGCCTCGACCAGATTGACCCCCTGCAGAGAAAAGCGTTCGATCATCATGCCTGAATCTGCCGCCACTACTGCCACTCCAGATGCTGCATCAGAGGTTGCAGCAGTGTCAGGCTGGTCTCTGAGAAAGCCTGATGATTCAGGGCATGGCCCTGGTAGAGCAGTTGATTGTAGGGTTTACTCGCGTCACCACTATGGTGGCTGCTGCCGAACCACTTTCTCTCCGCCTCCTTTTGCGCCTTCTCCGGGTCTCCCTGCAGATAGCGTTCAACAAACTGCCAGGAGGTGCCCGGATAGAATGGCAAGGGGGTCTGCATGCCGGTTTGATAGGCCTGCATCAGCTTCTGCAGATGCTCCTCAGGCTGATCGACCGGGGTGAAACGGCCATCCCGCTCAGCCTCCAGCAAGCGGGTCTCCAGACTGACCCCTTCGGGGCGCAACTGATTCAGTACCAGATGCCGAATCCACGCTCTGAGCAAGTGGTATGGATAGAGCCCGGCCGTGTTGTAGACCAGCAGACCAGACTGGTTGACCGTTCGCAGATAACCACTCAGGCGGTTCTGTTCAAAAGGGATCTCCACGACCAATGGCGCATCCAGCCTCTCCCCCTGGCAGTCGGCAACCCGGCTGCTCATCGACTGAGCCCTGTCCAGCATCGCTTCGAATGCCAGCCTGCCCGCCTGACCATGTGGTAACAGACCGCGACCGTCGAACAGTTCAAACAGCGGCTCAGCCGGCTGCTCCTGGAGCAGTAGATCCACCATCTGATGTTCCAGATCACTCTGCTCGAAACGGTCGTAGGCAAACCGCTCCCGCTCCTCCGGCAGCTGTGCAGCCGCCTCCAGATTGATGCCCAAGCGAAACCGGGCAAACTGTCGTTGGGGATTCTCAAAAAACTGTATCAGCTGATCCAGCTCGATCACCTGCTGTGACTCCGTAGCCGGCAGCGGCTGTTCAACCAGCGGAAGATCGATCGCCCTGCCCCGACCGACCGTCATGGCCGCTTCGCGCATCTCTGTTGAGTAGCTGAACAGATCGCTGCCGCTGCGGAAATAGTCCGGCGAGAAAGGTTGCAACGGGTGTCGCTGGCTGATCCGGGCAAGGCCGGTTTCACCAACCATCTGCTGCAGACAGTCCCGTAGCTCCTCGACCACCACAGAGGCCGGCATCGGCATGTTGTCCCGCTGACTCTGGCCACAGTAGCTGATGATCAAACGCTGCCGGGCCGACAGCAGGGTTTCGAGAAACAGATAACGGTCGTCCACCCGGCGGGATCGATCCCCGTTGCGGAACTCCCGCCGCATCAGATCGAACCCCAACTCCTGTTGCTGACGTGGAAACTGGCCATCGTTCATCCCCAGCAGACAGATCACCCGGAACGGCAGGCTGCGCATCGGCGCCAGCGCACAGATATTGACACCACCACCCAGAAAGCCCCGTTCCACCGGCTGCTCAAACAGTTCGCTCAATCGATGTCTGACCAGTGCCAGGGAGAGGCTCGCCTGGTAGCCCGCATCACCAGTCTCCTCCACCAGCTGTTCGATACAGCTTCGCACCCCGATCAGATCCTGTTCCGTGTTGCTCTCCACGGCAAAGAAGCGTTCGATCGTATCTGTCAGCCTTTTCTGCCACTGCAGTGGTGTCGCTGACTCGGCAAAAACCGACTCCAGTTCGAACACCGCCTCGGTGAATGCCAGCAGACCTCCCAGCCACTGGCTGTCTGATCCCTCCACCGCGTCCAATGGATAGACGCCACGCCACAGGCTCTCCCCGTGATCGGCCAGGGCATAGCCCAGCATCAGTTGACGCAACCCGGCCCGCCAAGTGTTGCGATCCTCTTCCGGCAGGCCGAAATCCACTTTGTTGGCACCGTCCCGTCCCCAACGGATGGATGCCTGCTGCAGCCACTGGGTCACCTTTTCCAGACCAGCCTCATCGAGCCCAAAACGCGCTCTGACAGCAGCTTGTTCCAGCAGCGCCAGCAGCTCGGTGACCCCATAGCGGGAGCCAGGCAGGGATAACAGACTCAACAGGCCTTCAGCGAGCGGATTACTCCGCTGGATCGAGTGATCGCTGATCCGATAGGGAATTTTCGGACGCTCTCCCGGGGCAGCAAAGACCGCTTCCAGCAGGGGTGCGTAGCGCTCGATATCGGTTGTCATGACCAGGATCTCATCAGGCCGCAGGCCGGCAAGGTCATCCAGCGCCGCCAGCAGCTGATCATAGAGCACTTCAGCCTCGCGCATCGGACTGTGGCAGAGCTGAAAGCTGATGGAGTCGTCCGCTTCAGCGCCAGTCTCTGGTGGTTCGAGATTCAGTATCTGGTTCTGTAATCGATGCAGCAGGCTCGCATCAGGCTGCATCGTGAAGGCCTCCTCACTGCCAGGATCCATTTCGTTGATCGCGGCAAAAAAGTCCCTCCCCTGACGCCCCAGGGTGGCCAGCAAGGGGTGTCCCAGGTCGAGATAGAGATCCTCACCCGAGGCCGCCAGGGAGAATCGGGCCTGCTCCTCCGGGGTGACAATCTCTGCCCAGTGAGCCTGGCATGGATTGACCAGAAACAGGTGCACATCGATCCAGTTAGCAAGATAGCGAATGATCTCCAGGTAGCCCGGCGAGAGTGAAGGCACTCCGAAGATGCACACCCTGGGATTGCACGCATTGAGTGGCTTAGCCGTGTCGATCGACTGAAACAGCTGTTGCTGAAAATGGACCCAGTGTCTGCTCTCCTGGTCCACCAGCTTACGCCAGAGATCCGCCTGCCAGTGGTCACCGGGCACGGCAGACTCACCGGCCTGCCAGGCATGAATCCAATCGGGACGATAGAGTAGATATTGATCAAACAGCCGGGCAAGCTGCTGAGACAACTGAAAGCGGCGCAAATCCCCACCATCCGAGAGATAATCCCCGATCGCGGCATAATCAGGCTGCCCGCTGAGACTGGCCAGCAGCTGGTGTATACGCCAAGCGAGATGTTTCGGTTGATAGCTGTCCTGATGGGGCACATCGGGCAACAGCTGTTCAAACAGCTGCCAGAGGAAGTTTGCCGGCAGGGGAAACTCCAGATTGGCGCTGATCCCCAGTTGAGATGCAATCCGCTGTGAGAGCCAACGCCCCATTCCGGGATGCTGAACCACGATCTGTTCGCTCTGCAGAGGGGATAGAGCTGGGGTAGCAAGCACCTCGGCTAGCTGCCGCGCCAGAATTTCAAGTTGGTTGGATTGGTAGAGTCTCAACATGAGACCCTATTCTACCCTGGTTGGGGCTCAAATCCTGAGTCTTATTAAATCCTTGACGAATCCGCGCTCAGCTCTTGGTCAGCTGGGTTTCGCGCATACGCGCTTTCAGCTTGGGCGCCAATACCACATCCATGATCTCCAGCACCTTGTCGGGAACCGCTTCCAGGTAACTGTCAATCGCTTCCGGTTGCAGACCGGTGATCTGCCAAACCCCTTCATCGAGTTGTTCGCAAACCTCTTCATGAGGGTAACCATTAAGATCCGCATCGGCGATCGCTGCCGCAATATGCAGCAAGGAGGTCTCCAGTTGATGGGTCTTGGTGGTTGACGGCTTGTGATGGCAGGCCACCACATCGATGATGCTCTCAGGCAGTTTCCACTTCCTCAACAGAGCCTCGCCCACATCCATATGGGTAAATCCCAGAACCTCCTGTTCAGTATCCGCCAGCAGCCCATACTCACCCCCGGTGATCAGAAGAATGTCCCTGGCCTCCTGGGGTAGCTTGAGATAGATGGCGAGGCGACCGATATCGTGCAGAACCCCCATAACAAACAGCCGCTCACTGTGCAGCACGTTACAATGACCGGCCAATTCTCCCGCCACCACCCCAGTCGTGATGGAATAGCGCCAATACTCCGCCATATCCACCAGATCTGAGGGTATACCGGTAAATACTCTGGCTGCTGTGGTCGCCATCACCAGGTTGCGCAACTCTTCCGTACCGATTACGGTAATCGCCCGGGAGATGGTATCCACGGGTGCCTGCATGCCAAAAAAAGCACTGTTCACAACCCTCAGCAGACGGGCTGAAAGATCCGAATCCTGAGCAATCAGATCACCCAGGGTCAATGCCGAATAGTTCGGTGCATCGATCAAGCGATTCACTTTTACACAGACATCGGGTAAAGAGACCAGCTTATCAAGCTCAATCACAAGTTGTTGCGGAGTCATGCCTCGCACCTCATCAGGTAATTACCCAGCCAACCATAAAGCAATCAATTTGCTGATTTTAAAAGGTTTAATAGATATTCTCCGAAACCTAAATGGTTTATAAAGCTATCCTCTATCATTAGTTAGCGACATAATGACAGGAAGCTTGATCAAGATAGTAAGAAAATTCAGGAGTATGCAGTCAGATGCCATTTTTCATTTTCAAAGTCAGAGCGGATCAGACCCTAGAGTTTCTCGAGGAAGAGGAGAAGTACAAACCGGCGCGGGAAAAGGTCAGAACGCTTCGCGCCGCCCATCAGGAGGAGGATGGCGCCACCTATCGGATGGTATTCGCAAAAACCATCGGCCAAGGGGAGACCTTGCTCGCACCGAGTAATAACGACGACAGAATCATAGGTGATGATTGAAAAACCAACACACGGGAAAGAGCGCGCTTCACGGATGTTCACGAAAGATAATATTCATCTAATGAGTTCTTCATGCTAATCTTTGTCGGATAGCGCTTTACTCAGAACTTGGTATGCTTGCAGCGGGATAAAATGTAATAAGATGCTGGCAACCTTACCAACTATCCATTGAAGGACCCGTCCATCGTGTCTACTCAAGACAGAAAAAACAGATATCAGAGTCAGTTCCAACCACTGCTCAATCGTTGCAGGGATACTGCCCTTGTCTATATCAATGCATTGATGACGGAGCTGTTCAATAACACCGACAAAGCACTCACGAGCTTCGCCCAGAAAGCTGAAACCAACGAGGTGCAGAACCGCTTTTTCGAAGCCATGGCGATGATCCGTAACCGTCATGGCCTGGTGGAGCATGAGTTCCGTGAGCTGATAAATGAGGGTTTTGACAAGTTCTGGCGTGATCAGCCTGAGATCGACGGTTTCTCAAGCCTGGAAGAGGATACCGAACTTGAACTGGTCGACCAGGAGGCGATGGACGTCAACACCGCGCTGGAAAACATGATCAGCCGCACCGTCGGTCAACACCGCGCCCAGCTCTATGCCCTGGGCCAGAGACTGAGTGTGGTCAGTGGTGGACATAGCGTCAAACACAAACAGATTCCCTCCGGCCCACATCATCTGGCGCATGCCTTCAATGAAGCCATCGACGCCCTCGGCCTGGAATCACGAATCAAAGTCATCATTCTGGCCCTGTTCGACAAATATGTATTGAAGCAGCTCGGCTCCATCTATGACGACTTCAACAACAGCCTGAAAGAGGCTGGTGTGCTACCCCACTTGCGCCCCTCCATTCAGAAATCACCGGATTCCGAGCGGGGTGACTCTGAAGAGAAGGATGGGGAGCATGCGGAAACCGCCACAGAACAGACCCAGGAAGAGTTGGGCGAAGAGCTGTTTGGCTCGATTCTGGAGATGATGGCAAACCGCAGGCGGGTATCGCCTGAAAAGACCCAGGCCAAGGCCGCCGCCGCGCAGGCCGCCGGCAGACAACCCGGTGCATCACCACCCGCCAGCCAGGAGAACCTGGTCAGCGCCCTCGACAATATTCAGCCGGAAAAACGTTTCGAATATGTACCGGATGTGAATGCGCCTGGCAATGTGATTGCCAACATCGAGATCGACGAGCAGTTTCTCAGCCGGGTTAAACACACCCTGGCCGAGGAGCGGCACAAACTCTATGCAGAGGTTGGTGCAGACCGGCTTGAAGCAGCCGATGAGGACACCATCGACCTGGTGGGCATGCTGTTTGAGTACATGCTCAACGATCCTGTTCTACCCGCGGTGGCGAAAGCCCTGATCAGTCATCTGCATACCCCCTATCTTAAAGTTGCGATCATCGATCGGAAGCTGTTGACCGACAGCAGCCACGAGGCCAGACAACTGCTTGATGCCCTGGTTGAAGCGGGCAGCCATTGGATCGACGAACGGAATCTGAAACGGGGCATCTACCCCGATATGCAGAATGTGGTCGACCGGGTTCTGAAGGAGTTTTCCGACAATGTCAGTCTGTTCGGCACGCTGCTGGAGAACTTCAAGAAGCGTATGGATGAGTTCCGTCGCAAATCGGACATCCTCGAGAAGCGTGCCCAGGATTCCATCAAGGGCCGTGAGAAGCTGAACATTGCACGACAGCGCGCCTCCCAGGAGATGAAAGCACGCTCCTTCAGTGAGCACCTGCCAAAACCGGCCAAAGAGTTTCTTGAGCAGACCTGGGTAGACAAACTGATCTTCGTGCTGCTGCGCCATCCTGATGGGGAGATGAGTGAAGATTGGAAGGAAGCCTTGCGTATCGCCGATGAGATTGCCTGGGCTTTCGAACCTAAATCGGACAAAGAGCGTGAAGAGCTGGAGCAGAGTCTGCCGGACCTGCGTAAGGCCATCGAACAGGGATTAGCCACGTTGGGCGGCTTCCATCAAGAAAAGAGTCAGACTCTGTTCGGCTTGTTGAGCAGTGCGCAATCCACATCCATTGCCTCGGAACTGGCACTCAAACAAGCACCGAAAAAACCAGAGCCGGCGCAACCCAAACAGGCAGAAAAGGTAGCAGAGGCAGAAGAAACCGCCGCCAAGCCTCAGCTGAAGGCAGTCCCGAGCAAGCCCGCTGTCAGTGAAGCCGATGCGGAAGCCGCATCGGGCGACGAAGAGATCCCCGAAGACGAAGCCGCCATGATGGAGAAATTGCGTAAGATTCGCTTCGGTACCTGGTTTGAAATTCACGATGCACAGAGCGGCGAATCGAAGAAGGTCAAACTCTCCTGGCTCAGCCCGCTGACCGCTTCATGCATGTTTGTCGACCGTGCGGGTGTGCAGACCGCCATCAAACCATTGAGGACCCTTGCTCAAGAGATTCTAATTGGTGAATCCACCATTCTGGAAGACAGTGGCGACCCATTTGTCGAAAGAACCCTGCATGCCATCCGGCGCATGCTGCAGCGCTCACTGAAAACCACAGAAGATATCGCCAGTGAGCTGATTGATGACGAGGAGAATGATGGGAAAGAAGCCCGTTAATGTGGAGCTTTTTTATCATCAACCCAATGGGCCCTAAGGAGTAACCATGCAAGAGCAACGTCAATCCCCCCGTAAAGTGGCTGATCAGGTTTTAGAGATTCAGGATCAGGTCACCGGCAATACACTGGGGCGCATTGTCAATATCAGTGCTGAAGGCTTCATGTTACTCAGCCAGGAACCGATGCTGATCGGCACCGTCTACCAGTTGAATCTGATTGGTCCCTCATTTCAGGAGACGCAGAAACCGGTGGCATTCAGTGCAGAAGCGGTATGGACTACCGAAGCCTCCCATCCGGAGAGCTTCTGGAGCGGTTTTCGCATCACCGAGATCTCGAGCGACGATGTGCTCTACATCGATCGATTGATTCTGGAGTGGAACTCTGAGCAGTAACGCTAGAGTCAATTATCACGAATGGGATTTACATGATGCACTGCCCTGAGTGGCGGTGTGGCGAGTCGGCGATATCGATTTAATTCGAATCAGTTCAGCATCGCCAAACGATTACGCTCGAATTCGTTCAGCACTTTCTTCACATATTTCTGGGTCTCAGGATAGGGCGGAATCTGTTTACCGTACTTGAGCACCGCATTCTCACCGGCATTATAAGCCGCAAGTGCCAGCTTGATGTCATACTCAAACATTCTCAGCAGGTCCTTAAGGTAGGTTGCCCCACCCCGCAGATTCTGCCGGGGATCGTAGGAATTTTCCACACCATACCGTTTTGCCGTTGCCGGCATCAGTTGCATCAGCCCCTGCGCCCCTTTGTGTGAGACAGCTTTGGGATCGTAAGCCGATTCCACCCTGACAATGGCATGCAGGAGTCCGGGATGGAGATGCAGCTGTTTCGCGATATCATCGATGTACGGTGAGACTTCAGCCTTGTTTTGCCTAAACTTTTTCATACTGAAGCGGCCTTTGCGGCTCTGCTTCTTGCCGCTGCGCCAGAGCAGCCGGTAGTTACCCTTCATGGGTTTGTCAGTGAAGTGGATACCCCCCCTGGAATCCTTGTACTTGTAGATTTCCGCTTCGGCACTCAGGGGCACGACAAAAACAAGCCCCGCCAGGAACAGGGTTCCCAGGCACTCTCTGGCTGTTTTCATCGTCAATAGCGTCACGGCTGATCCTTGAGTCGTTCAGTTACCTAAGGTGTCGGCGCTGGCAATTGAAACTTGAAATTGCCGATCGGGCCGCACCGGTATCGATTCACGCCCCACAACACTTCTTGTACTTTTTACCACTGCCACAGGGACAGGGATCGTTTCTGCCGACTTTCGGCTGTTTGCGCACCTCGGTCTGCGGAGCCACCAGTTCACCGTCGACAAAATACCAGCTGCCTTCCTGTTTGATGAAGCGGCTGATTTCGTGATGGGGCCGAACCATCCCCTGCTCTTTGTAGGTGGCGATAAACTCCACACTCCCCTGCTCGTCATCTGCACCACCGGCTGATGAGTCGACCACCTCCAATTTCAGCCATTCGGAGTTCTCCGCCCAACGCCGGGTGGCATTGACGTCATGGTCGTGACGGTGGTCCGGATGCAGGGATTGATGCAGGAACTCCGGATTATTGACAACAAAAGCGCAATAGCGCGCCCGCATCAGCGCTTCTGCGGTATCCGCTTGTGCATTGCCTTCCAGGATCGGTCCACAGCAAGCATCGAAATCAACACCGGACCCGCAATAACATTCTGCCATTTATACTCTCCAAACTCGTGCGTCAAATCACCGGGCAGACATGGCCTCTGACTTACAGAGTCTGCTTCCATCCGGGGTAAGTTGGGAATGAAAGATACCATGAGGCATCCATTGCACCAAGAAAGTGAGTGATTCAGAAGCTCAGCAGCGAGCGGTCGATGTGGCACAAAACCTGTCGGACTCCAGCCTGACCAGACCAGAGCAAACCAAGCTATGCTGTTGTTGCAATTGGGGAAATAAAAAAGGCGGGTATTCAACCCACCTTAATGCCTCTATCCTCAAGGCGCGAGACTGGAATGCGGAACGGCCCCTTGTTGAAAGACCCTGTTATCAATTTACCGGTTTAGAGACCTTCAGGGATCGCTCCTAACGGTTGCAATAATATCGGTTGATTTTGACCAATTGATGACCGCCGGATAACGCTTTGATGAAACTCTACTGAAGCGGCAATCAGAGCCCCAGCTCCCGGGCACGCTTGGACAATCTTTTTACCGAGACAGGATACTTGGTACCCAGCTCCTGGGCGAAAAGGGAGACTCTCAACTCCTCCAGTCCCCAGCGGATCTCCTCGATGCGCTGATCCGTTCTGGCCTCCTTTCGACACAACTCATCCCACTGTTTCCACTTCCGCAGCAGCTCCGCCATCTCAGCCATCCGCTGCTGATCCCTGGTTGCGGTATGACTCAGCTTTTCAGCCCGCATCAATAATCCTTTGAGGTATCTGGGGTACTCCTTCAACTGATTTTCAGGTATCTGTTGCAGAAAGCCCTGATAGACCAGGCGATCAAGCTGCTCCCGCATATCCATCACCGACTTCATCCAATTGATCTGATTGATCCCATGAATGGTGCGATGGGCTTGATGATAGACCTCAAAGATCTTCAGCAGCTGTTCACAAAGTGTATTCGAATTGCTCATCAACTCGACCTTGCAGGCTTGATAACGGGATTCGAAACTCTCCCTATCCCGGATTTCCGCCTGCCCGTCGAGAAAAGTCTGATCAAACACCTTGATCACCAGCTCATCCTCGAGGTTTTTATTGCCGGAGCCGGCCACTCCCTGAATCGGTGGTGGGACCTTGGCATAAAGCAGTCGCATGCGATCCAGGTTGGTCAGATTTTTGCGCAGATAGCGGGTCTCTTTGGAGAGCTTGATCATCAGCAGGCGTCGTACCCCTGCCTTATGCAGCCGGCGGGCATTGAATTCCGCATCCAGCAAGCGGATTGAGACACTCTCCCCATCGTCGATCAGGGCCGGGTAACCCTGTAGCTGGATGCCACCCTGGGCAACCGACATCCGCTGCGGTAGCGGTGGAAAGTCCCAGCTCTTGATTCCGCTCTGTTCCAATTCCGGGGAACTGAGTTGACGATGCTCTGCCCTGCTCTGGGTGGCATGACGTTTTTTCAAACCCGTCAGATCGCGACTGGACTCCAGCCCTTTGCCAGCCTCGTCAACGACTTTGAGCCGCATCTGCAGGTGTTCGGGTATCTCAGTTTGACTCCAGGCGTCCTCAGGAACATGAACACCTGTCAGCTCTTTCAGTCGTTCGCCAAGCACTTGCACCAGCGGTCGATCGCTGGGCGAGATACCTTTGAGACAGGCATCGGCAAAATCAGGCACCGGTACAAAGGAGCGGCGAAGTGCCTTCGGCAGCCCCCGGATCAGCGTGATCGCCCGCTCACGCAACAGGCCGGGCACCAGCCACTGCAGGCGGGCGTCACTGACCTGGTTCAGCACATCCTGAGGCACCACCAGGGTTACCCCATCGGTTTGACTGCCCGGTTCAAAGTGGTACTCCAGGGGCAGCTGCATGCCATTCAGGTTGAATCGATCGGGAAACAGCTCGGCTGAAACCTGCTGTGAGGTATCCCGCATCAGGTCCTGCTCTCTCAGATAGAGCCGTTTCGGCTGCTTTTTAGTCTGGTTACGCAGCCATTTTTCAAATCCCGGGGTGGTGCAGATACCCTCTGGAATCCGCTGATCGTAAAAGCTGTAGATGCGCTCCTCATCCACCAGAATATCCCGTCGCCGCGACTTGGCTTCCAAGGCATGGATGTCGGCAATCAGCTCCTGATTGTGTCGCCAGAACGGGGCACGGGTATGAAAATCTCCGTCCACCAGGGCAGAGCGTATGAAGATCTCTCTGGCCACCAGCGGATCCACCGGACTGAAATTGATCTTTCTGCGGGGCACGATGGTGATGCCGAACAGGGTCACCTTCTCATAACCGGCCACCTGTCCCCGCCGCTTCTCCCAGTGGGGCTCCGAGTAACTGCGCTTCAACAAATGACCGGCCGACGTTTCGATCCACTCCGGTTGTATCTGGGCGATGTTTCTGCCATACAGCTTACTGGTCTCCACCAGTTCTGCGGCCAGCACCCACTTGGGCTGCTTCTTGAAAAGCCCGGATCCCGGGTAGATAAAAAAGTGGCTGTTTCGTGCTCCTAGGTAGTCATGGGATTTGCCTTTGAATCCGATATGACTCAGCAGACCGCTGAGCAGTGCCATATGGATCTCCTGGTAACCCGCTTCCGCACTGTTCTCGCGATACCCCATCTCGTGCATCTGACCACGTAACTGGGCATGGATGTCATGCCACTCCTGCAGCCGGTTCCAGGAGAGGAAGTGCTGTTTGCACCAGCTATGAAATTTTCTTCTCGAAAGATGCTTGCGCTGGGACTCGACCTCCTGCCACAAACTCAAATAGCTCATGAAATCCGATTGCTCATGTTGATGCTTGGAATGCGCTTGATCAGCCTGCTGCCGCTTCTCCACGGGCCGGTCACGGGGATCTTGCACACTCAGAGCGGCGGCGATCACCATCACTTCATTGAGACAATGGTGGTGTGCCGCCTCCAGCAGCATTCTGCCGATTCGCGGATCAACCGGCAGGCGTGAGAGCTGGCGCCCCAAACGGGTGACCCGGCGATCCCCATCCACGGCGCCGATCTCCTCCAGCACCCGGTAGCCATCCTTGATCAGACGATTATCCGGCGGATCGATAAAGGGAAACTGACTGATATCCCCCAACCCCAGCAGCTTCATCTGCAGGATGACCGAAGCCAGATTGGTTCGCTGTATCTCGGGTTCGGTAAAGGCTGGGCGGTCGTCGAAATCCTGTTCGCTGTAGAGACGGATACAGATGCCGGCAGCAACCCGTCCACAACGCCCCTTGCGTTGATTGGCGGATGCCTGGGAGACCCGTTCGATAGGAAGTCGCTGCACCTTGCTGCGATGGCTGTAGCGACTGATGCGGGCAAATCCGGTATCGATCACGTAGCGGATACCGGGCACCGTCAGTGAGGTCTCGGCCACGTTGGTGGACAGAACGATGCGTCGACTGGTATGGGACTTGAAGACCCGTGCCTGCTCCTGGGCGCTTAGCCGGGCGTAGAGGGGCACCAGTTCCGTGGCCTTCAGTTTGTGCTTGCGCAGATTCTCAGCGGTCTCGCGAATCTCCCGTTCGCCACTGAGAAATACCAGGATGTCCCCCTGGGAGTGTCTTGAGAGCTCATCCACCGCCTCCACGATCCCCTGCTGCATCGGATCGTCACGCTCATTTTCCGGCTCCTCCTCCTGGCACCGATAGTGGACCTCTACCGGGTAGGTACGTCCGGATACCTCGATGATTGGCGCCTGGCTGAAGTGTTCGGCAAAGCGTTCAGGATCGATGGTTGCGGAGGTAACGATCAGCTTCAGCTCCGGGCGTTTCGGCAGCAGCTGTTTCAAATAGCCGAGGATGAAATCGATATTCAGACTCCGCTCATGGGCTTCATCGATGATCAGGGTATCGTATTGGTTGAGATAGGGATCCTGCTGAATCTCTGCCAGCAGGATACCGTCGGTCATCAGTTTGATGAGGGTATTCGGTCCTACCCGGTCGCTGAAGCGCACCTTGTAGCCCACATGTTCACCGGTCTTGGAGTCGAGCTCAGAAGCCACCCTGGCCGCCAGTGAGCGGGCCGCCATACGCCGGGGCTGGGTATGACCGATATAGCCTGAGACTCCTCTACCGAGGCTGAGGCAGATCTTCGGCAATTGCGTCGATTTGCCGGATCCGGTCTCACCACACAGAATCACCACCTGGTTTGCCGCAATCAGCGTCTTGATCTCATCAAGACGCTGACTGACCGGCAGCTCGGCGGGAAATGCAGGCACCGGCAGGTTTGCCTGGCGTTGCTGCAGACGCTGTTGTGATGCCCTGATCTGCTGCACAAGCTTCAGCGCTGCCTGGCTGTAATCGGCACCACTGGCCAGTCGCTTTTTCACCCCTTTCAGGCGCTGCCTGAAGCGGTGGCGATCCGCCAGCATGCAGAGCTCCAGCTCTGCCGGATCCGGTAGATCATCCATCAGGGGTGATTTGTTGTGTAAGCTTTCGTGCATCTGCCCGATTCTGTTGAGCTTTGAATAACCTTAAACCGCTACCCTTACAGGGCCATATCATCACCCTGGGTAACCATAAAACCAATCTGCCATAACGAAAAAAGCGGGCCGAAGCCCGCTGTTTTTGCACCTCTGGCCGGTCTCAATGACCGCCCCCTTTAAGTGCAGAAACCATGCCCTCTATCGTATCCTTGGCATCGCCAAAGATCAGAGAGGTATTATCCTGATAGAAGAGCAGGTTATCCACCCCGGAATAACCGGGACTCATGGAGCGCTTGAGGAAATAGACCTGTCGTGACTTGGAGGCATCCAGAATCGGCATGCCGTAGATGGGACTGGAGGAGTCCGACTTGGCGGCCGGATTGACCACGTCATTGGCGCCAACCACCAGGGTCACATCCGCAGTCGGGAATTCAGGATTGACCTCATCCATCTCCTGCACGTGATCGTAGGGAATATCCGCTTCCGCCAGCAGTACATTCATGTGGCCGGGCATACGACCCGCCACTGGATGAATGGCGAATTTAACCTCGACGTTGCGCGCTTCGAGCAGCTCCATCATCTCTTTCAAGGCATGCTGAGCCTGGGCGACCGCCATACCGTAGCCGGGTACGATGATCACCTTGCCCGCATCCTCCATCCAGTAGATGGCATCATCCACTGAGGCGGACTTCACACCTTTTTGCGCCGCCTGCCCTACTGCACTGGCTTCACCACCGCTTTCGCTGCCGAAGCCGCCAAACACCACATTGATGATCGAACGGTTCATCGCCCGACACATGATGAAGGAGAGGATGGCGCCGGAAAAGCCGACCAGGGCGCCGACGATGATCAACAACAGATTACCCAGGGTGAAACCGGTTGCGGCCGCAGCCCATCCGGAGTAGCTGTTGAGCATGGAGATAATGACCGGCATATCCGCTCCGCCGATCGGTATGATCAGGGTAAAACCGAGCACGAAGGCCAGCAGGGTCATCAGCACCAGTGAGGTCATGCTCTCGGTCATACCGAAATGAATCCCCAGCAGAACCGTGGCTACACCGATCGCGGCATTCAGCATATGCTGACCTTTGAACTTGACCGGCGCACCGCTGACCAGACCCTGCAGTTTGGCGAATGCCACCACCGAGCCGGAGAAGGTGATTGCACCGATGATGATTCCAACGGACAACTCACCCATCATCACCGGGTTGAGTGTGCCGGCGGCATCATGGTTGAGATAGGTACCGATCGCTACCAGTACCGCGGCCATACCCACAAAACTGTGCAACGCGGCAACCAGCTGGGGCATCGCGGTCATCTCAACCCTTGCCGCGACAACGGAGCCGATCAATGCACCGGCGGCAACACCGGCGACGATGAAACCGTAGGATTGAACTTCACTGCCAAACAGGGTGGCCAGTATGGCAATCGCCATACCGATCATGCCGAGATAGTTGCCGCGTCTTGCTGAAGCGGGATGTGTCAGGCCTTTCAGGGCCAGTATGAATAGAATCGCTGAAATCAGGTAAGCGATCGACTGGGTGTTTGCTGAAATCTCCATTGCTCAGGTTCTCACTTATCTTTTTTCTTGAACATGGCAAGCATGCGATTGGTTACCAGGAATCCGCCGAATACATTGATTGAGGCCAAAAACACTGCAATAAAGCCAAAAATCTCTGCCGCCGTGCCAACCGATTCGAGACCGGTTACCAGCAGTGCACCGACGATGATGATTCCGGATATCGCATTGGTCAGTGCCACCAACGGGGTGTGCAGTGACGGGGTTACCCCCCAGATCACCCAGTAGCCGATGAAGCAGGAGAGAACAAATACATATAGTGCGACTAGTGTGTCAGGCATAGGATCACTCTTTATCGTTATTTGTTGAATTGCGCTTTTCTCAACACCTTGTGATCAATCATCACTCAGGCTTAAGGCGCATAGCCGATGTAATCTCGTCCTCTTCCAGATCTTTCAGGACCAGACCTTCATCCGTTTTTTCCACCATGATATTCAATAGGTTCATTATGTTGCCTCCATAGAAGGCACTGGCATCCGATGGCACCATCGAGGGATAGTTGGTATGCCCTACCAGAGTGACACCATGCTTGACCACCACCTTGTCAGCTTCGGTCAGCGGACAATTGCCTCCGTTTGCAGCCGCCAGATCGATGACCACTGAGCCCTCACGCATGTTTTTGATCACCTCTTCACTCACCAGGGTCGGTGCGGGACGACAGGGGATCAATGCGGTTGTGATGATGATATGGGCTTTACTCAGCTCATCGGCCAACGCCTGCTGCTGTTTTGCCTTCGCCTCGTCGGACAACTCTTTCGCATAGCCACCTTCACCGGAGCCACTCTCACCGATATCCAGCTCGATCGCTTTGGCACCGAGGGATTCGATCTGCTCTTTGGTTTCAGGCCGGATGTCGTAGGCGAACACTTCTGCACCCAGCCTTTTCGCCGTGGCGATGGCCTGCAGACCAGCAACGCCGGCGCCCAGTACAACCAGTCTTGCCGGTTTAGCCGAGCCTGCCGAAGTCATCATAAGAGGGAGAAAGCGTCCGTAATGAGCACCCGCTTCAATCACCGCACGATAGCCGGCAATATTGCTTTGAGAGGACAAGGCATCCATAGCCTGGGCTCTGGAGATCCGGGGTATCCGCTCCATCGCGAGAAACACAACCTCTTTCTCAAGAATCTGCTTGAGGGTCTCATCCTGATCACAGGATTCAATATGCGATATCAGAATCGCCCCGTTCGGCAGATCGGCCACCTCATCGGCCGATGGTTTGCGTACCCGTACCAGAATGTCCGCTTTCAGCGCATCTGCCGCTGAAACAATCTGCGCACCCGCCTCGCTGTACAGGGCATCGGAAAAATGGGCATTCTCGCCGGCACCTTCCGTGACATCGACTTCAAAGCCTTTCGCGATCAGTTTTTTTGTAATGTCAGGTGACAGAGCAACCCTGTGCTCACCTACCACCGACTCCTTTAACAGGCCTATTTTCATGTTTTTTTACTCAGCCAAATTTATGTCTAATGAAATCATATACTTCAGATTGCGCTGCATTATCCAGCCAAACAGAGGACTTCACAAGTTGCACTCAGCCCTTGCCAAGCCGTTGTAAGAGGGGGTCGAATCCAGCATAGTCCAAAAAAATTAAAATTAATTAACTGTTTAATTTCAGTATGTTATGAATAAAATCATTCATATCCCAGCACGAAAAACAGGCTTTAACAAGGGGATAAAAACAAGTGGTTTTCAGTGGATGTAATCGTTTATTTTGGGATTATTTTCACAATTTTAGCAGTATTTAATACACCTTGAATCAGGCAAATACGGCTTTTCACTTCAGTATGGTCTGCTCAAATCGAAACACAAGTGGTGATTTTCAGTCGATATAACTGAATCATCCTTTCAACCCAGAAAGCCGTGCGGATGTGCCGCGTGCAGAACAGGACTGAGTGATTGCACAGAGTGGAAACCAGGGCACACCGATACCCAGGGTATGAGTAGACTCGTGTTAACAGGCCCTAAGTATGCCGGGTTAATAGTAGGTGCCGTAATAGTTGGAACCTTTGTCTTCCCGGCTTTTGTTCAACACCAGACCGATCGCCTTTTCCTGATCCAGTCGGGAGAGGGAGTCCTTAATGGCATCCACAGCTGTTTCACCGGCCTCGACAACCAACAGGATCTGTCCCATATGCTGATTCAGCACGGCCGCTTCACTGGTCGCCAGAATCGGTGATGAATCGAAAATGATGATCCGGTCGCTGTAGCGACTGGACAACTCATCCAGTAGTCGCTCCATCTCTTTACTGGCCAGCAGCTCGGTTGATTTTTCAGACCGGTGACCCGCTGCGATTAATTTCAAACGGGGTATTTGAGTGTGAATGATGACATCACTCACATTGCACTCTTTGTTACTCAACAGATCGATCAGACCCGGGTCATTTTCGATTCCGAGCAGACGGCTCAGTGAGTATTTCAGCACATCCCCATCGATCAGCAGTACCGTAGTATCCATTTCAGTCGCGATACTCAGGGCCAGATTCATTGCGGTAAAGGTTTTGCCTTCGGACGGGAGCGAGCTGGCGATGGAGACCAGGTTACCATGGAAAATCGGAGCAGCCCCCTTTCCCAACGCATTGCGAATCAACGGCCTTTTGATGATCCGGTACTCTTCAGAGAGTTGCTTATTGCCGGAGTGTGGCACGATGAACCCGTTGCTGGAGAGCGCTTCATAGTCGAGGTTGATTCGTTTTGCCTCTTCACTGCTCTCCTTGACGGTCTCCTGCACGGCTGGAGAAACCTTCTCTTCCACAGGCTGGGAAGCAGCGACCGTTTCGCTTGGAGCCACCTCGGGCGTTGCCGTTTTCTCCGGCTCAACCTCCACAGCTGGCCGATCCACAGGCTTCTTCCCAGCTTTGGATTTCTCGAGACGTTCAATCGCTTTTTCTATGCTGCTCATTTAAACCAATTCCAATTCAATAGCACCTAGTCTGAATATAGCCCTGGTCGATCAATTAAAACCAGGTTTCCGGAATGATCAGCACATCACCCGGCATCATTCTGACATTGGCTGAAATATCACCGTCACGAATCAGATCATCCAGTCTGACCCGATATTCAGACATTTTACCCTCGATTTTACGCACGATCTTAGCTCTGTTACCTGAAGCGAATTCAGTCAAACCGCCAACTTCGATAATCACATCCAGCAGGGTCATGCCTTCACGGAACGGAAGGGACTGGGGCTCGGATGCCTGTCCGACGACACGAACCTGTTCGGTATAGCGACCGATAAACTCCCGTACGCTGACGGTGACCTTGGGGTTTTTGACAAACTTGGAGAGCCTGGCCTCCAGATGTCTAGCCAACTCTGTTGGGGTTTTGCCACTGGCCTGCAGATCTTCCACCAAGGGGGTGGTTATCAGGCCATCGGGACGAACCACCACATCGGTCGTCAGCTCCTGGTCTCCCCAGACAAAAACATTCAGGGTATCGCCTGGGCCAATCAGGTAGAGTGGCGAAGAGGTAGAGGTCGCACCGGTCGACCCGCCGCCGGCTGAATTGGCCGCATTCATTTCAGGGGTGCTTGAGCATGCCGTCAACAGCATCAGTCCGATCGCCGCGAAGAAGCTTGTAATTTTCATATAATCTACTGATAACATAACACTTTCCTGTAATTTTCGAGTTCGAGAACTGTTCCCGGTTCTTGTTACTGGGGCCTGTTCACAGCAATCCATGACTAGCCATTCGCAGATGATAACTCACTTAATAGCTGCTTGGCTTCACTGGATTCTTCAAATTGTTGGTTATTATCCAGAATTGCCTGGAGAATTTCCCGCGCCTCTTTGTTTCGACCTTCAGCCTTCAGCACGGCTGCGTAGTGATAGCGGATGGATGGATCAGAGGCTCTGTGCATAATTGGCTCAAGCAAGTTCAGAGCTGATTTGGAATCCCCCTCCCGATAGGTCAGCCAGGCATAGGTATCGATCACCGCCAGGGACGAATCACCAACACGATCATAGGCCCTGCGGGCATAATCGAGCCCTTTCTCCGGGTGCTTCTCGTAAACAAGCAATGCCGCATTATTCAGGGCGATTACATTATCCGGTTCATCAGATAATAGTTCATCATAGAGTTTTATTGCGTCTTCCGGCTTTTTGTAGGTCTGTAGAATCATCGCCAGTGCCAGTTTCGCCTGCTTGTCTCCACCAGGCTGGGACTTGATTCTCTGTTTCAATACCTCTGTAGCGGCATTCACATTGCCATTCATGGCGTACATGTCGGCTAGCTTTCTATAGAGATAAAACGGCGCATCTGGTGTTAGATTTTTCTTCAGGAGTGAAATGGCCGACTGTGGCCTGTCTTTGGCCTGCAGCACTCCAGCACTCAACACCACACCGAGATGTTTGTTATTGGCGTCAACACTCAGCTGCTTGGCTACCGCCTCAGCGACCTCGTACTGTTCACTCTCCAGCGCCAACTTGTACTTCAGCAGCTTACCCTTTTGCGGCAATGGATTGAGACCATCGAGGGTCGACATGGCGGCGGCATAATCCCCCTGCTTTCTCTGCAGATCTGCCAATTGCAGATAGGCCTCCTGGTTTTGCGGATTCAATCGGATCATCCGTTCAATTGTCGCCCCTGCCTGTTGATAATTACCCGATTGCTGATTCATCTCCACAATCATCGAGAGAATGGTCGAGTTCTCAGTTTCGAGGAGTGCTTTGTTTTGCAGGTACTTTGCGGCCTTTTCCGGTTGTTTGGTTCGCAGGTAGTAACGGCTGATGATAATGATCGGTAGTGTCGGGTTGCGTGAAGATGTTGCGGCCCGGTCAAGCCAATTCAACGCCTCTCTCTGCTGACCGGAGCGTTCGCTGATTTGCGCCAGTAACAGCAAGGCGTGAGTATTCTCCGGGTCAGTCGCCAGTACCAGATCGAGTCGATCACTGCCCTCACTCAATCGGCCATCCTCAAGGTCCATCCGACCAAGCGCCACCAGGGCCGGTACATAGGCTCTGTTCACCTCCACCGCACTGCGCAGATTCTCTCTCGCTTCATGCCGGTTACCGGATTGCAACTCAATCACGGCACGAAGGTAATAGTCTATTGTTGACAGGTCCTGGTTTTCGGCAAACACTTGATCAGACTTGTTTCTGGCCGCTGCGAGGTCCTGTTTCTTCAGATAAGAGAGTATCAACAGATTGGTGGTGCTCTTACCGGACGTACTGTCCATCTGTTCAAGTTCTGCTATGGCGTCATCCACCGCACCCTGACTCAGGTAGAGCTTCGCCAACTCCTGTCGGATCTGAGTGCTTTCAGGATGGGATTTGACCGCCTTTTTCAGATATTCGACGCCTTGCAGAAAGTCACCGGATTGACTGGCGGCTGCACCGATCATCGAGAGCAGTTGGTGATCCTTCTGCTGATCACTCGAGGATTTGAGGATGGAGAGGGCTTCCTGGGGTTTATTCAACCGCAGTTTGATCTCACCGAGTAATTTTCTCGCCTGGAGATGAGTCGGTACCTGATTGACGTAGCGCGACAGCAGAACATTCGCCTGTTCCAGGTTGTTCTCGGCAAAGTGGGTTGCCCCCAATAGCAATACCGTCGGCAAGTGATTTGGCAAGGCGTTGTGCGCATCCGTTAACTCTGTTTTCGCCAAGTCATACTTTTTGTCAATGTAGTAGTGCAGACCCGATAAATAGACAACGATCGGATGGCTGCTGAACTCAACTTTGAGCTCATCAAGATACTGTTTGCTCTCAGTGAATCTGGTTTTCAGTACCAGCAGTTGAATCAATGAAGTCTGAGTGAGAAATCGTTCCTGCTTGGAATCATCCAGTCGATCGAGTGAAACCGCCCGCTTCAGAGACTCTATCGCATGATCGAACTGCTGCAACTTGGACTGGATACCACCCAGAGTCCGCCAAGCCTGTGGATTCTTGCCATCGAGCACAATCGCTTTGTTGAGAAATTCAATCGCCTGCTCATCCCGATCACGCATACTTGCCGCTTTAGCGCGAACCACCATCGCATCCACATTTCCGGCATCCGCCTGCAGCAGCGTCTCAGCCATATTGTCGGCTTTTTCAGGCTGACGCAGATGGATGTAGGCATTGGCAACAGTCTGATTCAGGGGACGCTGTTCCAGAGTGTTAAAATTACCCGCCTCATATTGCTCAACAATCTGCTCGAATTTACCCTGTAAACGCCATGCATCGAGAACGATCTGATGAACTTTGGGGTCTCCTTTTTCCGCTTCAGTAACACTGTTGATCTCCTTTTCAGCTGCGATTCCATCGCCCAGTTGCAAATAGGTTTTTGCCAACAGTATCCGGCCTGCCTGATGTTTTCCATTCGTTCGCAGAAGATTTTTGAGTTCGATAATCGCTTTGTTAAACTCCTGATTGGAATAGCTGGTGAATGCGTTCTGATATCTCTCCTCTTCACTCACGCCACCGGAACAGCCCGCGAGCAGTATCAGTGTGAGTATCAGCGTAACGATAGTTGTCGATCCACCCTTGTAGACGGCCATTAATTTCTCCTATCAATCCAAGAATTGTTATCCCGGCACCTTAATCGGGCCATCTTCAACCGAAATACAGTTGCCTGCAGTCAGGCATCGAAATGCCGCTGTTCCACCGGGCAACAGGTTTGTTTACACTTTTTAATGACTGGCGCAACGACCTGTCTTTTTACTGAAAAACACAAAACATCAGTGATTTCAGAATCTCCTTGCCCCTCATTATGGCGCTTGACTGGCAAGTATCCACTCTCTGTCACTCACCTCCGATTCAAGAACATTCCCGAAGCCTGGAAAGGATCCTGTTGAGTTGCCGGTATTTACTGGTACTGCGCTATTTTAATCCGTATTTATTAACCAGATCGTAGAGCGTGGGCCGGCTGACGCCAAGCAGATCAGCCGCCTTTGACACATTCCCACCCACATAACTCATCGCCCTGATTATCGCCCTGGCTTCTGCATGCTCTCTGACCTCTCGCAAATTGATCGGCATATTCTCTTCGCCATCAGCGTTGAGCTGCAGTTCCCCGGGTGTAATCAATTGATCATCCGCCATCACCACTGCGCGTTTTATGCGATTTTCAAGTTCCCGCACATTACCTGGCCAGTGATAAGCATCTATCGCTTGCAATGCATCGGTTGTAAATCCGTTGACTTTGGAGTTGTTCTGCTTGGCGTACTTGGTCATGAATGACCAGGCCAACAGCACCGCATCCCCCGCCCTGTTACGTAACGGAGGAATATCGATTATGATCTCACTGATCCGGTAGTAGAGATCCTCACGAAATTCACCACTGGATATCTTCTCTTCAAGGTTCTGATTGGTGGCACAGACGACTCTGACATCCACCGGTATCTCTTCATGTCCACCCAGTCTTTCAATCACACGTTCTTGGAGAAAGCGCAGCATTTTTGCCTGCAGACCGATCGGCATATCTCCGATCTCATCCAGAAAAAGTGTCCCGCCATTGGCGGATTCAATCTTACCGATGGTGCGTTTGGACGCCCCGGTGAAGGCGCCCTTTTCATACCCATAGAGCTCACTTTCAAGTAGGTTTTCCGGAATCGAGGCGCAGTTGATGGCAGCGAACTTCTGCTCACCCCGGTCACTCAGACCATGAATTGCTCTTGCCAGGACCTCTTTACCGGTGCCACTCTCCCCCAGCAGCAGCGCTGTAATGTTTGTCGGGCTGACTTTCTCTATGACCCGGCAAAGTTCGATCATTTCAGGACTGTTCGCCACCACACCATCCAAGGGTGAGTAGCGCTGCATCTTGTTGAGCCCCCGGTTCTCCTCCTCAAGTTCATGGACATGATAGGCACGTTCGATGATCACCTTGAGCACATCCGGATCGATCGGTTTTTGGTAGAAATCGTAGGCACCGAGATCGATCGCCTTCAGCGCATTCTCCCGGTCGTCATTTCCAGTCACCACAATGATCTTCGTCTGAGGCATCAGACTGAGAATTTCCTGCAGGGTGGCGAAGCCCTCACTGACATTGGTAGGGTCCGGGGGTAAGCCGAGATCCAGGGTCACAACCGGAGCGGTCGTCTTTCTCAACAGATTGATTGCGCTAGCACGATCCCCGGCAATCTGTACATCATAGCCGTCAAAGCTCCATTTCAACTGGCTCTGCAAACCCGGGTCGTCTTCAACAATGATCAGCGGTTTTAATTGATTATTGGCTTTACTCACGCAATTACGCCTCTACAGTAGCATCTGACTGCCGGTCTGCTGCAGTCCCTGATTTAACAAGTGGAATGGATATGGTGAAACAAGTGCCCTCACCAAGCTGGCTATTCACTGTCAGGCTGCCATTCAGGGAGTTAACATACTCCCGGGTTTCATAGACGCCGATTCCCATTCCTGCATTTCCCTTGGTTGTTTGAAAGGGCCGAAACAATCGCTCTTTGATAAACTTATCCTCCATCCCTGATCCGTTGTCCTGAATGGTAATAATCGCATTCTGATCGATTCTCTCGACGGACACCATCACCTCACCGTCCTTAGCGGTCGCTTCCTGAGCATTCTTAATCATATGAATCATAATGGCGGTGAAACGATCTTTATCTGCAACAATCTCTAAATAGTTGTCTTTGATCTTCAACTGCGGTTTCGGCTGATAGGCAAACAGTTCATTAACCGCCTGTGCCACTGACTCCTCAATATAGAACTGTTTCGTTTCTGTCGACTCAAATCTACCTTGTCGCAATTGTGCCAACAATTTGCCCATTTTGTTGACTGCATTGCCAATGGTTCTAACCGCATCATCCATGAACGCCGGATTGTTTTTGTGTCGTTCTGCATTTTTCACAACCAGTTCGAGTTGCGCGATCAGGTTCTTTAAATCGTGCACAACAAAGGCAGACAATCGGTTGAAGGCCTCAAATTGATTGGCTCGGTTCAACGCCTCAGAGGCCTGCAGAAGTGCCAGATAGCCGCCCGCCTGTTTCGCGGCAGCTTTGATCAGATCCCGATCCTCCCAGTTGATCGAGGGTAGTGAATGGGAACGGATAAGCAGTGCAAATCCTATCAAGGCTTCGTGATGTTTGATAGGTACGATTAACCAGGCGTCATGAATCTTCGCCAGACTCTGATCAAGGGCCAGATTGTCATAACGTTCAGGGTATCTGTTCAATTCATCGATATCGATGATCCAGTCGCTACGCTGAAAATAGGCAATTAATTCGCTCTCCGCCTGCAGATCCAGGGAAATATCGTCGACCTGCCAACGACTGGTACAGTGGTATCGCCCATCGTCACCCAAGGTCCAGAGATAACCGCCACGGGACTCCACGGAATCGGATATCGCCTGCACAACTCTGGGCAGTATCTGGCCGCCACCGGGTCCTTCCGCGAGGGTTTGAACCACTCTCAACCACTCGTCCCGCCAATCGTACTTGTAACTAAAAAAGTGTTTATTGACAAAAACTTTCAGCTTGGCTCTCAGTGATCCTGAAAAGAGCACGACGGCCAGAAAGCAGACCCCGGCGAACACAAATGCGATTTGTGTCGCTTTACCCCAGCTGCCACCGTAATAGCGAATGTAATAACCCACCGCCGCCATCAGCACCAGGTAGCTGCCGGCAACCAGCATGGTTGTGGCATGAAACACCACCTGCCTGGAGACAAATACCCGCACAGACCAGCTGGGATTACGGGTCGCGGCAATCGCCACAAAGGGAGCAACCAGTGAACTGGTAAAGCCTCTGGCCTGCCACAACGCGGAATCCACCTGTACGAACATCAACGCGTCGGCATAGAGAAACAGATCATAGACAAACAGTATGCCCATACCGAAATAGAGATACTTAACCGACCAGCGCATATCCGGCCGGGTACTGCGGTAGAGTTGCTCGATCAACACCAGACCGGCAATCGCAAACCCCAAATGTCCGATCAGTTGAAAGCTTGCAGTACCTCCCCAGTTACGCACCCAGGGAAAAAACTGGGCTGATAGCTCAACACCCAACAGCAGAGCGGAGACGGAAAAGATCGTGACTGGTGCGTATCTGAGCAGGCCATCATCTCCACCTGCCGCTGACTTGAGAATAGACAAGAGTCTCAGCAGAAAGGCAAACCAGGCAATATTTTTTGCAATTTCAAATAGTTGGTACGTATTGGCAGTAAGAGCCGACTCCTGAACCTGAAAAGCGATCGCAGTCAGCGCCCAACAGGCGGATGTGGTCGAGGCAATCAGCAGATAAGTCCCTTCGATACGCCCACGCCAACTGGTCAGTAGAAGCACACTGAATATCAGAAACAGTGTCGCCGAAAATCCATAGCCGATTATTCCGATAGTCAATCAGTCATCCTCAAGGGTACTTAGTTGTGTCTATACTCAATGAACTTTTACTCGCTGACAGAGACTTACAACTGTGGGTTTTATTATCCCGGTAATCACTGAGATCCTGTATACCCTCTATTGAAGTGAGTAATAGTATTTGGCATTTGTGATGGACTACCCCAAATGCAGCAGTCTTTGTTGTTTTCGGCAAATCACAACGAACAATGTTCGATTTAAGCCGACTACCGGTTACCCAATCACTCTTCAGTATAGGGTCTTGCAGAAACTGAACTCATGAGGCTGTCGTCTATACTGCCGATTGAAGCAGATCCGGCGATTGATTATTGTTTGGATACTATCGCCAAAATGATGCTGATTCCGCTTCAAGAGCCTCTATAGTACACAAAGATAGTGAAACGATTCACCCTGTCAGCGTGATTTTTAACGGGAATCTGGATTCCTACACATATTCCCAGGATAATGGCCCACTTTTACGACAAATCAACACGGATAATGACACGGATTTATCTTATGACCATCAATGCAGTCTCCTCTCTTCCTGCCCCTAAAGCAGCCACTTGCCATCACTGGGCTGAATTAAATAAATCAAAGAAAATCAATGGCTTCACACTAATCGAAGTCATGGTGGTGGTGGTCATACTGAGTATCCTTGCGGCGATTGTTGTGCCGAAAATCATGGATCGCCCTGAACAGGCCCGTATCACCAAAGCCAAGAGCGATATTAGGGCGCTGGAAGCGGCTCTGAACCTCTATCGTCTGGATAACATGATCTACCCAACCACCGAGCAGGGACTTGAGGCTCTGGTAAGCAAGCCCACCGACTCTCCAGAACCAAGAAACTGGAAGGAAGGCGGCTATCTTGATCGATTGCCCAGTGATCCCTGGGGTAATGGCTATCTCTACCTGAGTCCCGGAACCCAAGGTACGGTGGATATCTATACTACAGGCCTGGACATGCAATCGACAGATGATGACATCGGTAACTGGAATCTGGATTGACACAGCCCCGAAAGATCAATCGTAAGCCTGAGGGAGCTTGGCCAATGCGAAGCGCCAAAGGATTGGGCATGGGCTTTACCCTGATCGAGGTGATGGTGGTGGTGGTCATCATCGGCATACTGATCAACTATGTGGCAATCTCATTCGGGCGCAATGCCCCGGGAGACCAGCTCAGAGATGAAGCCCAGCGACTCAACAGCCTGCTTGAGCTGGCCAGTGAAGAGGCGTTGCTCAGATCGATGTTGATCGGGGTGGATATCACCGAAGAGCGTTATGGCTTCCTCAGCCTCAACGAGGGGGAGTGGGAAGCGGTATCCGACAACCTGTTTCGAGAGCGTCAACTGCCTCCAGGAGTTGAGATCAGCGTTGCCACCGCACTGCCCGAAGGGGATGACGAAGAGAAGAGAACGCCTGAGATCATCCTCCTGAACAGTGGAGAGATGACCACATTCGAGCTGAAAGTCAGCTCTGAACAGGTTGAAAGTTACTACCGGTTGACAGGCAATGAACTTGGAGAGCTCTCCCTGGAACATGTCTCACCCTACTAAACCACACTCCACTACTACCCACCCCTCCAGGACTGCACCAGGCAGTCGCAATCAGGGCTTTACCCTGCTGGAGATTCTGATTGCACTGGCGATTCTGGCGATTGCACTGACCTCGATCATCTCAGTGGCTTCCAACCAATCGGTCAATGTCGCCTATTTGCGTGACAAGACCCTGGCCCATTGGGTTGCCATGAACCAGATGACAGAGCTGCAGGTCACCAATCAATGGCCCGCGACCGGCTCGAAAAAGGGTAAAGAGGAGATGGGACTGAAGGAATGGCACTGGCAACGAGAGGTCAGCAAGACACCGGATGATCGTGTCAGACAGGTGGAGATCCGGGTCTTTCGCAACAAGGACGATGAGAACAGTGTAACCCGACTGGTGAGCTTTCTTTCACAACCGATCAAATGAAACCTCTGGCACATAAACTACGAGACCATCAACCGCGAAACACGCCCTGTTCCGCTGGATTCACCCTGCTGGAACTGCTGATTGCCATCACCGTTTTCGCCATTATGGCGACCTTCGCCTACTCGGGCCTCAAGGTGGTACTGGATTCTGAAAATCAAACCAGCCAATACAGCAAACGCATGTCTCAATTGCAGCTGGCGATGAACCTGATGCAGCGGGATATCGAGCAGGCGATTGAAAGGCCAATCCGGGATCAGCATGGTGACGAAGTCGGCGCTTTCGTTAGTGGTGGTTTCGCCGGCACACTGCTCGAGCTGACCCGGGACGGCTATGCCAACCCAATGAAGCTGCCTCGCAGTAATCTGCAGCGGGTGGGTTACCAGTTGGAAGAGCAGACCCTCTATCGCCTGACCTGGAGAATTCTGGACAGAGCCCAGGATAGTGAACCCCACCGCTACCAACTGATCGATAATATTGAGGAACTTGAGCTGGTCTATTATGACAAGGAGATGAAAAAACAGAGTCAGTGGCCACCTGAAAAGTTTGATTTCGATTCAGGAGAGAAACCCGGTCTTCCCACGGCGGTGGAAGTCAAGATGGAACTCAAGGACTGGGGTAAGATCAGACGCCTGTTTGCCCTGGTGAGGCCCATTCCGGATGAACAACAGGAGCAGGGAAAAAAACAGTAATGGCGACACTCAATAAGCGTCCATCCCAACAACAAGGAATCGCCCTGATCACCGCCATCGTGATTGTCGCCATGGCATCGATCGCTGCCGTGGCAATGACCCACAACCTGCAGCTCAATATTCGTCGAACCGGCAATATCCAGGCAGCGGACCAGTCCTACTACTACACCCTGGGCAGTGAAGCCTGGTCCAGAGGCATGCTGATCAGGGACTTGCTGGATGATGACTCCAAGGAGTACGACTCCCTCGATGAGAACTGGGCGATCGAACTTCCCCCCACTCCGGTGGAAGGGGGTGAGGTACAGGCCGTTACCACCGACCTGCAAAGTCGGTTCAACCTGAACAATCTCTATGTGGAAGCAGAAGCGGAACCGCAGGTCAAACAGGAAGCCGCCGTCCAACTGGCCATATTTCAACGTATTCTTGCAGCTCTCGAACTACCGGAGTCGATCGCCCAGGCAACCCAGGACTGGCTCGACAGTGACATCAAGACCTCTTTCCCAGATGGTGCTGAAGATATTGAATACCTGGGACAGGAACCGGCCTACCGAACGGCCAATGGCTATATGGCCAGCCACACTGAGCTAAGACTGATCAAGGATATCGATCAGGAGAGTTACGACATACTGGCGCCACATGTCGTTGCTCTACCGGTTAAAACCCCGATCAATGTCAACACAGCCGACCAGATTGTGTTGAAAAGCCTGCTCAACGAGCTCTCGGATGGGCATGCAGAGCAACTGATCAGTGAGCGAGAAGAGAACCCGTTCAAAGAGACGGCATCCTTTATTGAAAGACTTAGAGAACTTTTGGATAAAAATAAAGTAAAATCTGAAGAGATAGAGCCATTGATCTCAGTAGACAGTCACTTTTTTCAACTGGAGACGGTTGTACGCATGGAAAATATCAGCCAAAGATTGGTCAGCCGCCTGTACCAAGGCAGTGAGGATGTGGTTGTCATATCCCGAACCACCGGGGTCTATTGATGGCCGAGCATCTTATTCTGCACTGTCACGATGCATCCTGTAAGCAGGTCTCCTGGTCTTTTCGTGGCGCTAGTGGCAGCGAGCCGGGAACCGGCACCCTGGAACAGGCCGCTCAACAGGCGAAAGGCAGACGCACTCTGGTGCTGGTTCCTGCATCCGAAATCCTGATCACATCCGTCAACATACCAACCCGAAATCGCCAGCGTCTGTTGCAAGCGATACCTTTCTCTTTGGAGAACGAGCTTACTGAGGATATCGATGAACTCCATTTTGCCGCCGGCATCATGGATAGCGATAACATCACTCCGGTTGCCGTTGTTGCCAGAAGTCGGCTTGAAGCGTGGCTTGAAAAATTGGAGTCGGCCGGTATCGAACCACTCGGTCTCTATCCGGATATGCTCGGGCTACCGATGGAGAATGACGCCTGGTGTCTCTACCAGAGCGACCATCAGTTACAGATTCGCACCCAGACCAACCTGGGATACAGTGTCGATGGCGTCAATGGTGGAGAGTTTTTAAAACTGGCACTGCAGCAGGCTGGGGAATCGGCTCCACACAAATTGACCCTCTACCGTCTTAACGGCAGCCGTACAGAACTGGACCTGGAGACGATCGCACCAGACTGCGAGATCATCACCAGGGAGATAGAACACCCGGGTGAATTAACCAACCTGCTGGCTGAAAACCTGCATCAGAAACAGCTATTGAATCTTTTGCAAGGGGAGTATCTCAGGGTCGACAAGACAACCCTGCAGTGGAAGCGCTGGCTACCCGCGGCAGTTTTGGCGCTGGTATTCGTTGGCCTCTCGATTGGCTCGTCGATTCAGCAATACAACCAGTACGACAACCAAAGCAAATTGCTGCATGCTCAGATCAGGGAGACTTTTCAGCAGGCCTTTCCGGAGGTGAAGCGAATTGTCGATCCCAGAGCACAAATGGAGCAGCGTCTGAAATCCCTGCAACGAGGTCAATCCGGAAGCTTCGCCCAATTTGCCAGCCTGTTCGTACCCTCGGCAAGCGTCATTAAAAACAGCCCGAACACTACCCTGCAAAACATCAGCTTTCGCGATGGCCAACTCAATTTGCAACTGACCATCAAAGAGCTGCAAGCCCTCGAGACCCTGAAGAAGACGATCGAGAAAAAACAGCTGACTGTCGAAATCCGCTCTGCCAATGCGGCGGATAACCAAGTCACCTCCCATCTGAGAATCACCGGAGGATCCTGATGAAGCAGTGGTGGCTGAGTAAAACCCCGCAAGAACATCTGGCCATGATTATTGGTGGCACGGCTGTGCTGCTGTTGTTGATCTACCTGATTGTATGGCGCCCCTTCCAGCAGAGCCTTGAGCAGAAAGCCTTATTGGTGAAGAGCCAGGAATCGACTCTGCAATGGATGAAAGACAATGCGGACCTGGTGAGAAACATGCGCAACAACCAACCCGGTAAAGGCGCAGCCAGCAACGAAGCACTGCTGACACTGGTCGACAGGACAGCCAAACGGGTGCAGTTGAGGCAGCAGATCAAGCGTATCAAGCCCCAGGGTGACGATGCGGTTCAGCTGTGGGTCGAACAGGCCTCTTTTGACGCCCTGATTCGCTGGCTGGGTCAGATGACCCAGGAGCATGCATTGAATATCGAATCACTCAATATCGATCGAGAGGATGCTCCAGGGCTGATCAATGCCCGGGTGGTCCTGCAGCGCGGAGGATAGAAGGTAATGAAGTGGTGGAGTTATCTGCTGATCGGTCTCGGGGCCTATCTGCTGATCATGGTGATCAGCCTGCCGGCAGAGCATGTCCTGGGCTGGACGGCAGGCAACGATAAGAAAACTCCTTTCACCTACGGCACCATCAAAGGAAGCCTGTGGCGTGGCAAGATGGAGGCGTTGACCGTGAATGGTGTTCCCCTCGACAAACTCAAATGGCGCTTCTCTCCAAGTGAATTGCTATTCGGTCGTCTCGGCTTTGACGTTCAGATCAATCATGCGGGTCAGGAACTGGAAGCAGATGTTGCGAAAGGATTTGGCAATGAGATCCAAATTGAGGATATCAGTGGCGTGATTCAGGCTGCGATCATTCCTCAGTTGATCAATATGGCACAAATCGGGGTTGACGGTAACGTTAACCTGAACCTCCAACAGATCACTCTGTCAGACAATCAGATCATCTATGCGGAAGGCGAGGTGCAGTGGCTGGACTCAGCCCTGAAAAGCCCGTTCGCACTCAAGGTTGGCGATCTTAAGGCTGATCTTGAAACGGATGATTCAGGAGCAGTCCGGGCAAAAATCAAAGACTTGGGAGGACCTACCGCCGTGGATGGGGAGCTCAGTCTGACACTGGACGGAAACTTCCAGGTCAATGGCCAGATCAAACCGGGAACAGATTCCGATCCCCGACTTGGCGGTGCCCTGAATGCAATCAGCAAACGCAAACCTGATGGCAGCTACCAGATCGCCTACAGCGCGCGGCTTTGAAGCATGTGCACTGTTTCATACTACTGTTTTGAACCGGTAGGCCAATGGGCTAACATCTGCTATTATGGAATGGATTACATATTCAACATAAACCCATGATGGATAAAGAATTTCACAACTATTTCCCTGACCTGTCACAAACCAGTGACCTGAATTGGATCAGGCTTGTTGCAGAGAGTGCTAGGGGACAGCTTCAATGATGACCATTTCGGCCAATAAATTCATGGATAGATCAGTTCCGCTCCAGCACAAAATTCGCCATGCGCTGCTTCTGTGCTGCTGCATGATTCTATTGAACTTTGCGACGATCACGCCCACTCAAGCCGAGCAGATCACCCTGAATCTGAACAACGCGGATATCGAAGCCCTGATCAAAACGGTTTCAGAACATACCGGCAAGAACTTCGTCATCGATCCACGGGTCAAAGGCAAGGTCACGGTGATATCCGCCCACCCGATGGATCGGAATGAGTTCTATGAGGTCTTTCTGTCGATCCTAGAGGTTCATGGTTTTTCAACCATTCCCAGTGGCGAGGTAATCAAGATCGTTCCCGATGTAAAAGCCAAACAGGGTGGCATTCCCACCCTGGCGAGAGCCGGCTCGCTGCCAGGGGATCAAATCGTCACGCGGATTATTCAGGTGAAGAATGTCACCTCGGCCCAACTGGTCCCCATCCTGCGTCCGCTGATTCCCCAGGAGGGGCACCTGGCGGCCTACCCGGACACCAATGTACTGATCATCTCTGACCGACGCCGCAATGTGGACCGTCTGATGAGAATCATCGAACAGATCGATCAAGTCAGTGACAGCTCCATTGAGGTCATCACACTGCAGCACGCCTCCTCAGCGGAAGTGGTACGGATACTGGAAAGCCTCAAACCGACGGCTGCCAAGGGTGCCTCCAGATCGGCCTCAAAGATGGTCGCCGATGAACGCACCAACAGCATCCTGATCAGCGGCGACCCGACTGAACGCCTGCGGGCACGGGTGGTGATCGAACATCTGGATACCCCGTTTGATAACGAGGGTAACGCCCAGGTCGTGTATCTGAAATACGCCAATGCCGTAGACCTGGTTAACGTACTGACCGGGGTTAGTGAAAACATCGATGAGGGTGGTCAGGGTAAAGCGGCAAAGGGGAAAAGCAAACCCAAGGTGCCGGTCAACATACAGGCTGATGAAGCCTCGAATGCCTTGATCATTACTGCGCCACCGGATGTTTTCCACTCCCTGCAGGCAATCATCCGTAAACTGGATATCCGTCGCGCCCAGGTTCTGGTCGAGGCAATCATTGCTGAAGTCTCCTATGACAAGGCCAAAAGTCTGGGTGTGCAGTGGGTGGTCGATGGCACACCGGATGGTCAGGGCCCGGTTGGTGTGATCAATCTGGGTTCACCGACCATTACGGACGTCTACAACTCGGTGGTTGCCGGCGCCGGTGTACCACTGGGCCCCGGCACCTCGATCGGCCTGGGCCGATTTGACAGCGACCGGGTCAATTTCGCGGCTCTGATACAGGCACTGGAGAGTGATACCACCAGCAATATTCTCTCTACCCCCAGCCTGACCACACTGGATAATCAGGAAGCGGAGATTGTGATCGGTCAGAATGTGCCGTTCATAACCGGCTCCTACAGTTCCACCGGTGGCACCAGCAATTCGGTCAATCCGTTCCAAACCGTGCAGCGTGAGGATGTGGGTCTGACACTCAAGGTCAAACCTCAGATCAACGAAGGCAACTCCATTCAGCTCGAGATTGAACAGGAGATCTCCAGCATCAATGCCTCAGCAAGTACCGGCACCAGCGATATCGTCACCAACAAGCGCACCATCAAAACCGTGGTGATGGTGGAAGATGGCGCGACAATCGTACTTGGCGGACTGATCCAGGAAGACCTTCAACAGACCGAAGAGAAAGTCCCCCTGCTTGGCGACATTCCTCTGTTAGGCGCCCTCTTCCGCTCCAACAAGACCTCCAAGGTCAAACGAAATCTGATGGTCTTTCTCAGGCCGGTAGTGTTGAGGGATGCCGCGATCAGTTCCCAGATTGCCAGTGAAAAGTACAACTACTTCCGCGCTCAGCAGCTTAAAATGAAGCAGGAAGGCGTCAATCTGATGGATGATGAGGAGACACCGATCATACCACCCCGGTTTGGTACTTTCGCTCCACCTTTCGAGGGTGAGCCGACAGAGCCGGAACTCTGACCGGTAGCGTAAGCCATGTCTGACACGACAACCTCAAATCCACTACAGGACGCATTGAATCCGGTGTCCGAACTGCTTTCCGAAGATCCGGAAAGCCTGCCACCTCAGGAGCCGAGTCAGCTGCCTTATGCTTACGCAAGGCGGCATGGCGCTGTGGTGGTGCAAAACGATCAGACAGGTGAGTACGAATTATTCTACAAACCCGGAGTTTCGATTTTAGTACTGAATGAAATTCGCCGGCTCTATGGTCAACCCCTGGTCTTCAAACAGATCGATGAGGAGAGTCTGGAGAGACAGCTCTCGCTGATCTATGAGTCGGGCTCCAAACAATCGAGCCAGATCATGGAGACCATGGGCGATGATATGGATCTCGATCATGCCGCCCAGGCGCTCAACCAGCCGGAAGATCTGCTGGGCAGTGACGATGATGCTCCTATTATCCGATTGATCAATGCCCTGTTTACCGAGGCGATCAAAGAGCAGGCTTCAGATATCCATATCGAACCCTATGAAAACCGCCTGGTGGTGCGCTTCCGGGTCGACGGGGTATTGCGTGAAGTCCTCTCGCCTCCTCGCAATGTCTCTTCTTTCCTGGTTTCCCGCATCAAGGTCATGGCGCAGCTCGATATCGCTGAAAAACGCATTCCCCAGGATGGCCGGATCTCTTTGAAAGTAGGGAACCGCCCAGTGGATGTGCGTGTCTCAACCCTACCCTGCAGCTATGGCGAACGGGTGGTATTGCGTCTACTCGACAAACAGGCGGGCCGGCTCGATCTGGAACACCTGGGCATGGCCAGAGATCTGCTGGAACAGGTCGATCCCGGCGTGATTCGGCGTCCTCACGGCATCTTTCTGGTCACCGGCCCCACCGGCTCGGGTAAAACAACCACCCTGTATGCCGCTTTGAGCCGACTCAATACCCAGAGCCGTAACATCGTCACCGTGGAAGATCCGATCGAGTATTATCTCGACGGCATTGGACAGACCCAGGTGAACAACAAGGTTGATCTCACCTTTGCCCGCGGCCTAAGGGCGATTCTCCGCCAGGATCCGGATGTGGTGATGGTTGGTGAGATTCGTGACCTGGAAACCGCACAAATTGCGGTACAGGCCAGTTTGACCGGTCATATGGTGATGTCGAGCCTGCATACCAACACGGCAATCGGCAGCATCTCCCGCCTCAGGGATATGGGAGTGGAACCGTTCCTGCTCTCCTCCAGTTTGATCGGTGTACTGGCCCAGCGTCTGGTACGCACTCTATGCCCTCACTGTAAGGAGCCCTACAGCGCCAGCCAGCAGGAGCTGGAACTGATGGAGCAACCAAGCAGTGAGTCAGTCACGATCTACTCCGCCAAAGGGTGTGAAAAGTGTCATAACCACGGCTATGCGGGCAGAACCGGCATCTATGAGCTGATCACCATCGACGAGAGCCTGCGCAACATGATTCACAAGGGCAGCGGTGAGATGGAGATGCTGGAACACGCCAGGAACTTCACCGACAGCATTCGCCAGGATGGCATGAAGCGGGTTCTCGATGGTGATACCACCATCGATGAGATCATCCGTGTGACCCAGGAAGGATAGCCCGCCTTGGATGCCTTTGAATATGTAGCACTCGATCCGAGCGGTAAGGAGAAGCGTGGTGTTCTTGAGGGTGACAGCCCAAGACAGGTACGCCAGCAACTGCGGGAATCGGGGCTGACCCCCCTCTCTATCGATTCCGCAAGCGGCACCGCCACACAGAGCAAGAGCAAGCTGTTTCAGCGTCAGATCAATGCCATGGAACTGGCTCTGATCACCCGCCAGATGGCCACCCTGCTACGCTCAGGACTCCCCCTTGAGCATGTCCTGAAAACCACCGCCCAGCAAACGGACAAACGTCATGTGGAGCGTACCCTGCTGGCCGTAAGGGCCAAGGTCCTGGAAGGCAGAACCCTGGCGGACGGCCTCAAGGAGTTTCCCAAAACCTTCCCGGAAGTCTATATCCAGACCGTCTCCTCAGGGGAGGAGTCCGGCCATCTTGAAGTGGTCTTGGAGAGACTGGCGGACTACACCGAGCAGCGCCAGCAGATGCGTCAGAAGACCATCTTCGCCCTCTTCTACCCGGCACTGCTGACCATCGTCTCTCTGCTGATTGTCGGCGGTCTGCTGACCTATATCGTACCCCAGGTCACCCGGGTGTTCGAATCCATGTCCGCCGAACTCCCCTGGATTACCCAGGCATTGATGTCCACCAGTGACACCTTGCGCAGCTACGGGGTTCCGATCTTCGTGACGCTGCTGGCGCTCGGTCTGTTTTTCAGCTATCTGCTGAAGAAACCCGGCCCCAAGCGCTGGTGGCATCGCACCCTGCTGCGCATCCCCCTGGTGGGGCGTCTCGTGCGGACCGCGAATGCGGCCCGTTTCTCCAGAACCCTGAGCATCATGGCCGCAAGCAGCGTGCCGATTCTCGATTCGATGCGCATCGCTTCCCAGGTCCTGACCAATCTGCCGATGCGCAGCGCCGTCGAGGAAGCCACTTTAAGGGTTCGTGAAGGGGCCAGTCTCTATCAGGCCCTGGACAAAACCGGATACTTCCCGCCGATGACCCTCAGTCTGCTCGCCAGCGGTGAATCGAGTGGCAACCTGGAAGGTATGCTGGAGCGTTCCGCCGATATCCAGGAGCGAGAGATAGAAACCCTGGTCTCCACGATTCAGGGACTGTTCGAACCTATACTCATCCTGGTCATGGGTGGTATTGTGCTGGTCATCGTACTGGCTATACTGCTGCCTATTTTCGATCTTAACCAATTGGTAGCCTGACTCTATGGAATTTCCTAGCAAACCAATACGCACACTGCCACTCATCATTGCGCTCTGTTTAGCCATTCTGAGTGGTTGTGCAACCTCCCCGGATCCTTCAGTGGATGAAACGGCGCTTATCCTGACTGAAGCTCACAAGGCCTACAACGCCAAAGAGTATAAGAGGGTCTTTCAACTGCTGTTTCCCCTCGCAGCTGCCGGTAATGACAAGGCGCAATACGCCCTGGGCTACCTCTTCTATCATGGTATGGGAGTCGAAAAGAATGAACGCCAGGCGATGCACTGGGTTCAGCAGGCCGCCGCCCAGGGAAACCGCAAAGCAATCCAGGCGTTGACCCCAGTACAATAAGAATCGGCTGATAGCCGCGTCGACGGATCAGATTACTTTGGAAAAACTGCCCTGAGAGGCCTTGCTGTTCAGGTAGATATCGAACTGCATACAGATGTTGCGAATCAACAGACGCCCTCTGGGTAGCACGTTGATGGCCCCATCCTCGATGCTGATCAGACCATCCTCCACCATCTCCTGCAGGCGCTCCAGTTCTTCCGCGAAATAGTCTCTGAAATCGATCTCCCAGCTGGCCTCCACATCCCCAATATTGAGGGTGTAGTGGCAGATCAAACGAGTGATTACATCGCGCCGGATCAGGTCATCCCGGGTCAACGTCACACCACGAAATACCGCCAGTCTTCCTGCGTCGATACGCTCATAGTATTCATCCAGGCTACGCATGTTCTGCGCATAACTAGGCCCGACCATACCGATGGAAGTTGCACCCAATCCGATCAGATCGCAGTCCGCATGGGTCGAGTAACCCTGAAAGTTTCGATACAGAGTGCCATCCTCCTGAGCTTTCACCAACTCATCATCCGGTTTGGCAAAGTGATCCATGCCGACATAGATATAACCGGCATCCGACAGCTTATCGATGGTCATCTGCAAAATGTCGAGTTTCTCCTGCGGCGCTGGCAACTCATCGGCATTGATGCGCCGTTGCGGTTTAAAGCGTTCCGGTAGATGGGCGTAGTTGAATACCGACAGCCGATCCGGATCCACCTCAAGAATCTCATCCAGGGTTGCAGAAAAGCTGTTCAGACTCTGATGGGGCAGACCGTAGATGAGATCGATACTGGTGGAACGAAATCCCTCATCCCTGGCAGCCTGCAGCACCTGCAGGGTCTCCTGCTTGCTCTGCAATCGATTGACCGCCTTCTGGACATTGGCATCGAAATCCTGCACCCCCAGGCTCATCCGATTGAAACCCAGCTCGCGTAACAGCTTAATGGTATCCCCTTTAGCTTCTCTGGGATCGATCTCAATGGAGTATTCACCGCTGTCATCATCCAGCAGGGTGAAAGACTCCCGGGTCTTGTTCATCAATTGCCGCATCTCATCATGACTGATGAAGGTCGGGGTTCCACCGCCCCAGTGAAGCTGGGTCACCACTCTGGAGTCGTCGAACAGCTCTGACTGCATACGCAACTCTTCATGAACCCGGGCCAGATAGCCTGCGGCCATAGTGCGGTCTTTGGTCGCCACTTTATTGCAGGCACAGTAGAAGCAGACGGTGTCGCAGAAAGGTATGTGGAAATAGAGAGACAAAGGGCTGCCGCTGGCATTGCTCTGCTGGGCAATACGACGATACTCGGCATCATCATATTTTTCTTCGAACTGGACGGCAGTCGGATATGAGGTATATCGCGGACCGGTCTGATTGTATTTACCGATCAGTTCCAGGTCGAATTGTGTCGAATGATCCATAACCTATCTCTCTAATTGTGTATTTGCGCTAGCCAGGATATTGCCGATGCAATACCTCGATTAATACTACTCTGAATCAGCATCGATTCCCTTGCGGTGGGTTTCGTTGATCTGACGCAGCAGTATGGCAAAGGGTATATCATCACCATGACGATCAACCAGCCCCATGAACGGGAGATCCTCCCGGTCGAAGTGATACTCCCCATCCAACATCGACTGATGCAACTCCTTGATACCGGACTCCAATGGCGCCAGGAATGATGGATAGCTTCCCAGCTCATCCATCTGATAATCATAACAGTCCCTGAGATCACCGACTTCAAACAGTGCCTGTTTCACCCATTCAACAAACTCTTCGGCGCTTCTTGCACGTTGCAGACTCATTGCATTTTTCTCTGATATGGAGCTAAAACTGCCCGGCGTGTCTGGAGAGGTCCGTAGCGCTGATCAGAAACACCCCTTCCCCGCCTCTGGCAAAATCGAGCCAGACAAACGGTACCTCGGGATAGATTTCCATTAACAGGGCGGCGCTATTGCCCACCTCCATTACCAACACCCCACCGGGTGTCAGGTAGTCAGGTGCCTGATTCAATATCCTTTTGACAATTTCCAGGCCCTGATCATTCGCTTCAAGCGCCATATTCGGCTCATGCAGATACTCCGGCGGCAACTCCGCCATCTCGACGGCCCCGACATAGGGGGGATTGGAGAGAATCAGGTCATATTTTACCCCTGGCAATCCATCAAACAGGTCGGATTCATAGAGGTTGACCTGTTGATTGAGCCCATGCAGAGCGACATTCTCACTGGCGACTGTCAAGGCTGCTGGGGATATATCCGCCAGATCCACCGGGCAGTCGGGAAGATAAGCTGCGGTTGCTATACCGATGCAACCGCTACCGCAGCAGAGGTCGAGCACCCGCTGCAACTGAGAGGGTTCCACCCAGGGAACAAACTCATTCTCGATCAGCTCGGCGATCGGGGAACGTGGGATCAGTACCTGCTCATTGACCCGGAAGCAGAGGCCGGCAAACCAGGCTTCTCCGGTCAAATAGGGCAACGGCATGCGCTGTTCAATCCGCCGGGTCACCAGGTCGATAACCCGTTCACGCTCCTGCTCAGTCAATCGACTGGAGAACCAGAATTGGGGAAGATCCGGAGGAAGATGGAGGGCATGCAGAACCAGGGCCGCGGCCTCATCCAGGGCATTATCGGTGCCATGCCCAAAGAACAGCCCGGTTTCGGAAAAACGGCTGGCTGTCCAACGAATGAAATCGGTAATGGATCTGAGTGATTGCACGTAATTTGTCAGATTATCAAACGTACAATCATAGCCGATTTGGCTATCCAGTCATAATCAGAATCTGATAACGCTCGGATTTGCCAGGACAGAATCATCAGGAATATCCACAACCACTGTGCGGTGTCGAATGCTGCCTGTGGCAGAGATTAACCACAGATCAACCCGACGACTGAGAGCGATACTCTCTGTCGCCGGGGTAGGTATTTATGCGGCCTGGGAGCTGGAGTTCGCAACCACACTCAGATTGCTCTCTTCCTCATCCTTTTTACCCAGGTTTCTCCTCACCAGGTCTCCCAGCGAGATGTCTGCGAGAAAGTTGAAAATCTCGCTGCTCAGGTCGTCCCACAGGGTATGGGTCAGACAACGAGCACCACCACTGCAGTTCTGTCTTCCCCCGCAGCGGGTAAATTCCACCCACTCATCTACCGCACAGATGATATTGGCAATGGAGATCTCATCTGCACTCTTACCCAGATAGTAGCCACCGCCAGGTCCTCTGACGCCACGTACCAGATCTTTGCTTCTGAGGGCAGCAAACAGCTGTTCCAGATAGGAGAGGGATATACCCTGGTTTTCAGATATCTCTGCAAGTGTCACCGGACCTTTTTTGCCATTGAGGGCCAGATCCAGCATCGCAGTAACCGCATAACGACCTTTTGTTGACAGTCTCATTGTATTTTCTCCAGAGGTATGAACTCTATTACCTAGTAAACCAGTCGGTATTTAGACTAAAGTAACACAGTAATTTAGTCAACAATTATTCCGAAAAAATAACAATTTTATTGTGAAATTTATTTTTATTCTTTTATATCAAGTGGTTACTGTTGTTATTTCATTTTGTAAGGGGAGCTTTCCAGGAGGTTTTTATGGTAGGCAAGCAATGCGGGAGCTTCTTGATGGAGAAATTGCTCAATTCCACTGTTGAATTCGGGATTGGCAATCCAGTGATATGAGTAGGTCAGGGTCGGCATGAACCCCCGCCAGATCTTGTGTTCCCCCTGGGCACCAGGCTCAAATCGTTTCAGGCCCTGCTCGATTGCATAGCCAATTCCCTGGTAATAGCAGGCTTCGAAATGGAGGCTATCATAGTGTTCCAGACTTCCCCAGTGACGGCCGTAGAGCACGGATCTACTGCGGTAGAGAATGGCCCCCGCAACACAGCGGGACCCATCGTAGGCGAATACAAGCACCACCTGTTTACCCATCTTTTCCCCAATCTCCTGAAAGAAGCCTTGATTCAATGTGGGCAGGCTGTAGCGCTCCTCAAAGGTTTTGCTATAGAAATGTGTTAGCAGAGCCCACTCGGACTCACTCACCTGATCACCGCTGACCAACCGAAACCGTATCCCCGCCTGAGCGACTTTGCGTCGTTCATGACGGATGTTTTTACGGCGTTTGGCGGTCAATTGGGAGAGAAAACTGTCAAAGTCCGAGTATCCCGGGTTGCTCCAATGAAACTGAACCCCCAGCCGTTCATGCATGCCCAGGCGCTTCAGGGTCTCCCCCTCCTCAGGCGCTGTGAACAGCCAGTGCATGGATGAGAGCTTTAACTGCTTCACCAGACCCAGGGTCGCTTCGACCATCACCCGCTGTACCTGTTCGCTATCAACCGCAGGTTCAACCAACAGGCGATTGCCGTAGGCCGGGGTATAGGGTGCCGCACTGATCAGTTTCGGGTAGTAGTTCAAACCACTTCGCCTGTAGGCATCGGCCCAGACATGGTCGAACACGAATTCCCCATAGGAGTTGTCTTTTATATAGAGGGGTGAGACACCGACCAGTTTACCCTGATCACGCACGCTGAGATGCTGCGGTTGCCAGCCAAATCGCTCACCCACACATCCATTGTGTTCAAGGGCCGAGAGAAATTCGTGCCTGAGAAATGGATTGTCATCCTTTACCAGGCAATTCCACTCTTCTGCTTTGAAGTCATCTATCTGACTATGAAAAGCGACTTGCATGAATTCGATCCGATCCGGTGATATGGAGATAAAATAGCCCAAGCGGAGAGTTAGGGCCTATTGGATTAATGTTAACAGGCCCTAGGAAAACTGGTAAATCACAAGGCATCTTGCCGGACCAGGACTCTCCCGAGAGTTGGCTGCGGTAAACCGCAGCAGCTCTCTGGCGGCGGCTGGGAGCACTCAATGAGTCAGGAAATCCTCGATGCGGATATTGTACTCTTCGGGAGTGACCGATTTGACGATTCGATCTCCACAACCTGGAGCGGATTCGGTCAGATCCAGAACTTCAGGGGGAATCCGTTGCTGCTTGCGAAGGTCGTAAATCACCTTCAGCACCGGATTGAGCAGCGCTTTTTGCGATGATGCGATAACCACAGCCAAACGTTGGCTCTCCAGGGCCACCAGGCTGCCTACCGGGTATATGCCGACACACTGAATGAATCGCTGCACCAGTTCGGCATCAAAAACACCTTCACCACTCCACTCAACCAGTTGACGTAACACCAAACTGGGCAATTTGCCCTTGTGGTAGACCCGGTCTGAGGTAATGGCATCGTAGACATCGACAATTGCAGCCATTTTGCCGTAGAGACTGATCTCTGCACCTGAGAGTTTTCCAGGGTAACCGGTGCCATTGAGTCGTTCGTGATGTTGCAATATTACCTGTCGTCCCCTTTTCGGTATGGTGTCAGCTTCATCGATCAATTTGTAGCCAAAACCCACATGACGGCGCATCACATCGAACTCCAAGTCGGTGAGTCGTCCAGGCTTGTTGAGGATCTTGTCGGGTACCTGCAATTTACCAATATCATGCAGAATTCCCCCCACACCAAGCTCCCAGATGGTGGACTGATCAAGCTGGAGTTTTTTCGCAAAGGCGATCATTAGTGCTGACACACTGACCGAATGCTCAAAGGTGTACTGATCCATCTGGCGAATCCGAGTCAGTCCGAGAAATGCGTCCTGATTTCTGAAGATCGAAGCCAGCATATCCTCTACCACTGGTGCAACACGCTCAGTGTCGATCTGTTTTCCAAGCCGGGCATCCGCCATGATATCGGTAATCACCCGCCCCGCTTCCTGACGCACCTGGTTTGCTTTCGTGATCTCTTCCTCTACTGAGTTTTGCGGTTCACTGGCATTCGCCTTCCGATCCACCACAGCTTCTGTTGTGTCTGTTACTGCAGGCGGCTCGACGGTTGGCTGTTGTACGATATCCAACCCCTTGTCGGTATCGATGTAGATCGCCTTGATACCCGATTTTCTGATTTTATTGATATCGGATATTTGTTTGATTTTAAATTGATTTCTTAGGAATGGATGATCGACCCACGAGGCTTCAAACTTATGCACGTACATGCCTATCCTGAGCTCACTGGCTTCGATCTGTTTGATCACTCGTACAACCCTCTATAACGCTCCCTATTCCTAGTACAGGTTATCGGCTGAAAAGCAGCATAGCTTGAGCACCGCCATGAAACTCAAACTCTGATTGATCGCAGATTATCTTTCAGAAAAGGTTGACAGATCCTCCGCAGAAGCTAGAATACGCCCTTCCTGAACGCAGCGGGAATAGCTCAGTTGGTAGAGCACAACCTTGCCAAGGTTGGGGTCGCGAGTTCGAGTCTCGTTTCCCGCTCCAATTCTAGAAGGCCTCGGCACCCCCGAGGCTTTTTTATGTGCCGATTCGATTCATCAGGAATAGATGATAGAATTCCGATCATAATGGCTGAGTGGCAGAGTGGTTATGCAGCGGCCTGCAAAGCCGTGGACCTCGGTTCGATTCCGGGCTCAGCCTCCATCTTTTGATTTAAGATCTGCACAATCAGCGCCAATCTGCCCGGGTGGCGAAATTGGTAGACGCAAGAGACTTAAAATCTCTCGACCTTCGGGTCGTGCCGGTTCGATTCCGGCCCCGGGCACCATACAGTCCCCGCACTCAATCATCCCCATCAGCCAGACTCAACACCTGCCTACCGATGTATCTTGCCTGGCCCAGGAAAATTCTGCGTCGATGAAAGCATTATCCTGGCCTGATTGGCTGCACTGCCAGTGCCGGCACTCTGACCAGGATCAACAGAGTTCAGTAAAAACTAATACCGGTAGGGCACGGTGATAACGATCACCCCATCCTCCTCGCTTCTACTCATCCCGGATACATCCGCATTACCCGGCAGCCTGAAGCGACGATTCATCGATGAGGAACTGCTGCTAAAGCTGTAACCCCGTTCGTTTCGGTTTTCGACCCGGTGCGCTTCTTGATTCTTCACCACCAGATAGGGCCCTGAGACCTCAACCTGAATGGACTCCGGTGCGTACCCCCGGCTCAGGATACGCAGGTGATAGCCCTGCTCATCCTGATAGCGCTGAAACTTTACCGATTTTTGTGTATGAAAACTGCTCCCCTGAGTCAGTGGAGCCCTGTGACTGGATCCGGATCTGTAGTCAAATGCTTGTGCATCAACAGGTGTAATCAACCATGCAGTCAGCAGTAGGCCTATGAGTGGAACTCTCTTATTCATCCGTCACCTCCCGTTTCCCAGTCTTACGCTCTGTTAACAAGAACCCGATTCTACCCGTTACAAGATCAGATCCTGTATACCAACCAGGCCATGAGTATCCCGATACTCAGGCGTGTAAAAATGGCACGGTTCTCAGGCCATGGCCCATCGCTCATCGAGGGCCGCCTCCAGGCGAAGTCATTTTGTCGCCTCTAACCTATTAGTTTAGTCGTTAACCTGTCCTGTAGATCCATCAATCTCAACGTTAGAGATATTACTGCTCTCCAGGCTGCCACTGACCTGCCGCTTACCCAGCAGGCTCGGCCAGGCCGCTTTGATATAGAGCGCCATCGACCAGAGGGTCAGAATAGCCGCCACATAGAGCAGCACAAATCCAACCGTGTAGATCGGAATGCCCCACAACGGCTCGCTGAATATCAATAACAGAATCGCCACCATCTGTACCGCAGTTTTGAATTTACCAATCAGTGATACTGCGACCATGGCCCGCTCACCCAGTTCTGCCATCCACTCACGCAATGCGGAGATGGTGATCTCCCGCCCGATGATAACGGCAGCGGGAATGGCGAGCGCTGGCGTCGGCTCGGCCTGCACCAGCAGCAGCAGCGAGACAGCCACCATCAGTTTGTCCGCGACCGGATCAAGGAACGCTCCGAGCGGGGATACCTGCCCCCATCGTCTGGCAAGATAACCGTCAAGCCAATCGGTCACTGCCGCTACAGAGAATACAAGCGCACAACTGAGCCTGGCCCACTCAACCGGCAGATAGAACAGCAACACAAACACAGGAATCAACACAATCCTTAGAAGTGTCAGTATGTTAGGAATGTTCCACATCTCGTTCTCAGTCGTTTTTATGTTTTGTCATGCAAGGCCTGGTAGATCTGTTCCGCCAATCCTTTGCTGATTCCTTCCACCCGGGCCAGATCCTCTACGCCCGCCCTGGAGAGTGCCTGTAATCCACCGAATTGCTTCATCAAACGTTGTCGACGTTTGGCGCCAATACCCGGAATATCCTCAAGCACAGAACGATTACGGCTTTTTTGCCTGCGCTGACGATGCGCTGTAATGGCGAATCGATGTGCCTCATCCCGTATCTGCTGGATGAGATGGAGCGCCGGTGAATCTGCTGGCAGTATAATCGGTGACTTTCGCCCCAACAAGAACAGCTGCTCCATACCGGCTTTTCGATCAGCCCCTTTCGCCACGCCGACCAGAATCAGGCCAGACACCCCTAAACCCTGTAAGCAGTCGTTGACCGAAGCCAGCTGCCCCCTGCCCCCATCGACAAACAGCAGATCCGGTAAGGGCACCTCACCCTTCTTCACTCTGCGATAGCGGCGCTCCAGTACCTGCCCCATCGCGGCATAATCGTCGCCCGGCGTGATGTCCTCGATATTGAAACGTCGGTAATCCGACTTCAGCGGTCCCTCCTGGTTGAAGACCACACAGGAACCCACGGTCAGCTCGCCCCGGGTATGACTGATATCAAAACACTCCATGCGCTCCGGAATCGCCGCCAGATCCAGGGCCTGCTGAAGTGACTGAAGCCTCTGGTCCATGTTCGATTGGGCATTGATACGGCTCTGCAGGGCCAGCTTGGCATTGCCCGCCGCCATCTTCAACCACCTGGCCCGCTCACCGCGCACCTTGGTGCCGATACGAATCCGCCGTTTGGCCTGCTCAGTGAAGACGGCCTCCAGCAGCGCCTGCTCTTCCAACTCAGTATTGATGATGATCTCGTTGGGCAGTGGCTTATCCAGGTAGTACTGGGTTATGAAAGCACGCAAGACACTCTCCTCCGAGTCCCCTTGTGGCACTGTGGGATAGAAGGATTTGTTTCCCAGATTACGCCCTGATCGAATGTAAAATACCTGAATGCAGGCACTGATGCCCCGTTTTGCGATCGCCACGATATCCAGATCACCCGACTCGCCACTCACATACTGACGCTCCTGGATACGCTGCAGACTTTTGATCTGGTCCCGGTAGCGGGCCGCCAGCTCAAATTCCAGCTTTTGCGAGGCCGATTCCATCTGTTTCACCAGCTCATCCACAACCAGGTTGGTCTTACCCTCCAGAAACATAACCGCGTGTTCCACATCCCGCGCATAAGCCTGCTCGCTGACCAGACCGACACAGGGACCACTGCAGCGTTTTATCTGATACTGCAAACAGGCACGGGAGCGGTTACGGTAGAAACTCTCCTCACATTGCCTCACCGGAAACAGTTTCTGCAGCAACTGAAGGGTTTCACGGGTTGAACCGGCGCTGGGATAGGGACCGAAATAACGCCCTTTGCCCGTGCGGGCACCGCGCCTGAATGAGAGGGCTGGATAGTCCTGATCCGAAGAAAGGTGGATATAGGGGTAGCTTTTATCATCCCTCAGCAGAATATTGTATTTCGGCTTCAGCGATTTGATCAGCTGATTCTCAAGAATCAGCGCCTCTGCCTCGGTATGGGTAACAATGATCTCAATCTCAATAATCTGCGAGACCATGATCTGGATACGCCGGTTCAGGCTCCGGGTAAAATAGCTGGACACCCGTTTCTTGAGGTTCTTCGCCTTACCCACATAGAGGACCTTCTCCTGTTTCCCGATCATCCGATAGACCCCCGGCCTGGAGGTCAGGGTGTTGAGAAATTTAGCATGATCGAATTGCTGCTGAGCCATATGAGGTCAATACTGAGTCGTTTGTTGAAACATCCAGTCGGGCCGGTTCCCAGGGCCATTCTTTAGCATGAATCGAGATACGGTGAGAGACCCGCTCCTCCACCACTTTCCAGCGGGCAGGGATTCCCTGAAGTGTGCTGCAAACCCACTCTTCGAGCTATTTTAGAAGCTCTCCCGCCCGTTGAAAAATCTGCTGAAACATCGCTGCTGTCAGACGTCGTGTCTGAGTGTTGTAGCGACTGCAATGGTAGGAGTCGATGAGGTTTAGCTGATCACTGATCTGATGCTCCATTGCATGGGCGAATGGATAATCTTTTTGTCTCAACTGCAGTGCTTTGATCACCGCTTTATGAGCAATCGAACCCAGGGCGATCACCACGCTCTCAGATGGCATCGCTGACAGTTCCTGGACAAGAAAGTCATTACACTGATTGACTTCTGCCCCCAAAGGCTTGTTCTGCGGTGGTAAACATTTGACTGCATTGGTGATGCGACAGTTATAGAGCTCAAGTCCATCCCGACGGCTTGTCGATTCAGGCTGATTGGAAAACCCATAGTCGTAGAGTGTCTGATAGAGCAGCAATCCGGCATGGTCACCGGTAAACGGTCTGCCTGTCGCATTGGCGCCATGCATGCCCGGCGCCAGACCGACAATCAGCAGTTTGGCTTGAGCATCGCCAAATGGCGCAACAGGCGCCGCATGATAGTCAGGATAATCCTGAGCCACCTGATCGAGGAACTCTGCCAACCTGGGACAGCGACGGCATTTGGCAGTAAATCTCTTCAAAACTAATCAACCTCATCATGATTTCTGTAACGGTCAGAGCCAACCCGATCCGCCGGATCAGGGCATGGCTCGCTGCATGATACAGAATCTGTGTCGAGGGTGACCAGGGCTAGGGTCTGTTACTAATCGCTGTCTATCAAAATACCATGGCGGTAGGCGAGTCGTGTCAACTCAACATCGTTCTTGATATCGAGTTTTTCATAGATTCGCTGACGATAAGTACTGACTGTTTTAGGACTCAGGGAGAGGATATCGGAGATCTCCTGATTCTTCTGTCCTTCCAGGATCTGCAGCAAGACTTGTGTCTCTCTCGAAGAGAGTGCTTTGAATGGGTTGTCAGCGTGTCCCTGCCACTCGGTCAGGGTATGTTTTCTGGCAACATCGGAAGCAATATAGTGGTGCCCATTGTATACCGCGCGAATCGCCCGGATCATCTCATCCGCTGGACAGCCTTTGGTGAGAAAGCCCATGGCACCGACCTCATGAAGTCTCGATGGGAACGGGTCGTCATCGAGCACAGTCAATGCAATCACCTTCAAATCCGGTTTTACACGAAGAACTCTGCGGGTTGCTTCAATGCCCCCCATGCCAGGCATGTTGACATCCATCAGCACCACATCCGGTGAGTTTTTTCTCACCAGCTCAATAGCTTCTTCACCTGTCGAGGCTTCCCCGGCAACTTCTATCTCATCCGCCTTGTCGAGAATCCCCTTAACTCCGGTCCTGATCAATTCGTGATCATCAACCAGTAATACTTTTATCATTTTTGCATCTCTGCAGATCCCTCTTACCCTTATAAATTAGGTATATAGATATCTATTGAAAATTTATCCTTAAATCCACGCTCAAACTGACTTATGTGGGCTAATTTACCCCAAATAAGTGGTAACGGCGAGTACTATAGGTTGTAAAATTCAGTCCTTTAAACCCTGCTGAACCTGGCAGCAGCGGTACTTAACCGACCTGGGACATCGGAAATTCGGCAGCCAGATTACGGCTGTTAACAAGAAAGGAATGACCTTGCTCTACGCAGTATCTAAGCCATTTTGAGAGAAACAGATTGATTTTCCAGCGCTGCTCCAGGGTTGGATTCATTCCCCAACGATCGAGCGGCAAGCTGGACTGACGCAAATCGATCACATCCACCTGCCTCGAATCATGGTAGACCCTCAGCATGGCATCAGGATCGGGATAATCCCCCACAACATGGGTGAAGTAGTAGGTCAGGTGTACCAGTGTTGTGTAGGGGGTCTGTTCGATTACATCAAGGTAGAGATCCATCGACCCGCCCAATCTTGATCGATACTCCCCGGTCAAAGATTGAAGATCGGGCGCCATTCGCATCAGCAATCCATAGCTCTCTTCGCTGAGATCCAGTACACGACCCATCGTTGGCTGCTGGGAAAGCAGCTTTTTCATACTCCATGGGTAGTTTGTAGATCTCATGTCGTCTGCTCGGTAACTCAAGTCCGCTGCGTCACAGCAGACTTGAATCGCTCCGTTTAACGCTCAGTCTGGGTCTGCAGCCGACGCTTGATTAAGCGTTTTGACCATCCTGTTGCTCAGCCTCAATTTGTGCTCTTACTTCATTCATATCCAGTTCACCGGCTTTACCGAGCAATTCACGGAACGCAGATTCAGGGAGCGCTCCTGGCTGAGAGAAAATAATGATATTTTCACGGAAGATCATCAGAGTTGGAATGGACCGCACCTGAAAATGCATGGCGAGTTCCTGCTCATCTTCGGTATTCACTTTTCCGAATACGACATTGGGATGGTCTTCAGAGACGCTCTCATAGGTCGGAGCGAAGGAACGGCATGGACCACACCAAGGCGCCCAAAAGTCAATGATTACGAAATCATTTTCGGTTACGGTCGACTCAAAATTCTCTTTAGTTAATTCTACAACAGCCACGTGGTAGCCCCTTACTGGAAGTTAAGTTATGGCAGATAGTATCAGAATAGAAGGTGGAATGCCTGCCGGATTACCTATCCCCTGAACTGCTTTTCAAAACAAAGAGGGGCCGCGACAATTGTGCGGCCCCCCGAGCTTTTTCAATCCGATTTTTGTTTAGCCCAGACCTTGATAAATCTGATCCCGGATTTCATCAACCCCGCCTACTCCATTGATTTTTATGTATTTACAATCACCAGCATCGGCTTCAGCGCTGTAGAAGGAGATCAACGGTTCAGTCTGGTCATGATAGACCTTGAGACGGGCTTTCACGGTATCTTCCTGGTCATCATCCCGCTGGATCAAGTCTTCACCTGTCTCATCATCCTTACCCTCCACTTTCGGTGGGTTGTAGATGACATGGTAAGTACGACCGGAAGCCAGGTGGACACGACGCCCTGACATACGTTTAATTATCTCCTCATCGGGTACATCGATCTCAACCACCGCATCAATCGGCACACCGGCCTCTTTCAGAGACTCTGCCTGGGGAATGGTGCGGGGAAAACCATCAAACAGATAGCCGTTCTTGCAATCATCTTCGCTGATCCTCTCCTTGACCATGCCCATGATGATCTCATCTGAGACCAAGCCGCCCTCATCCATAATCTTTTTCGCTGCAACTCCGAGCTCGGTACCTGCTTTGACGTGAGCTCTCAGCATATCGCCGGTGGAAATCTGCGGTATCTGATATTTCTCTTTTATGTAGTTCGCCTGCGTACCCTTACCGGCACCTGGGCCACCCAACAAAATGACGCGCATTATGATTCTCCTTTGGTTGTAATTGATCTATCCGGATTTTTTCTGGATGCTAAAACCTGGGGCTTCAGCCTGTGCTTTCCGAATCATGGGCCTGAGTTTGCCATGCCCGACAGACGGGGACCAGTTGAGGCTATCAATAGGCGGATACAGGTCACTTATGGAGTGGATGCAGAATCTGTTCACCTGGCGGTGACCCATCCCCGCTTGCCCATCATGCAGAAACCGAATTAACTTTATCCGCTAATATATTGATAATAATTGTTTTTATACTGATTCTCTTCATCAGTCCATAAAAGACTGAGTCGTTTATTCAGCGGGTAACCCTATTCGGCTGAGGTTCGCCTGGAGTCATTCGGCCTGGGCAGACCGATTGATCATCAGCCTGCCCGGGTCCGATTGGAAGTGATTATTGTCCGGCCAGTTTCAGCATCAGGCTGTTCAGACGCCGCACAAATGCGGCAGGATCATCCAGTTGACCACCTTCAGCCAGCTGTGCCTGATCAAACAGCACTTTACTCAAATCACCGAACCGCTCTTCATCAGACTCATTTTCAAGTTGCACTACAAGTGGGTGAGTCGCGTTTACCTCCATAATCGGCTTGGTCTGTGGTGCATCCTGTCCGACCGATTTAAGCACCCGCGCCAGATTGGCACTCATGTCATGCTCCTCAACAACCAGACAGGCCGGAGAATCGGTCAAGCGTTGACTCACTCTGATCTCTTTGACGGACTCCTGCAGTACCTGCTGCATTCTTTCAAGCAGCGCCTTATGCTCTTCCGCCTGCTTCTCCTGACTCTCCTGCTCTTCCTTGTCATCCAGCTCACCGAGGTCGAGTTCACCTTTGGCAACAGAATGCAGGGGCTTACCATCAAACTCTGTCAGGCTGGTAACCAGCCACTCATCCACCCGGTCTGAGAGCAGCAATACTTCAATACCCTTTTTCTTCAGCACTTCAAGATGCGGACTGAAACGGGCAGCGGCCGCTGAATCAGCGGTGATATAGTAGATCTTATCCTGTCCCTCACGCATTCTGGAGACATAGTCGGCCAGCGAGACGGTCTGCTCATCCTGCTCGTTATGGGTAGAGGCGAATCGCAGCAGCGCAGAGATTTTCTCCTTGTTGGCATAATCTTCTGCCGGTCCCTCTTTCAACACCTTGCCGAATTGATCCCAGAACTCCTGGTACTTTTCCTTGTCGTTCTCCGCAAGCTTTTCCAGAGCTCCGAGCACCCGCTTCACATTGGCCTGGCGAATGGTGTCGATTTTCCGGTTGTGCTGCAGGATCTCCCGGGAGACGTTGAGTGGCAAATCATCGGAGTCCACCACCCCTCTGACGAATCGCATATAGCGAGGCATCAGTTTTTCAGCCTCATCCATGATGAATACCCGTCTGACGAAGAGCTTCACACCGTGCTTCTGATCCCTGTCCCACAGGTCGAATGGGGCACGGGAAGGTACATACAGCAGGGCTGTGTATTCATTGTTGCCTTCAACCCGGTTATGGACATGGAGTAGCGGATCCTCAAAGTCATGGGAGACATGCTTGTAGAACTCGTTGTACTCCTCATCACTGATCTCGCTGCGGCTACGCATCCACAGGGCGGTTCCTGTATTCACCCGTTCGAATTCTGCACTCTCAGGCTTCTCCTCATCCTCTCCATAGAACTCCTTTTCCATCTCCACCGGCATGGTGATGTGATCGGAAAATTTGGAGATGATATTGCGCAGCCTGAAGCCTTCCAGGAACTCGCTTTCGTCTTCCCGCAAATGGAGAATGACATCTGTTCCACGGGACGGCTTGTCGATGTTTTCAATGGAATAGGAGCCCTGACCCTCCGATACCCATTGAACGCCGTGTTCATGTCCAAGACCGGCTCTGCGGGTCTTCAGAGTCACTTTGTCAGCAACGATAAACGCCGAGTAGAAACCCACACCGAACTGCCCGATCAACTCACTGTCTTTGGCCTGATCACCGGACATGGCCTCAAAAAACTTGCGCGTGCCGGAGCTGGCGATGGTACCGATGGTTTCGGTCACATCCTGACGACTCATACCGATACCATTATCGGAAATGGTCAAAGTACCGGCATCCTTGTCAAAAGTGACCCGAACCTTAAGCTCCGGGTCTTCCTCGAAAAGCGCCTCATCGGTGAGCGCTTCAAATCTCAGCTTTTCTGCGGCATCCGAGGCATTCGAAATCAGCTCCCGCAGAAATATCTCTTTGTTACTGTAGAGGGATCGAATAACGAGATTCAGTACCTGGCTGACTTCTGCCTGAAAATCCAGGGTTTCTTTTTGGGATTCAACGGTCATATTGGAGAACGGCCTCTGTTATCAAGGTAGATACAAGAATTCCTGGAAAGCGGTCTGACTCGCAACGGGCGTTACCACCCTGCACCACTTCCAGGATTACAAAGTGGTCAGATAGTTGGGATCGTTGGCCTGTTTTTCAAGGCCGGATGTTCATTAGATTTAAAAACCAGCCACGAATCCGATATTTACACGATTCTCTTCATAGGTATTCAATTCAGTTTCCCCATCCCGTTCAAGATAGCTGAAACCGATTGCCACCCTGGCATCCTGACCGAGCAAGTAGCCGAATCCTACAGAGGCGGTCCACTCGTCATAGTTGCCGTTATCCTGCTCATGATCCGACCAGAAGACACGGGCCAATCCGGTAAGCTTGCGGCTGATCAGTCGACTGAATGAGATGGCAGCCGTGCTATCCTCGGTATCCTGAATGTCGTCCACGTAATCCCGTTTGATGTACCCTCCACTCACTTCAATGTGGGTACGTTGGGTGCTGAACAGATAGGAGGCATCGACACGATCGAGCTCGTAATACTCCGCACTCAGGGTGGAGACACCGGTAACCTGTACCGGCGGCGGATTGTCAAGCACCGCATCCCGCACCACATTGCCAAAGGCATCCTGGCGCTGGAACAGTGAAGTATGGGTCGCTTCATCACGGGCACTGATGTAGTCCCGCGTATAGGTGGCGCGCCAGACCGAATTACTGGCCCGATGCTCAAAATCCATGTAGTAATCATCACCGAACGCCCGCTCACCGCCGCCAATGGCAAAACGGGTACGACTGGTTGGCGTGAATACAACGCCTACCGACCAGATTTCACCATCGACATCTTCACCGTTGAACAGTTCGTATTCTTCATAACCTGCTGCAAAGGCCACTGCCCAGCGGCGGGTTATCTGTTGTAGAAACTCCCCGCGGTAGGTCGAGATCTTATTGTCCTCGTCGGTTTCGGAAAAGTCTTCCCTGGTATGGCTTGCAGAGAGCTCCCAGACCTGGGCCGTCGAGTAGGTACCGCTACCGAGTACCAGATCGTAATTCTGTGAAGTACTGTCAACCTCGGTATCCTCTTCATAGTCGACCTTGTCAGTCGAGAAACGCGCCTCCAGAACGCTGACATTGCCGAACCGGGTCGTATAATAGGGACTTGCCCCCAAGGTGTAATAGTCCAGATTCTCGGTTGGACCAGTGACACCGTCCGGGCTGTTGCGATTGGAGGAGATCCGGGTCTGGTCGGCCGTTGCCCAAAGATCCAAATAGAGATGGTTCTCCATCAGCTCCGCATCAGCGTTGGTGCGCAGCATATGCACCGTGTCGTTATCCCTGGTCTCCTCTTTGTAGTAGCGGTATTCAGGGGAGTAGTTGAAATCCAGATTTGCCCTGGCGCCTTCCCGCAGAATGGATATTCCGGGTCTTACAAGGGTGACATACTCTGTCTGCTTGTCATCATTGGTCAGCAGCGCATTGTCTGTGTAGATCTCGTCCAGTGTGATCGACGGGGAGACGATCCACTCCGCCGATTGAGATGCCAATGGCAGTGAGAGGATACTGCACATGCCCAGCATGCGTATCGCCAGTTTACGGTCGTGCCTGTGATTTTTTACGCAAGACATCCTATCCACCCCGTTTGTATCGGTCTTAATTGAGTCATGTTGTATCTTTCATCCATGTTTGCGTCAACAGCGACGATCCTAACTGATCCCGTGAGACGGAGGCTCCGCAAGGGGGGAACCTCGGTGAGAACACTAGTGGGGCAGGCATTCTACCACGCTTTATTGTGCTTGAAGTTATCTACTGCACAAATCTTCAGCCTGACATTTCACCCAGATGGAGGCATGGCCGGTCAGCACGAATCCAATCGATCTCACGAAACCTGTCGCTAATCTTCCTACAATCACCCGGACATAACCAGGCAATATGTCACCATCCGCGCTTCAACTGACTACGCCAATTATGATTGAATAGCAGCTATCTCAGTAATCAAACCCGATGAAGTAAATAAATCATGAACAGCAACATTGTCGCCAGCCAACCTTTTGATGACCAGCGCCCAGGCACTTCCGGTCTGCGGAAAAAGGTCAAAGTGTTTCAGACTCCCCACTACCTGGAGAATTTTGTACAGTCCATTTTCGACACTCAGACCGACCTGACTGGCGGCAGTCTGGTATTGGGTGGGGATGGACGCTTCTATAACCGTGAAGCGATCCAGATCATCCTCAGAATGGCGGCGGCCAACGGTGTCGCCAAGGTGATTGTCGGTTTGGGCGGTCTGCTCTCCACCCCGGCCGCCTCCTGCCTGATTCGCAAATACAAGACGGATGGGGGGATCATTCTTTCAGCCAGTCACAACCCCGGCGGGCCGGATGAGGACTTCGGCATCAAATTCAACACCCCCAACGGCGGACCTGCCCCGGAATCGGTTACCGAGGCGATATTCAGTCGCACCAAACAGATCGACGCCTATCGCATCACGGAACAGGATGATGTGGATCTGGATCAGGTCGGCGAAATGCGGATTGGTGAGACATTGATCCAAATTGTCGATTCTGTAATCGACTACACGGAACTGATGGCGGATCTGTTCGATTTTGAACGTATTCACCAGTTGTTCAATTCCGGTGCGTTCACGATGTGCTTTGATGCCATGCACGCGGTCACCGGCCCCTATGCCAAACATATTTTCGAGGAACGGTTGGGTGCTGAACCGGGTACGGTGATCAACAGTACGCCCAAAGTTGATTTCGGTGGTGGCCACCCGGATCCGAATCTGGTTCATGCTCACGAATTGGTCAATCATACCCAGGGACACAGCGGTGTCGACTTTGGTGCGGCATCGGATGGGGATGGAGACAGAAACATGATCCTGGGACGTGACTTTTTTGTCACCCCCAGTGACAGTCTGGCCGTGATCACAGCCAATGCCCACCTGGTTAAAGGCTATACCTCAGGCATCAGCGGGGTCGCCCGCTCCATGCCCACCAGTCAGGCAGCGGACCGGGTTGCCGAGAAACTCGGCCTCGAGTGTTATGAAACCCCGACCGGTTGGAAGTTCTTCGGCAATCTGCTCGATGCGGGAAAGATCACCCTGTGCGGAGAGGAGAGTTTCGGCACAGGCTCCAACCATATTCGGGAAAAGGATGGCATGTGGGCCGTGCTGTTCTGGCTCAACCTGCTCGCAGTCAGGCAGCAGTCTGTCGAGTCAATCGTGCGTGAACACTGGAAATCCTATGGCCGAAACTACTACACCCGCTATGACTATGAAGCCATCGATAAGGCTGCAGCAGAAGCATTGATGCAATCGCTGGGCGATAAGCTCGACAGCCTGGTGGACAGCGACATTGATGGATACCAGGTGGCATATGCCGACAACTTCTCTTACACGGATCCGGTAGACAGCAGCATTTCAAGTAATCAGGGTATCCGGATCGGCTTTACGGATGGATCAAGGATTGTCTTCAGACTTTCAGGTACAGGCACTCAGGGTGCAACTTTAAGAGTCTACCTGGAGGCCTATGAGCCAGATCCACAGAAACAGACGTCAGCCACAGAAGAGGTGATGAAGCCTCTGGTGGCGATTGCTCAGAATCTGGCGGAAATCGTACAACGCACAGGCCGTACCGAGCCCACAGTTATCACCTGAATTTCTGGACAATTCCGACAACGATCACTATAAGTTTGCCTGAGAAAAAAATAATTACAGCTTCAACCTGGATCCATGGATTCAGGTTTGAATTTTGATACCGATATTTAACGACACTTTAGAGGGCATAGCGTGAACAAGAAGCAGGAAAAAGAGAACGAGAAAAAGGTTTCAAATAAGAAAACCGTAAAGAAAAAGGCTGCCAAACCCAAAGTTGCCAAAAAGAAGACAGCCAAGAAAAAAGTCACTAAAAAACGGGTCGCGAAAAAAAGCACTCCAAACAAAGGGTTAATCAGTCCACGGGAACGTTACGAGATGATCGCCACGATGGCCTATTATCGAGCTGAGTCACGTAACTTCGAACCCGGTTATGATGTGCAGGACTGGCTCGATTGTGAAGCGATCATTAACGACATGCTGAGCAAAACCTGATTCCAATCAACCCGGTTTGTAAGCGAGCCCTGATCTTGTAACAGAGAGCGGGGTTCGCTTATGCCTGAACGATCTGAACTGGTGGTGCAGAGTGGGCGCATTGTGCAGAGTTAAGCCTGACCACTCAACCGGCTCGAGATAAATTCAGGATCACCGTGAGTTACGGGCTGACAGCGAGGCCAGCAACCGCTGGTGAAGCCAGATCATTAGACCGGCTCCGACGATCAGTACAGACCCAACATAAAATGGCCAATCCAACAGATCGTCAAAAAAGATCACGCTGATCAGAGCCGCAGCGACAATCTGTGCATTCAGATAGGGTGAGAGCAGCGATGCTGAAGCCATATGGAATGCCTTCACCAGCAAGAAGTGTCCACTTGCACCCAATGCACCGGTAACCACCAGATAGACCCACTGGATTGGTGAAGGCTGCTGCCACCAGATTGGCAGTGACAGAGTCAGAATCACGGCACCGGCAAAGGTGGTGTGAAACAGGGTTGTCTGCTCGCTGTCATGCCCCTTCAGGGCTCTGGTCAGTACAAAATAGAAGGCCAGGCAGACAGCTGCCAGACAGGCAAGCAACAACGCCGGATCGGGATCACGAAACCCAGGCCTGACGATGAGCAGCACGCCGATAAAACCGATCCCTACCGCAGACCATTCAGTGGCGCCAACCTTCTCCTTGAGAAACCAGCCGGCCAGCAGAGTCACCAGCACCGGAGCAAAAAAGACAATTGAGGTGGCATCCGCCAGGGATATTGTCTGAATGGCGCTATACAGACTCAGCGTAACCCCCATCAGACAGATCGCCCTGATCAGCTGTATCCCTGGTCTGTTGGCTCGGACAAAAGTAAAACCACTGCGGGAGGAGAACAGGATAGCGACAATCAGAGTATGAAAAAAATAGCGCGCCCAGACCACCTCGGGCATTGGCAGATCGCCCATCAACCACTTGCCCAGGCCATCCATGATGGCCAACAGGAAACAGGCGAGTATCGTACTGATGATTCCCCAGAATAGATGTTGCACCTTCGCTTCGGGTGGTGGAACAGTTTGGGGCATGAAGGGAGCCTGGAAATCGCCGTTTCTGATTCAGACGGGATTGTATCCCGCTTTTACACATCCTGTCTTCAGCAAATCAGATTGTCAGGCCCTTGTGTAGTGTCCTATATCGTTTGACGATTATAAAAGCCTGGAAGTACCTCATGTACCTACAGAGTCGTAGGAAAGATGCCCACCAACAAACGCGAATGAACGCAAATCGACCTTATCCAACAAAAGTGCTTCGGACGGTTTAACAAAGAAAGATCATACAGCGTGGAATTGATACCAATCCCAAACTGTCATTGTGTAGTCAATCTAACCCTACTTTGCTCCAGGGCTGCAGGATACCAAACGGAATCAAGTTGCGTTCATTCGCGTCCATTTGCGGAGTTAAAAAAACAGGGTGGAAGCAAAGCCCCCACCCTGCTCATTCAGCAGCGACCCGGATCAGAACCGAACCCCAGCTTTCACCCAAACCTCACGGCCCGGCTCATTGACCTGAATCGCTTCCGGATTGAATGGATCCGCATTGGCGCGGTTGACATGGTAGGCGTAGCTCTTGTCGAGCAGATTATCGATACCGAAACTCACTTCGGCCGCTTTGGCAATCTCATAACTGCCATACAGGTCGATCACCCCCCATCCCGGTGTCTCCTGAACATCCTGGCCACTGCCATTCTCAAGATCCGCACGGGTCTGTTTTGCATTCATGCGCACATTGCCACCGAACTCCAGAGCGCCGATGGTATATTCCATACCGATTGTGGCTTCCAGAGGTGAGATCTGGGCGATGTTGCGATCATCCGTGGTGTTTTCCGCCCGTACGTAGGCCAGACTGGCGGTAGTACTCAGGGAATCCATAATCTGGTATCCACCTTCCCACTCAATACCATAGAACTCAGCATCCACATTGCGATAGATGTTGGCTGTGCCATTGGCCACCAGAATACCATCCTGGCCACGCGCCTTGTCACGCAGGATATAGTCGCTTACATCGTTGTAGAAGACCGAAACATCGGTATCCCAGGCCCCACCCTGCCAGCGCAGACCGGCTTCCAGCTGATGGTGTTTTTCAGGCTCGAGTTCCGGGTTACCCACCCAGCTCATATCCATCATGGTCATCATATTGCGTGAAAAGCTTGCCAGATAACGTTCCGTTGCGTCTGCAGTCCGGACACTACGGCTGAAGCCGGTGTAGAAGGTGCCGTCACCGACTTCCCGCTCATACTGAACAAAACCACCAACATTGTTCTCCGTGGTCTCGTCGGAAGTGTCGGCGTAGTAGGCCGCATAGAGGTTGTTTGGCGTTGGGCTTGGACCCAGATCGGGTTTCTCATCACCCCGTGAGATGGAGGCATCGACCCGATCGTATCGCAGTCCGGCCTTGACCCGATCCAGAGTACCAATCGGTTGGGAGACTTCCATGAAGATACCGGTCTGCTCCAACTCGGCGCCAGGCCACATGATGGACTGCAGGGTGGTCGGCTCCATATTCGCCATGCCGGAGAAACGATCCGCATCGCGCTCATTGTTTTGAACATCGAAACCGACTGTCAGAGTGGTCTCTCCCAGCATCAGGTCCGCCAGCAAGCGTCCGCCTTTGGTATCGGAGGTTGTCGGCACACTCATACGCATCGGAGCGGTCAACTCGCGTAGTGAATAGTTGTCCATGAGATGATCGACTTCACTTGAATAGATCTCAGCCTTGATTGCCGAGAACGGACCAACTTCATCATTCTGCTCATACTTGAGTCTGATGTTGTCCGCATCACTCATTGGCGAATCCATGCCGGCGCCGGCATACAGAGCATCATCTTCACGGGTCGCTTCCAGATTCAGCTGCAGAATCTTGTTGGTGTCTGGGGTATACCCCAGAATCAGATTGCCGGACTGTTTGGTGAATGCGGAGCGAACCTCATTACCATCACCATCCTCGTAGTTGTCCGCATCTTTATAACCAATGATGCCGCGGGCAAAACCCAGCTCCGTACCGGCCGCCACATCAACCGAGGCCTCTTTGGTTTGAGAATTACTCTTATAGCCGACTTCGGCACTGCCCAGATAGGGTTTACCCTCCTCAAATACCGGCGCATTGCGTTCGAACAGCACGGTGCCGCCACTACCGCCACCACCATAGATAACGGTCTGCGATCCCTTGATCACGGTGACACTGTCGTAACTTTCCATGGCTGAATAGGCGGTTGGAGGGTCCATTCGGTTAGGACAGCCGCCATGGATGTAGGCGCCATCCATGATGATGTTGAGACGATTCTGACTCTGACCACGAATAATCGGATCGATACCCTGGCCACCCATACGAATACCGGATACACCGTTTATGTCCCTGAGGAAATCCGCTGCATCGCCAGGAATACCGCTTGAAGCCCCATCCATTGGCGCTGTTGTTACTGCTGGACTGGTTCCACCTTCTGCTTCAACCACTACATCCTGCAGATCTTCCGTATGTTCATCTGCCACTACTGCCTGAGCGGTTAGTATGAAACTGATTGCCAATGATAGGGCCGTAAAACGCATCGATTCACCTCTATTATTAAATTCTTGGAAACAGTGTTAAATAGCAGTTTTCGAGCCAAAAACCTTAAGCGACTGATATCTAATGATTAGGTCCGATTGTCGGTGGCGGAGTAGAATCGGCAATACGGCATATCACACAACGAGTGCGGCATATCACACAGCCGCATGCCGTACGACCGTTAGACGCCCAGTGGGTCATGTAGTAGATGAAGTAACGATCAGACAGCCCCACTAGGGGGTGGCAAGATAGTCGATCCAGCGTTGGGCAAGCTCAGTCTGTTGAGGCTTGTCAGCCAGTTTCAATGCCGATTGGAATGCAGAGAGTGCGGCTGTTGAGTCGGCCAGCCGATAGTGGGTGCTACCCAACAGCAACCAATCTTCGAAAGCCGGTTTGCGGGCCAGTTTGATGCCCTGTGCCAGATGTTGCTGAGCCTCCTGCCACCGCTCCTGCTCCATCAGTAAACGCCCCATTCTGAGCAGGGGCTTGCCTGACGTATCGATCTCCGCCAACTGCTTCAGCACCTTGATCCCATGCTCCGGCTCTCTTGCCAATAACCAGGCATCAACCAGCAGAGTCAGGGATTCCTTGCGCAGCCTGATAACGCCTTGTTGAATACCCTCACTGATCAGTTCCGCCGCATCCAGAGGATTGTTGAGTTGCAGATAGAGTTTGGCCAGCCGGATCAGGCCGCTCTCATCGACCAAGTTTTTGGAAGCCGCCAGTGACAGCACGGCTACCGCTTGCTGCTCTCGGCCCAGTTGCAGCAGAACATCTGACAGCTGCTGCCAATATTGGGCTTTGGCCGGGTATTTATTCACCAGAATCTGCAACACGGGTACGCTTGGCTTGTATTGCCTGGTCTCAAAATAGAGTCCCACCAACATCTGATACCAGGACTCCTGTGGTGAGTCGGACTGCTTGATCGCCAGTTTCAGAGCAGAGATCGCCTTGCTGTACTTTTTCAACGCATAGTAAAAACTGGCCAGTAACACCCGTGCCTGGGGAGTGGGCTTTTCGCTCTGTTCAAACCAGCTCTGCAGCTGTGCAAGCCCTGCTTTATAGCGCTCTTGCTGATACATCAGCTGGGCCAGGGTGTAGCGTAGATTCAGGCTGACCCCGGCTGGCAATACGCCGGATTCCACCGCAAACAGAAAATGATCGATGGCCGAGGGGTAGTCCTTCAGGCCAATACTCAGATAACCATAAGCCTGACGGGTCAGTGCCGTCTCATCCGGATTCTGCTTGACCCGCTCCAGTAGAGCATCCAGTTCGATACGGGCACGCTGATACTTCTCATTGCGTATCAGTGCATCGATCATGAACAGATAGTCGTAGGTGTAGCGCTTCGCATCGGCTGCATCCTTGGGCAGCTCATCGGCGGCATGGAGTGGCGTGCACAGCTGCAGGCTCAGGCCAACCCCGAGACACCAACACACCATGACTTGCTTTACAGATCTCATCAGTTCAAACGATAGCTAATGGTTTGGGTCGCAACCCTTGAAACCGCCTTGCCATCCACCACTTTGGGGTGAAACTGCCAGCGGCTGATGGCCCGCAGCGCCGATTGTTCAAAATAACCCACTGGTTCAGCCTCGATGACCTCCGCATCACTGACCGATCCGTCCGGGTTTATGGTAAAGCGCAATACCACTTTTCCCTCGACATGGCGCATCAGTGCCCGTTGTGGATAGCGGGGTGGAAAACGCATTCGCGGCACAGGCTCTGCCGCCAGGGTTGTCGGCATTTCCGGCCGTACACCGATATACGGGCCAGTGCCGATCTGCAGCGGGATATCCAGTTCAGGGATTTGCCACTCCGCAAGCTCGGGGCGATCCACAGCAAGGGGCTGCAGGGGTGTCTCCGGTACCGCCGGAGGTGGTTCCGGCAGCTCCTCCACCTGCTCAGGCTCCTGTTGGGGAGGCGGCTCCGGCTCAGATTTCAGACGCACGAACTCAATGATCTCTGATGAGACCAGTTTATCCACCTGAATCGTCTTTTCACTCAACATCCGGTCAAGCAGCAGAAACAGGGCCAGGTTCACGGCCACGGCAATCAGCACAGCAAGCAGAAAACGCATTACTCCTGATCCCGGGTTGCCGCAATGGAGACACTATCCACTCCGGCAAGGCGCGATTGATCCAATACCCGGATCACCACACCGGTTGGTGCCTCCCGATCGGCCATGATGACCACAGCACCCTCGGGATTTTCCGCATGCAGACGCTCCACATTGGCCCGAACAGCCCTTATGTCAACCCGGCGTTTGTCGATCCACACCTCACCCTTGTGGGTGACGCCGATCAGAATTGCCGCCTGCTGTTTCATCGTGGCTGTGGCGGCACTGGGACGATCCACCTCAACCCCGGTCTCTTTGACAAAAGATGAGGTCACCATGAAAAAGATCAGCAGGATGAACACCATGTCGATCAACGGGGTCAGATTGATCGCCAGTTCACCGTTCTCGTCATCGACATGCTGATGGCGCATCAGAGACTCTCCTGGGGCGTGGCGTGGTAGCTCAACCGATGTTGCAGATCGCTGGAGAAGTAGTAGCCGGAAAGCGAGGCCATCAGCCCGGCCATGGTGGTGATCAGGGCCTGTGAAATTCCGCCGGCCATCCCCCGGATATTGCCGGATCCATGTTGCGCGATTACATGGAAGAGCTCGATCATCGCCTCAATGGTACCGAGCAGTCCAACCATCGGGAGAATCTGTACCAGGGAGATGATCAACGGCAGCCAGGGCATGCAGCGATCACTGACCTGGTCGCCATTGCGCCACCAGATATGCAGATAGAGATAGATGATCAGGCTCCACATCATCAGGGAGAGCAGCAGGATCAATAACAGGATCATACCGCCCCGCTCCAGCAGGCGCAGTGCATCGAGTGGTAACCAGTTCAGCAGGATCTCCATCTCAGCTTCCAGTACGGGCCGCCACCATTGCGGCACTTTGTTGATCCAGCAGGCGAATCACCCGATTGCTCCGGCCGGCAAGATAGCTGTGCAGCAGGACCATCGGGATGGCCACGGCCAAGCCCAATTCGGTGGTCACCAAGGCCTGGGAGATGCCCCCTGACATCAACTTCGGATCACCGGTACCAAACAGTGTGATCGACTGAAAGGTCTCGATCATGCCGGTCACCGTACCGAGTAGACCGAGCAGTGGCGCGACGGCGGCAAAGATGGCCAGCAATCGCAGCCCTCTTCTGAGCTTCGGCAGCTCCCTGAGGATCGCTTCATCGAAGTGTTTCTGCAGGGCATCCCCGGAGATTGCGTGATGCAGTCGATCGATGGCGAGCAGTCGCCCGAGGGGATTGTTATCCATCGGCTCTTCCTGCTTCAGCTGCCGCTTTACCCGGCGCCCGACCAAAAACAGACTGACCAGTCGCTCAATGATGACCAGTGAACCCAGTGCACCCAGGAAAAGTATGAAATAGCCGATATAGCCGCCTTGCTGTATCCGCTCAGATAGAGTTGGCGAAGCCACAAGCAGTGACAGAATCGCCCCTCTGGAGGGGTCGATTGCCAATTTCTGTAAACCGCCATCACTCTGTTCCGCCTGCTTGGCAAGAAGCTGGTAACGGGGAGCCGGCTGTCTGCTCAGCTCAACGAAACGGGCGGTTTCCGGCAGATATCGGAGGTAGCGGCCGTTGGATAGTGCATTAAACAGTCCGACGACCGTCACCTGCTCCTGTTGCTCCTCTCCACTGGTGAGGATCACCGGCAGTGATGCCTGCCAGATCTGCCCGGATTGGATAATGCGTGTCAAAAAGATCTCCCACAGATCCTGCAGTCGCTCCAGTGAGGGAAGTGAACGGCTGCTGGCGACCTCTTCCAGGATGGCCAGATCCTGCTGTTGCCGGGACGAGGTCAGATCATTTTTGAACAGGTTCAAACTCTCTGAGGCCACCTGCCTGACCACACCAAACAACTCACCGAAACTCCCTGTACTCTGCTGATGGGTCAGTTTGAGTTTTTCAAGTTCCTCTCGTTGAGCTTCAAATTGAGCCAGCAACTGCTGCTGGCGCTGTTGTTCCGCCTGCAGCTTCTGTTTTATGGCTTCGAGCGCCGACTTTCGCTGCTGGTGCTGCTCGAGAAATCGTTTCTCCCTCGCCTGATCTCTGCTTTGTTGTGCCTGACGGGACTTTTTGACCTCCTCCAGAAGGGATTGCAATGAATCCTCTGCGGCCAGTGCCATCGGTTGCTGAACGAAAACACCGATCAGGAGCGTGATGATGATAAGCAGTCGATTCATCGGCTGCCTCCTTCAGGGATCCGCATCGGCAATACCATCAGGTCGGGAGGCAGTTGCTTGCGTGCTATCCGGATTGACCGGGTCAACTCCGTCATATGACTCGCATCGAGGCTGATCCAGCGACGATTCTGATTGTCCCATACCCCCCCTGCTTTGCCGTCCAGGGTTTGGTAAAACAGGGCAACCCGACCGATTCTCAGAAAATCCACCATTTTCTGCTGTTCAGCCTCGGTCACGAGTTGGGCCTGATAGGCCTCAATGTTGCGGCCATAGTCCGCCTCGATCTGGTAGGCCTCGAGCAGCTGCCGATAGCGCTCGGAAATCTCAATTGAGCGATCCTCATTGGCACCCTGCAGAGAGGCCACCCTGGCCTCTCGCTCTTCACTGAGAAACGGGCTGTCCCTGGCAACCAACTCAGCCAGTGTCTCCAGCATTTGTTGCATCAGGGGATCGAGTTCACTGCGCATCCGATCGATCTCCTTCAGCTCAGCGGAAATCCGTTGGATCTCGTCGGACTGCCGTTCAACCTGGGATTGCAGATCGTCGTTTGCCAGTTTGGTCCTTTGTAGCTGCTGACTCAGCAGACGATACTCTTCAAGCATCTTGCGGCTTTCGTCATCCAGACGCTCAACACTCTTCTGCGAGTTACCGGCCGCTTTTTGGCCAGCTACTTCTATATCGATGGCACGTTTAAGTTTTTCCGCAGCGAATCCATCGCTCTGTGAAATCAACAGACCCAGGGCAACTGCCAATGTCATAAATATCTTCATTATCTTTTATTCTGATTAATCCAGCGCCTTAGGGCCTGTTAACACCAATCCAATCCGCCCAGCCGGGACTGTTTTGCGCCCAGCAAGGCAGAATGAACGTGGTGTAGTTATTCTACATGAGCGAATGATAATGCCGCTGGGTGCAAAAACAGCCCCAGCCCCCTCTTTTAGATAATTCATAGGAGGGGTTGCGCCTGAAAAAGTGCCACTCGGTGTTGCTCGTCACTCAATTGGAACAATCAAACTACGCTCCTCATGCCTTGATTGGCGCTTTTTCAGGCACAACAGGATGTATTGGATTAGCGTTAACAGGCTCTAGTCACTGGTATATTCAGCCGAGTCGTTTCGGCCTCTCCGTATTGTTCAATTCAGGAACTCAATTTATCGTGTCTGCCGAAGTGTACCTGCAAGATCCAATCCATACCTAATCTCTCATAATATCAGTCTGGTGACCAAATGGATCTATCATGAGAGAGGCAGCCTATCCATCTGTAATCTCATGGATTATCCATTGATTGCCAAAATTCTCCAGGGTCAATAGTTTAAACCCCAACTAACCCAGGTTAACCTGGTAGTCACTTTCTGGAACAATCGCATACAATGAGTGTTGCAATCGCGATGACCCCGTGTCGTCAGCGAGACGAAACCATGTCTATGACAGACCATGCAGGATCTATTGATGGGTATTGACCGCCAAAGCCTAGCGGCAGAGTTTTTAAACATACTCCCTTCCGATTGCGTCATCTTTCGGGAGGAGGAGCTGATCCCCTTTGAGTGTGATGGTCTATCCGCCTATCGAAAGGTTCCTCTGATCGTCCTGCTGCCCTACACCGCTGAGCAGGTGGAGCTTGTACTGAAACATTGCCATGAAAAGCAGGTACCTGTCGTGGCCCGTGGGGCGGGAACCGGTCTCTCCGGTGGTGCACTACCCCACGAACAGGGGGTATTACTCAGTCTGGCGAGACTTAATAAGATCGTTGAAATCGATCAGGACAACCGATTGGCCTGCGTCCAACCGGGGGTGAGAAACCTGGCGGTAAGTGAAGCGGCCAAACCCTATGGACTCTACTACGCGCCGGATCCCTCCTCCCAGATCGCCTGTTCGATCGGTGGCAATGTGGCGGAAAATGCGGGGGGAGTTCACTGCCTTAAATATGGCCTCACTCTGCATAACGTGGTGCAGGTCACCCTGCTCACCATTGATGGCGAACGTCTGACTATCGGCTCCAACGGCCTGGATGCCCCGGGCCTCGATCTGTTGACCCTGATCACCGGCTCAGAGGGCATGCTCGGCCTGGTGGTCGAAGTGGTCGTTAAACTGTTGCCGATCCCGGAGCGACAGCAGGTGGCTCTGGCCGCTTTTGACGATGTGGAGATCGCTGGAAAGGCGGTTGCGGAGATCATCGCCAAGGGAATTCTTCCTGCCGGTCTGGAGATGATGGATAACCTCTCGCTTCGCGCCGCAGAGGATTTTGTACATGCCGGTTATCCCACGGATGCGGCTGCCATACTGCTGTGCGAGGTTGATGGCAGTGAGGATGAGGTCTCCGAAGAGATCATGCGGGTACGTCAGATTCTGCTCGATTCAGGAGCCCGTGAGGTTCGTACGGCAGAGGATGAAACCGAGCGCATGAGGTTTTGGGCTGGCCGCAAAAACGCCTTCCCCGCAGTTGGTCGGCTGGCGCCGGATTACTACTGCATGGATGGCACAATCCCGCGCAATCAACTGGGCAAGGTTTTGACCATGATCGGTGAGATGTCCGAAAAATATGGCTTGCCCTGCGCCAATGTCTTTCATGCGGGTGACGGCAATCTGCATCCATTGATTCTCTATGATGCGAACAATGAGGGTGAGTTGGAAAAAGCCGAGGAGTTTGGCGGTGAAATCCTCGAACTCTGTGTCGCCGTTGGGGGTACCATCACCGGGGAACATGGTGTGGGTATCGAGAAAATCAACCAGATGTGTGCCCAGTTCCCGGATCCTGAACTGGAGACCTTTCATGCGGTAAAGGCGGTTTTTGATCCCCACAATCTGCTCAATCCGGGTAAAGCGATACCGACCCTGGCCCGCTGTGCGGAATTTGGCGCCATGCATGTCCATGCGGGCAAGCTGCGTTTTCCTGAGTTGGAGCGGTTCTGATGTCTGGCGATCAAGATCAATCATCACGGCTGCAGGCCAAGATCAAAGATGCGATTGCCGAACGCAGCTGCCTGCGGTTGATGGGCAGTGGCAGTAAGGATTTCTATGGACGGGAACTGGGCCAGCAGAAGGTTCTGGATCTCAGCGGCAACCGGGGCATTGTCAGTTACGAACCCACCGAACTGGTGATCACCGCCCGTGGAGGAACCCCGCTGGATGAGATTGAAGCAGCGCTGGAGGCGAATGGCCAGATGCTGCCTTTTGAACCACCCCATTTCGATGGCAAGGGTACGATCGGCGGTGCTATCGCGGCCGGTCTCAGCGGCCCCAGACGCCCCTGGGGCGGTTCTCCAAGAGATCTTCTTCTGGGTATCAAGTTGCTGGATGGACAGGGCAGAATCATGAGCTTCGGTGGTCAGGTGATGAAGAACGTTGCGGGCTATGACATTTCCCGCTTGATGGCCGGTGCAATGGGTACGCTCGGTATTCTGTTGGAAGTCTCCATCAAGGTACTGCCCAAGCCTGTTGAGGAGCATAGCCTGATAATTGATCGGGATCCGGACAGTGCGACCCGCCTTATTGGAGAGATGATCGCAGATTCACAACCTATCACCGCCAGCTACAGCCTGGCGGATAAACAGGCGGTTCGACTCGCCTGCAACCATCAGCGGCTCGGCGCTATCTGCCTGAAGTACGGCCTGCAGGAGAGCAGTGAATCAAGCGGCTTCTGGCAACAACTCAGAGATCAGAAGCTCGATTTTTTCCAACAGTCCAAACCACTCTGGCGACTTTCGTTGAAACCGACCAGTCCACTGGAGCTGACTGAACCCTGCCTGCAAGAGTGGTCCGGTGGGTTACGCTGGCTCTACAGCGAGCGCCCGGCAACGGAGATCCGCACTCTGGTTGAGAGTCAGGGTGGACATGCCATACAGTTTCGCAATGGTGATCGAAGTGGTGACATCTTCCACCCGCTTCACCCCCGCATCCTGCAGATCCAGCAGGGGTTGAAGGCGGTATTCGATCCGCACGGCCTGTTCAATCCAGGCCGGCACTATTCAGACTATTAAGCTTGGACCGGTTAACACGAATCCGATTGTCTCCCATGGACGATTGGATTCCTGTCAACAAGGCCCTATCAGCTACTGCTTCGGCTTTGCTGCCTGCATACAGCTCTGCATCTGATCCGCTGACTGACTTGAAGTGAAACAGTTTTTCAATGACTGACCCACCAGAATGGATTGGTCGAGAAACTTCAGCATGTTTTGCTTGTTCTTCTCGTTGAACTCGATCTTTTTCGCTGGCTGTGATTGAGCTTTGTCTGCGCCTGGCATGGGACCACGGCCCATTTTAGCCTGCATCTCCTGCTCCAGGGCGATCATGATCTCGACACATTTTTGAAACGTTGCCTGATCCTTGGCCTGATTCAGACAGCCCTTTGTCTCCTGCATGGCCGGGATGCTCTTCTCAATCAGCGGCAGCATGGCTTTTTTCGACTGGTCAAAATGTTGCTGAGGATCCACCTGTCCTCCCCCCTGACCCGGTGGCTGGGCCAGTGCAAGGGTTGGCAGCAATAGAGTCGTTAGTAGCCATTTCATGTGATTCTCCTCAGCGTATCTTAGTAATTATGATGATCTCGTTTCAGGGTCTGTTGCCTGGAAACCGAGAGGTTCTAGTTTGACACAATAACGCATTTTATTTCCGTTAATTCGCTGGCGAAATCCACAACAGCCAAAACCCACACGGATAGAAGCTGAAATTTAACGGCCAAGTCGTTAGAATTTCGCCCATCAAAATATTCACTGGAGATTTCTGTGGCAGAAAAACGTGTCGACGTCGCTATTCTGGGTTCCGGTACCGCCGGTCTGAACGCTACCGGCCAGGTTGGACCGAGCGGGAAGAACTTTCTCCTGATCAATGGCGGAGAACCGGGCACCACCTGTGCCAGAGTTGGCTGTATGCCCTCCAAAGCCCTGATCCAGGTTGCCGAGGATTATCATCGCCGCACCCATCTTGATCGCTACGGCGTGGATGGCCATACCGAAATGACGATCGATATTCCGGAAGCCATGGAACATGTTCAGGACCTGCGTGACAACTTCGTCGACCGGGTGCTATCGAACAGTACGGACAATATGGGTGAGCGGTTCGTCGAGGCCTATGCGGAGTTTGTCGACCCTCACACTTTGCAACTCGATAACGGCGATCGAGTGATTGCCGAGAAAATCGTCATCGCCACAGGATCCCGTCCTGTGGTACCTCAGGCATGGGAAGCTTTTGGCGATAAGGTTTTAACCACCGACAGCTTCTTTGAACTGGAGGATCTGCCGGAATCGGTGGCCGTTGTCGGTCTGGGCGTCATCGGCCTGGAACTTGGTCAGTCACTCAACCGACTGGGTATCAAGGTCAGTGGCTTCGACATGGCCGAGACCATTGGCGGCACCACCGATCCCGAGGTCTCCAAGACCGCGCTGGAGATCATGCAGCGGGAATTCCCAATCTATCTGGGGGAAGCGGTAGAACTCTCTGCTGAGGGCGAGCAAGTGAGGGTCACCGCCGGTGAGAACTCGGTGGTTGTCGACAAGGTGCTTGCCAGCCTTGGGCGGACACCCAATGTGGAGGGATTATCGCTGACCAATGCCGGCATAGAACTCGATGCCAACGGCATCCCTCTGTATAACCCGAACACCATGCAATGCGGCGACTCCCATATCTTCATCGCCGGTGATCTGAACGGTGAAAAACCGATCCTTCACGAAGCCGGGGACGAAGGCAAAATCGCCGGCTATAACGCCGCCCATGATGAAGTGATGGGCTTCAAACGCAAGGTCCCATTGGCAATCAATTTCTGTGATCCCAATATCTGTCTGGTCGGCAAACGCTATCAGGAGCTGGAGCTGGATAACACAGCCATCGGCGAGGTGAAACTGGCTCCTGTGGGACGGGCGCTGATCATGGGGCAGAACCGGGGGGTGATCCGTGTCTACGCCGAGAAATCCTCAGGGCGGATGGTTGGCGCGGAGATGATCACCACCCGCGGCGAGAATCTGGCACACCTGTTGAACTGGGCCATTTCACAACAGCTCAACGTGGGGGATCTGATCCGCATGCCCTTCTATCACCCGGTGATCGAAGAGGCACTACAGGCTGCTTTGAACAGCCTTTATGCCCAGGTCGAAACAAAAAACCAAGGCCCGATCAAAGAGCTGTACCCCTTATAAAACAGGAGTGAGAGATGGACGCTATCGAGGTCAATTTTAGCGGCGGTAAACGCATAGAAGCACAGGTGGGGGATTTCACCCTGCAGACGGATCAGCCTCAAAAATATGGAGGCGAGGCGAGCGCCCCAGCCCCCTTCGATCTGTTCCTGGGATCGCTCGCCACCTGCGCCGGTATTTTTGCCTGGAATTTCCTTGAATCCCGACGGCTGTCCACCGAGGGTCTGGCACTGAAAATGGAGTGCATCGAGGATGAAAAGAAGAAAATGATCGGTAACATCATCTTTCACCTGACCTTGCCAAAGGATTTTCCAGAGCGCTACCAAAGCGGCATCATTCGGGCCATTGAGCTGTGTGCAGTTAAACGACATATGCACACCGCGCCCGATTTCTCGATCCAGGTCAAATAGGTCATCCTTACCGAATAGATCACGCACCGATTCGTACATGGACTAGGGATAACCCTAGCTGGGGAAATTCCCAGCTATCCACTTCAGACGAAATCCTGCTAACTATAGCCTGCACTAAACACTGCGATTGCCACGAATAGCGGAATCTCACAGACTCCGGGTTATGTAACACAGAGAGCGATTTGCAGTATGGCGCTCTAGAAGATTCGTTTTTATGTTCTCTTTTGTATTGAACGCTTTTCAGGGGCGACAGGCAGAATCAATCAGGTTATTTCCATCCTATTCGGTGTAGTTAGGTACCGGTTAGGCTTTCTGTAGAGAGAAATCTGCCTCAGCCCCTACCCTTTTTCGCAACCAATATGGCACGTCTTGGTGCGGGATAACCTTCGATGGTCAGATCAGGATTCAGAGGATCCAGATAGTCCTTCAGTGACTCAAAACGCATCCACTCCGTCGATCTTTGCTCAGTGGTTGTGGTGGTAGAAATATCAACCAGTCGAATATCCCTGAAACCACAGCGTTTCATCCATCCTTTGAGGGTCTCGACCGTGGGAATGAACCAAACGTTGCGCATCTTCGCATAGCGGTTTTCCGGCACCAGAACCTCCCTGTCAGCCCCCTCGATCACCAAGGTTTCAAGCACCAGCTCACCCTCTTTGCGCAGTGCCCCCATCAACTCATACAAGTGAGAGAAAGGTGATTGGCGATGATAGAAGACCCCCATCGAGAAGACCGTATCGAACGCCTTCAAGTCCATAGGCAGATCCTCAATACCCAGCGGAAACAGATGCACCGGATAATCATTGCCGAGAAAGTGCTTGAAGGCTTCGAACTGCATATTGAACAGCTGGGTCGGATCGATCCCGATCACCCGCATCGCCCCCTCCCCATGAATGCGCCAGAGGTGGTAACCATTGCCACAACCCACATCCAGCACGGTTCGGTTTTTCAATGACGATATCTGCTCAACCAGGCGATCCCACTTAAGATCTGAGCGCCATTCGGTATCGATCTCAATGCCACATATCCGGTATGGGCCTTTGCGCCAGGGGTGCAGCTGCTGTAGCGCATCGACGATCTGACTCCTGGTTGGATCATCACAATCAGCTGCGTCACCCGCTTCTACTTTGGCGGATCTGAAATTTACTTTTGAAACAGGGATATCGGGTAACCGGGCCAGTGCTTCTCGCCACTTATGAATATCCCCATGGGTCTGTTCACGCCATACCCGCTCAACCTGTTGTGGAAGTTCCTTTAACCAGCGTCCCAGAGGATGATCACTGTAGGCGTCACACCAATCCCAATCGTAGTTCATTTAATGGCCAGTAGTGAGACAAAGTTAAAACACTGAAACCAGACTTCCACCGTTGTGAAACCGATCATTTGAAGACGCTGCTTATGAGTCTCCAGGGTCTCCGGAATCAACACATTTTCCAGAGCACTGCGCTTTTGACTGATCTCCAGGTCACTGTAGCCCTGAGCTTTCTTGAAGCTGTGGTGCATCTCGGTAAACAGGTTTTGTGAAGCCTCATTGGAGAGTGCAATCTTTTCCGAAAGTACCAAGAGACCTTTATCCTGCATCCCATCATAGAGTTGTGTTAAAAAATCCGCTCGGTCCTCTGCCGGTATGAATTGCAAGGTGAAATTCAGGATAATCATCGACGCCCGCTCGATTGCCACATCCCGCACATCAGAGCAGACCAGCTGTATCGGACTATCGGCTTGATCCTGCTCCAGCAGCTTCGCAGCCTGTTGTAACATCGGCAGGGAGTTATCCACCGCAATCAACGCATAGTCCTGGTGCGGCATGGAGGAGCGGACTGCCATGCTCGCCGCCCCCAGTGAGCAACCCAGGTCGTAACAGTTGGAACCCCGGGTCACCCGGCGGCTCGCCAGAGTACCGATCATATTGATAATGGTTGCATAGCCGGGAACCGAACGATTGATCATATCGGGAAAGACCTGCGCGACCCGCTCATCGAAGATGAAATCGGGGACCACCTGCTGCGGATCGGCATACAGTTCATCTTTTTTCATGACAACGATCTATTCCAACTCCTGGGCCGCCTTTTCACCCGCTTTCACATCCACCATGCTCAACAGTACGCCACCGAGAATAAAAAGGATGCCAACCGAGAGAATGGAGATTCTGGTGCTGCCGGTCAATACGCCGACCCAGCCCATCAGAAAGGGCCCCAGTACCGCAGCAAACTTACCCAGCATGTTGTAAAAACCAAAGAACTCAGCGGCCTGATTGTGGGGAATCAACCGGGCATAGAGGGAGCGGGAGAGTGCCTGTATACCACCCTGCACCAAGCCGATGGCGATCGCCAAGGTGTAAAACTCCCAAACCGATTCCATATGGTAAGCCCAGAGCAGAATCAGCAGATAGATAAAGATGGCGATCATGATCCCCTGCTTTGCCCCTCGCTTGGAAGCAATGGAGGCGAACACCAGTGCGGCGGGAAATCCGACAAATTGGGTGATCAACAGGGCGACCATCAGGTTGTTGGCATCGAAACCGATCGAGAGACCGAAATCAACCGCCATTCTGACGATTGTGTCCACCCCATCGATGTAGCACCAGTAGGCGAGTAGAAACAGAAAGGTCATACGCAGACTGCGCAGACTGGCGAAGGTCTCCAGCAGTTGGCGCAGGCTGGCAGAGAACCGTCCTTTCTGCTGCTTTGGACCCGAGGGCTCTTCAACCAACAGAAACAACGGCAATGAAAACAGCCCCCACCAGACGGCCACACTGATGAACGAGAGACGTACCGCCTGGGCGGCATCAGCCAATCCAAAAGCGTCTGGATAGAGGGTCATCAACACATTGAAGGTGAACAGCAGCCCTCCCCCAAGATAACCAAACGCATAGCCATAGGCGGAAACCCGATCGTAGTGCTGTTTTTGGGTAACCGACACCAGCAGGGAATCATAGAAGATGTTACCCCCCATGAAGCCGAGCATACCCAGGCCGTAAAGTACCAGGGCCATGACCCAGTTGCCCATTGCCACCAGATAGAGGGAACCTGTCATGACAATACCCATGGCGGCAAAAAACAACAGAAACTTCTTTTTCGCTCCGGCCTGATCCGCCAGCGCGCCGAGAAATGGCGCCATGCAGACCACCAGAATGCTCGCCAGGGAGTTGGCCATGCCCAGTCGGAAGGTCGACTCGGTAACCTCAACACCCGCACTCCAATACTGCTTGAAAAACACCGGGAAAAATCCGGCCATTACAGTCGTTGCAAAGGCTGAGTTTGCCCAGTCATAGAGTGTCCAGGCGAAGGTGGGTGGGTGCTTGAGTAAGGCCTTACTGGTCTGTTGGTTCATGAAAAAGAGTCATATCAGAGGCCGGCCACTGTTTCAAGGCAGGTGACCCTGGATCGCTCACAGACGATCGCCGGCCAGCATGCTTACAGGCAAGTCTGTCGATCCGGCAGGAGCCTACTCCTCAGGTTCTTCAACCAAGGTCAGGTTGGCACTGATTGCCATGCGTACCAGTTCTGCCAGCGAGTCAGCCTCCATCTTCTCCATGACCCGGGCCCGATGGGCCTCCACTGTCTTCGAACTGACACCCAGGCTGGTGGCAATCTCCTTGTTGGCCTTGCCATTGGTAACCATCAACATCACTTCATGCTCCCTGGGGGTCAGCCTCGCCAGTCGGGTGGCTATCTCAGCACGCTGCGACTGCATATCGCGCTGCTTGGCATCCACCGCCATAGCATGACGAATACTCTCCAGTAACAACTCGTCATTGAAAGGCTTCTCGATGAAGTCCACAGCCCCGGCTTTCATAGCCCTTACCGCCATCGGTACATCCCCATGGCCGGTGATGATGATCACCGGTATGGCGATCTGATTGACCTTCAGATACTCCTGCAACTCCAAACCGCTCATCCCCGGCATGCGCACGTCAAGCAGCAGACAACCGGAGCGCCCTGGATAGTAGGACTGAATGAAGGCATTCGCCGATTCGAAGGTCTCGACTTGCATGGACACTGATTCGATCAGCCATTTCAGTGAGTTTCTCATCGCCTGATCATCATCAACTACAAAAACTGTCGGCCGATTGCTCATGACTAAAAACCCGGTAATTCAATTGTTGGATCTGAGGGCAGAACCAATCTGAAGGTTGCTCCATGACCATATTCAGACTCTACCTCAATCATTCCCTTGTGATCCTGCATGATTTTTTGACTGATTGGCAATCCCATACCCATACCGCTCTTTTTAGTAGAAAAGAATGCATCGAAAAGATGTTTCTGTGTTTGTTCCGGTATCCCTGAACCACTGTCCTGGACTAAAACCTGAACCTCTTTGGAGCTCATTCTACCGGTTTTCAGTACCAGACGCCGTTGATTCTGATCAACTTGTTTCATTGCATCGATGGCATTGCGCACCAGATTCAACATCACCTGTTCAATCTGAACCAGGTCCACTTCAACCGGCAGCACGCCCTCCGACAGCTCCAACGCCACTTCCACATGCTGTCGGTTGGCCTCAAATTCGATAAATGACGCCACCTCCAAAACCAAGTGATTAAGATTGACGACCTCATGCTCCTGCGGCCGTTTGCCAACCAGGGTTCTCAAGCGTTTGATGATCTCCCCGGCCCGTTCAGCCTGGGCGGTTATCTGGGCAATCGCATCAATGATCTCCGGCTCGCCCCCTTTTCCGGATTGCAACCGACGCACGCAGCCGCTGGCAAAATTGACGATGGCAGAGAGCGGCTGATTCAGCTCATGCGCCAGGCCGGTGGACATCTCACCCATGGTACTGAGACGACAGACATGGACCAGTTCGGATTGGTGCTGGCGGCTCTGCATCTCAGCCATGCGGATTCGTGTGATGTCCCGGCCGTAGATGTTGACATATTCGAGCTCCAGGATTGGCGCAAGTTGCAGGGAAAAGATCTGACTGTCCAGATTGACTTCATACTCTTTGGTGGTTCCCTCTTTCAATGAGCTGGCAACCAGGTTTTTCCAGTACAGCGGCAGAGTCTGTCCCCGTTCGCAATCCCAATACCCCATCAGCGGCTCACTGGCGGCATTAGCATAGACAATCACGCCACGTTTGTTGATACGCAACACCGGGCTGGGGTTTTCACTGGCCAGCTTCGCCAGACTGGTGATTTCCCGCTGAGCCTGTTTTTGCCCTGAGATATCCCGTAGATAAACATTGAATACTGTCTGTTGATGTAGATGGATCGAGATCACAGAACACTCAACGGATTTCTCCTCACCATTCACCGTGACGGCCTGCATCGCCTGCCCTCGGCATTTGCTGTTCGAGGCCGACATGCTGATACAGGCCGTGAGCATCGCCCGAAAGCGCTCACGGTCGTTGGGATGGATCGCCATCTCTTCAAGATGACGACCGATCAATTGGCTGCGGCTGTAACCAAAGGTTTTGAACGCTGTGCCATTGACCTCAACGATTATGCCCTCCTGATTCAGCGTCACGATGGAGACCATTGAGTTATCGAACAGAGCACTTTTCAGCACCTCTGTCTCACGCAACCGCTCTTCCTGTTTGTTGCGCAACGTATCGCGGGCACTGATCAACTGCCGAAAGAAGGCTTTCACCCAATCCTCCAACAGCAGTAACTGGTTGCCTTTCTTGGTTACCGGCTGCTCGATTCCCAGCGCCTGCTGGCCGAATCGTGAAATCCGTATCAGCACATGGCTTATCTTGGCCGAGATCAGATAGAAGATGACAGAAAAGACGATGATATAGACCAGTGCCGCAAGAAACCGATCCTGCTGGGCCAGTTTGGTGATGTTATGGATGGTCTTTTCCACCGCATCACGGGAGACCAGCGTTGTGAACAGCAAGCTCTGCTCCATCGACTGAAAACGGGTGATCGCCTGGGATGTCAGCAGATAGTTCTCATGCCAGTCATTCAGATGAGAGTTTCTTGCGATCATCTCCCGCTTGCTGCTGGATAACAGCTTCAGAGTGTTGGCGTCCACCAGGGCAATCAGGGTATCGGAATCATTGGTCATCGATTGTGATTCCAACAGAAACTGATCATCCACCGGCACAATCAGCAGCAGGACCGCAGCCAGATCGTCCTCCAGATAGGAAACATTCGACCAGACCAGCAGATAGGGTACCTGATCGATCAGAGTAACCAGCGCCTCATTGCGTCCTGAGTAAAATTCAAACAACTGGTCCAGATCGAATGAGAGTGGCTGTTTCTGATAGATTTCCCTAGGCGTCGCCCGATTATCCAGTAACACCACATGTTTAGGCTCGATGGAGTTGAGTTTGGGATAGCCGGGATCTAGCCACTCCGGCGTCTGCTGGTGAAGAATAGCCCGCGTATCCGAGTTCTTGCTTTCATACCATGCCTTTGAACCAAGATAGTTCTTGATGCGCCAATGGTTCGACAGCCCACTCCCCACCTGGCGCCACTCGTGTAAAAAATGCTCAAACCGCTGTCGGGTCTCAACCGCCCGCACATCGAGCCGTCTGACCAGTTCATCATGGAAAAGGTTTGCCAGTCGTCTGTCCTGGATTGGCTCCAATACCAGCCACATCAAAAGACCACACAAGATCCCTACCAGCAGGGAGAGCGCAGGGAGTGGAACAGCAGCCAGTTTCGCCTGCCATTTTGAGCTTCTCAATGCACTCATGCTTTCCCTATCAGCTGAAAAATCGGTCTGATGCCTGTTATTGCTTTAGTTTCGGCATATCGCATAATTTAATAGTGATATTTTTTAGATTCAATGGGTTATTTGTACTCTTCTTGACCTATCGATTCCAGTCCTATTGGCCTGGAGACAGTTTAACCCGGCACGTGAATAGGCAATGTCCAGCCGAAGTGTGCTTGCTGGCAGTTGAGAATCTCGGAGGGATTTACGATCATCTCACCTTGGTGAAGGCTCATCGACCACTCAGCAAAAAAAAAGACACTTAACGCGTCTTTCTCAATAGATCCAGTTAACTGGAATGGAATAGTTATTATTCAGGAGGTATTCGTAATCAGTATGTCGAAGCCCTCAGGCTTTTCACCGGATCGGGATTGCGGGTGGTTTTATAACCCTGATAGAGGTAGGCTCTCTCTGCCACTGTGGCATAGCCGTAGAGTGCTTTTCGAAGCATCTGCCTGACACTGGAATCGAGCTCACTGAACATAAGCCCCAAACAACCCGATTGTTGATGTACAACCATGGCTTTAGCACGACACTGACTGGTACCACCGCAGGCCTCGACAGGAAAAGAGACCTCAACAATTGTATTAATCTGCTGTGAGTCTTCACCAATATCAACTAACATGCCACTAAGACTGATATTACGAACTTTCCCTGTCAGTTTACCGAGATTACGGTCTTTGATGGTGATCTCACATGAAAGCAATTTTCGGTGATCACATCTGTGTTCCATGCTTTGGCTCCCCGTTATCAGATGTCACTGAACATGAACTTAAAGTATGGATCCTGTGGTGCAAATTTCAAATTCGGATTATCGCGCCTGACTGTTAGGGTTTTCCCTTTTATTAGCTTTATTATCGGATCATGACTGAACGACCACAGAGCCCCTATGACCTCACTGAAGCCGTAGCTCCGGGACTGCTGAGACGCCTCGGCGCAATCTTTTACGATAGCCTTTTGTTGACTGCACTGGTGTTTGTCGCCACCGCGGTCGTCACTCTGCCATTTGGATATCCGACTGGTAACTGGTTACTGTTTTTTCAGATATTTCTCTTTGAAATCATACCATTAGCATTCTTTTGCTGGTTCTGGTTAAGGGGTGGTCAAACCTTGGGTATGCGTGCCTGGCGTCTCAAACTGGTCTCAATGGAGGGTCTGCCAGTGGATTGGGAACAGGCACTGAAACGCCACTTCGCCGCCATTCTCTCGCTGCTGGTTTTCGGTTTCGGTTTTTTTTGGGTGGTGTTCGATTCCGACAACCTGGCCTGGCATGACCGGCTCTCGGGAACCCGCCTGATTCTGACCAAAAATTGACCCAGATCACACTCCGATCAGATAGGACATTTCAGTGTCAAAACAGCTGCTAACCATTTATTGGTAGCCACCTACCCACTAATAGGTATCTTAGGAGAGGTCTGCTTGAAAAGATGGGAAATGGTTGATGCGGAAGCTGACCTCCCGCATCAACAAAATGAGCTGATTGAATCTGTTAATTGAATGGATGACGACGGATGATAGTCTCGTTACGATCAGGGCCGGTTGAGACAATATCGATCGGCGTATCGCACAGGGATTCAATTTTACTCAGATACTCTCTGGCAGCCTGGGGTAACTGATCGTAGTCGGTCACACCGACTGTCGACTCCTGCCAACCCGGCATCTCGATGTAGATCGGCTCACATTTTTCAAACTGATCAGCGCCGCAGGGTGGCGTTGTCACTTCCTGACCATCGAGCTTGTAGGCGACACAGATCTTGATCTTGTCCAGGCCGTCCAGCACATCGAGTTTGGTGATACAGATACCACTGACACTGTTGATATCAAGCGAACGACGCAGAGCCACAACGTCCAACCAGCCGCAACGCCGCTTACGTCCGGTGGTGGCGCCGAACTCGTGACCTTTTGTACCCAAGTGATTGCCATCCTCATCAAACAGCTCGGTTGGAAAAGGACCGGCGCCGACACGAGTCGTGTAGGCTTTTACGATACCCAGCACATAGTCGATATAGCGTGGACCGATACCGGTGCCGGTGGCAGCGCCACCCGCGGTGGTGTTGGAGGATGTGACATAGGGATAGGTGCCATGATCGATATCCAGCAGGGCGCCCTGAGCCCCTTCGAACATCACATGCTTACCATCCTGACGCAGCTGATGCAGGGTGCCGGTAACATCTTCCACCATCGGTTTAAGGCGCTCAGCCTGCACCATCAGCTGATCGAGCACTTCCTGATAATCAACTTCGCCATACTCAAACAGATGTTTGAGCGCGAAATTATGGTACTCCATCACTTCACGCAGGCGTTCAGAGATGTGTGCCTGATCAAAGATCTCACCCAGCCGGATGCCCCGTCTGGAGATTTTATCTTCATAGGCAGGCCCGATGCCGCGCCCAGTGGTACCAATGGCTTTTTTGCCACGGGCCTTTTCACGGGCCGCATCCAGAGCGATGTGATAGGGCAGAATCAGTGGGCATGATTCGGAGATTCCCATTCTGTCAGAGGCGGGCACCCCACCCTTCTCCAACATTTCAATCTCCTCCAGCAGGGCATCCGGCGCCAACACCACACCATTGCCGATCAGGCAACGCACCCCTTCACGCAAAACACCCGAGGGTATCAGATGCAGTACGGTCTGCTCGCCATCGATAACCAGGGTATGCCCAGCATTGTGCCCACCCTGAAATCTGACGACGGCAGACGCCTTCTCAGTCAACAGGTCAACAACCTTGCCTTTGCCCTCGTCTCCCCACTGTGTTCCGATAACTACGACATTCTTGCCCATGGTTCTCTCAAAATCGTTAGATCCGGGTAAAACCGGATTTTTTATTACAAAACCTGTCGATTCTTACAGATATATTGATAAAATCAAACAGAAATAAGTTGCCAGCGGTCATCCAGCCACTGCAGTTGCTGTTGGCAGCCCATCTCGGCCGCTCCTCCGGATTGACCTGATAAAGCACTGATCACCCGGTGTCCCTCACCACGCAATCTTGCAACCTCCTGGGTTAGTGCCGGATCCTCGGAGACCGGTGCAAATATCACCATTTCGTCGGTGATCTGCAATTCGGGTTGTGCAACCCGGATCAGATTCTTCAGATCCGTGCTGAAACCGGTTGCCGGCCTGCCACGTCCAAATACGCTGCCGATGGCATCGTAGCGGCCTCCTCTGGCGATCTCCTTGCCATTCCCCGGCACAAAGGCGGCGAATACAACCCCGGTATGAAAGTGATAGCCTCGCAGTTCCGCCAGATCGAAGTGTACCGGCACATCGGGTAACCACTGCGCGATCTGGTCGGCCACAGCCTGCAGATAGTCCAGGGCCTCAATCACTTTCGGTGAAGCCTGTTTGAGCTCCTCTCGAGCCTGGCTCAACGCCTGGTCCCCATTCAGCTCCCCGAGACGCAGCAGCATGGCAGCATGTTCCTCGGCAATATCGAACGAAGCCAAAAGGCTCTCAATTTCCACCAGGGCCTTTCGCTGCAGAGCATCGAATAGCGCCGTCTCCTGCCGTTTATTTAAACCGGCCTGTTCCGCCAGCCCCTTGAAGATGCCCACGTGGCCCAGGTCGAGATAGACCTCTTCGACCCCGGTCTTATTCAATGTCTCCATCATCAGCCGCAGGATTTCGATGTCACTCTCGATCCCGCAGTGCCCATACAGCTCAGCACCGATCTGTAATGGACTGCGGGTGCCGGCAAAACCATCGGACCGGGTATGCAGGACAGTGCCCAGGTAACAGAGTCTGGTAGGATGTTTCGCCTGGATTCGATTGGCGTCGATGCGTGCCGCCTGAGGCGTGATATCGGCACGGACCCCCATCAGCCTACCGCTCATCTGGTCAGTCAGCTTGAAAGTATTCAGGTCCAGATCGCTGCCGGTTCCCGTCAGCAGGGAGTCCAAAAACTCAACAAACGGCGGGATAACATAGTCGTAACCCCAGCTGCGATAGAGATCCAACAGCTCTCTCCGCTTACTCTCTACGACTTGCGCCTCCTGGGGAAGCACCTCATCAATGCCGTCAGGCAATATCCAACGTTCGTTTTCCATCATCAAGATCAATTCACCAGATAGAGCAGGATAACCCCGGAAACCATGCTGACCAGACCACTGAGACGCATGGATCGGTTGTCGTGTTGGGCAATCATCAGCAGGATTGAGCGCATGCTGTTGGGATTCAGAAAAGGCCATATGCCTTCAATCACCAACAGCAGAGCCAACGCAACAAGCAGATCATGCCACATCTGTCATACCCCAAAAAAAAACCGGGATCGTCCCGGTCCTGTATTGACGCCTTATTCAGGCCGCCGAACATTTTCCCAGAGTGGGCTTCGGTTGTCCATTCATCGATTGGCTTTACTCAATCAGGCCAGCTGTTTCCTCCACAGCCATGCTCCGTCACGATCAGTCTCATCAGCAGAGAATGTGATCGGAGCTAGTGATTTCCGCCATCACACGAATATTTCAGAAGTGGCCCCTGCCACTCCCGTTTGTATTCCAGGTAGGCTATTTCGAGCTTTTGATCAGCGGTTTTATATTGATTGATGTCACCTGGACTCAAATAGGCAACATTGGAGTTGATCTTCAGCTTTGCATGGAGTTGATGAGCTTGATCCTGACCGAGATAGACCAGGGTAAAGGCCTCGCCACAGATAAACTGAGCCTTATCCTGCGGCGGGACAAATGGAGAGGTATCGGCCCGGTAGTTGTTCAGAGCGAGTTTCTGAAGACTTTTTTGCAGATTGAGTGCTGTGCTTTCAACTATTTCCTGCTCTACCTTGCCCGTTTCCAGTCTGGCATCGATCAATTGCGCCAGTGGAGTTAGCAGATCAGCCACCCCGTCCCGGTCCTCTTCAGGCAACCTGGAAATAACACCATTGATGGTACTGTCGATCTTGAGTTTTATCGTCTCAGTAGACTGGGATGCATGAGATTTCCCCAGCACAAAGGCGGCCACACAAAGAGATGTAATCGTCAACGCCCCGACTGAAACAATGATAATCCTGTTCATGCATCCTCCCTGACACACGCAATAGAATCGATTGACTGACCTGACTAACCCGCCTCCCCCCAGTTGGAGAAGGCGGGCGAGTGAGGATTAAGCTACTGACCAGTGCTGTTTTTCAGATAGCGGAAAAAGTCTGAATCCGGTTGCAGCACCATTACATCGGAAGAGTCCTGGAAGCTGTTTTTATAGGCATTCAGGCTTCGATAGAAGGCGTAGAACTCACTGTTCTGGCGATAGGCGTTGGCATAGGTTTCGGCAGCCTTGCCGTCACCCTCACCACGCATTATCTCAGCTTCCTTGTAGGCATCAGCGACGATGACGATATACTCGCGGTCCGCATTGGCGCGGATTCGTTCAGCAGCCTCGGCACCTTTCGCACGCAGGTCTCTGGCGACACGCTCACGCTCTGCCCGCATACGCTGATAGACCGATTCACTGACCTCTGGTGGCAGATCGATCTGCTTGACCCGCACATCGAGGATTTCAACCCCCAGTTCTGCGGCCATCGAATCGGCATCCCTGGTCAGCTTTGCCATGATCTCGGCACGCTCACCGGAAATTACATCCTGCACGGTGCGTTTACCGAACTCATCACGCAGACTGGTATTGATCCGTTCCTGGAGCAGTCGAGCTGTCTTGTCCAGACTGCCGCCTGTGGAGCGGTAGTACTGGGCCACATTGGCGATGCGCCATTTGGCGAAATAGTCGACGATGACGTCCTTTTTCTCCGCGGTCAGGAAACGCTCAGGACGGGAGTCCATGGTCTGAATCCGGGCATCGAAGGTCTCGACATTGTTGACGATCGGCCACATCAGGTGCAGACCAGGCTTGTAGTCGGTTGCGACGATTTCACCCAGACGCAGTTTCAGGGCAACTTCCCACTGATTGACGATGAAAGTCGCCGAATAGAAAAACACCGCGGCAACCGCAACAATAGGGATTATCAGTTTCGATATTTTCATCAACGTACCCCCCTGGTGCGGTCCACATTGCGGAACTTGGTTGTTTCAACCGGTGCACGGGAAGACTCGGTCTTGCTTGAAGCCGTACCTCTACCGACACTACCCTGCTCAACACCTTGAATCAGCTTGTCCAAAGGTAAGTACATCAGGCTGTTTCCTCCCCCTTCAGCCGTATCGAGCATGACTTTGCTGGTCTGACCCAGCATCGATTCGATTGCTTCGAGATAGATTCGCGCCCGAGTGACCTTGGGCTCCCTCTCATACTCTTTGAGTATTGCCAGGAAACGACTGGCGTCACCCTCCGCTTCTGCTATCACCCGATCCTTGTAGGCGCTGGCATCCGCAAGTCTTCGAGCTGCCTCACCTCGCGCTCTGGGTACCACTTCATTAGCGTAGGCCTCAGCCTGGTTCTCAAGCTTCTCTTTATCCTCACGGGCTTTGATGGCATCGTCGAAGGCGCTTTTCACCTGCTCAGGCGGCTTTGCCGGTTGCATGTTCACACTGGTGATCGTCAAACCGGCCTTGTAGTCATCGATCAAGCCCTGGGCACCGGTTTTAATCCGGTCGGCAATCGCGCCACGCCCCTGGGTGAGAATGAAATCCAGGTCACTTTTACCGATGATTTCACGAACCGCGGTTTCCGTGGCATCGCGCATGGTTTTGTCCGGATCGCGATCCTGGAAGAGATAGTCGGCCGCGTCCTGAATACGCGACTGAATGGTGAACTCCACGTCGACGATATTCTCATCCCGGGTCAGCATCTGCGCCTTGTGTCGGAACGAGGTGATCTGATCCACGTTGACGGGAATCACCCGCTCGATCGGGAAAGGTATATGCCAGTGGGGTCCCGGCGGGGTTGTTTCATGGTAAGCGCCAAAGCGTAACACCACACCACGCTCAGGGGCGTCGATGATGTAGATACCACTGGCCAGCCAGACCAGCAGGGCTATGCCGACTAGGAAACCAATGGATTTCGATCCAGGTCCGGATCCACCACCGATCGAGCCATCACCGCGAGAGGGCTTGCCTCCTCCGAAGATGCCTCCAAACTTGTCCTGTAGTTTCTTTACTACCTCATCAAGGTCCGGCGGTCCTTGATCGCCACCCTTGCCACTCCAAGGATCTTTACCGTTTCCACCCGGTTCATTCCAGGCCATTGATCACTCCAAACTTGGTTATTGATTGTTAACAGCATTTGTCAGCTGCCCGAATCTGTATATATGGGGGCATACTGACACGATTCAATCTTCGATTCCTGACTGCCCACTAGGGAGACGTCTACAGCATATCCTGCAGCCGCACATTCTAACAGCAGGTTTCAGGATACGATACCATCGGTTTCGCGTACAGACTAACCCGAATCTGTTGATACCCTAACAAGTGAAACTGCGCCGGCAATGAGGGACAACGGCACAATCTCTCCTGTTTTCAAACTAAAACGGGATTCGCTGGTAGTCAGACTAAACAGCTCTCGAGTGCAGGTTCCTCTTTGAGTAAACGTCGAAACTCCCTCTCAGACATATCGATATCCATCTCCCAACCTCCCTCATCGGTGGAGGACTCATTGATCACAGCACCACGTTCAAATAAAAGTGCATGCAATCTGCCATTTTCCGGGTTCAATCTGAGCTTCTGCCTAACATGGTTTTTACGGTAGTACTCCGCCAATGCCTGCAGCAGAAGATCGCAGCCTTCACCGGTCTGTGCCGAGAGCCAGATCCTGGTGATCATGCCGTTTTCATCCCGGTCGATTCTGGGTTTGACGTCCTCCAGCAGATCGATCTTATTGAACACTTCAATCTGATGGACCTTGTCGGCCCCGATTTGTTGCAAAACCTCATTCACTTCAGTGATACAGGTGGCACGTTGATGACTGGCCGCATCGATCACGTGCAGCAGCAGTGAGGCATCGGTGGTCTCTTTCAGCGTCGATTTGAATGCGGCCACCAGATCATGGGGCAGATGGCTGATGAAGCCTACCGTATCGGCCAATACAACCGGCCCTTCCCTATCCAGTTCAAGTCTTCTCAAGGTGGGATCCAGGGTCGCAAAGAGCTGATCCGCCGCATACACATCCGATCCAACCATGCGGTTGAAGAGGGTTGATTTACCGGCATTGGTATAGCCAACCAGGGAGACGGTTGGGATGTCGGCACGCTCCCGCCCGCGTCGACCCTGCTCACGTTGGGAATTGACACGGGTAAGACGTTTTTTGATCTGGCTGATACGCTGATTCAGCAATCGTCTGTCAGTCTCCAACTGGGTTTCGCCCGGCCCTCTCAGTCCGATACCACCCTTCTGTCTCTCCAGATGGGTCCATCCTCTGACCAGTCGGGTCGACAGATGTTGCAGTTGAGCCAGCTCAACCTGCAGCTTACCCTCAAATGAACGGGCACGCTGAGAAAAGATATCAAGAATCAACCCGGTTCTGTCGACCACCCGGCAGCCGAATGCGCGCTCAAGATTTCGCTCCTGACTGGGGGAAAGCGCGTGATCGAAGATCACCAGATCGGCACTTTCCGAGGAGACGATATGACCGATCTCCTCGGCCTTGCCCCGACCGACAAAATATTTCGGATCGGGTTGGCGGCGACTGCCGGAGACAAAGGCTACCCGCTCCGCACCGGCAGAGCGGGCAAGATCCTGGAATTCCGCGATTTCATCGGGATCACTGATCCCATTCAGATCCAGGTGAACCAATACAGCGCGTTCACCCGACTTAGGACGTTCAAACATGTTGGAAACAGTATGGGGATATAAGAGTACAGGCGTTTAAAATGGGCGCATCCATGTCATGGTACGCCCTTTAAAGCAGAAAGATATTAACAATTTCAAAAATTACCACTGCCGGCGGACCCCTCCTCTTCGGATTGGCCGTTAGCGTGCTGGATGCGTACATTTCTGGCTGGCACCACAGTGGAGATAGCGTGCTTGTATACCATCTGACTGACACTGTTCTTTAACAGCACCACGAATTGATCAAATGACTCGATTTGTCCCTGAAGCTTAATACCATTCACTAGAAATATTGAGACAGGTACCCTTTCCTTTCTCAATGCATTTAAAAAAGGGTCTTGTAAACTTTGCCCTTTAGACATGGAAATTCTCCTTATTGTGTTTGTAGTTTTAAACGAAAAACAAGCGCGAAAAAATGGTAGTAAATATCTACTTCACAAGCGAAAGTGTAGCATACTGTGTTTTTATCCAACTATTCAAAATATCAATACCTCAAATTTATTAAAAATCAAATACTCAGCCAGGTCCTGTCAACTCAGGAAACTTATCTGAAATCAGCACCAGAGCCTGCTCCACAATGTCACTGCCGTCATACAGCCAGTGGCATTCCTGCTCAGCCCGCAACCAGGTAAACTGTCGCTTCGCCAGCTGGCGAGTGGCGATGATACCTTTTTCCACCATCTCATTCCTGCTGATCTCACCAAGCAGGTAGTGCAGCATCTGTCGATAACCCACAGCCCGCATCGATGGCATGGCCGGTGTCAGATTGCCCCGGCTCAACAACGCTCGGACCTCTTGCTCAAAGCCGTTCGCCAGCATCTGTTCAAAACGCTGTGCAATTCTGGCATGCAGTACCGCCCGCTCTTTGGGCGCACGAACCAGCTTCAATACCCGGTATGGCAATATGTGACCTTTGTCAGACTGTTGAAGTTCACTCATGGCCCTTCCGCTCAGTTCAATCACTTCCAGGGCCCGTAGTATGCGTTGTGTATCATTGGTATGAATCTTCGCCGCAGCTTCCGGATCCAGGCGCTCCAACCGCTGATGCAGTGCCACCAGGCCGAGCTGAGCCATCTCCCCTTGCAGACGCTTTCGCACCACCGGATCGGCTGCCGGCAGGTCTGAGAGCCCCTGGCTCAGGGCCTTGAAGTAGAGCATGGTGCCGCCGACCAGCAGCGGCACCTTACCCGCCGCATGGATTTCCCCCATCGCATCCAGGGCATCCTGTCTGAAAGCGGCGGCGGAGTAGCTCTCCGAGGGGTCGATCATGTCGATCAGTCGATGGGGGGCGAGATCAAGCGTCTGCCGATCCGGTTTTGCAGTGCCCACATCCATCCCCCGATAGACCAGAGCGGAGTCCACACTGATGATCTCCAACGGCAACCGGCGCACCAGCTCGACCGCCAGCGCGGTCTTACCTGAGGCGGTGGGTCCCATCAGAAAAATCGCCGCAGGCAACTGCTCCTGAGTCAGTGGGGATTGGGTCATCTCAACGGCCGCGCAGAAACAGACGATCGAGCTCACTGATAGTGAGTTCGGTCCAGGTGGGTCGACCATGATTGCACTGATCCGCCCTTTCAGTGCGCTCCATATCTCTCAGCAGGGCGTTCATCTCATCCAGTTCCAAACGGCGGTTGGCACGCACAGACCCATGACAGGCAACCGTGGCCAGAACCTGATCGATCTCCTCTTTCACGCGTTGACTGCTGCCGTGCTCAATCAGATCCGAGAGGATATCCCGCAACATCTTTTCCGGATCCGCCCCCCGCAATAGTGAGGGGATGGAGCGGATCGCCAGGGACTCCCGTCCGGAGCGACTGACTTCAAAACCCATTCGCTGCAGCAGATCAGAGGCATCCTCCGCCAGATCGGCCTCCCTGACGCTGACTGAGACTGAGATCGGCACCAGTAGCGGTTGATGGCTGATGCCCTCTCCATGGTAGCGCTGTTTCAATCGTTCATAGGTGATCCGCTCATGGGCGGCGTGCATATCCACCAGAATCAGACCGCTCTGATTTTGCGCCAGGATGTAGACCCCATGCAGTTGCGCCAGTGCATAACCCAGTGGGGGAACCTGTTGCGGCTGACGCTCAGTGACCGCCTCATCAGGATCTGCAGCGATCGGTTGCTGAGCAGAAAAACCCGCCTGATAGGCAGTCGGCCGCTCGGCTACACGCCAGTCGAGCCCCTGCTGCCTGGGCGGGGTGTATGGGTGCTCAACCGCCCCTTGAACTGTCACCGGGGGTTGCAGGTTCACTGCCTCATGTTGTCCGCTTTCAGTCGACGCTTGGGGCCGGGTATCAGCCAACAGACGATGCAGTCCGCGAAAGATGAAGTCGTGCACCGAGCGTGAATCCCGAAATCGCACCTCGTGTTTGGTCGGATGGACATTCACATCCACTTTATGGGGGTCGAGGCTGAAAAACAGCACATAAGCGGGATGACGACCATGGTAGAGCACATCCTGAAAGCCCTGGCGAACCGCATGGGTTACCAGCTTGTCACGGATCATCCGTTGATTGACGTAGAAATACTGCATATCCGCCTGGGCGCGGGAGAAACCGGGTCTGGCAACCCAACCGGAAAGCGAGAAATCCCCCGCCTGCTCCTGGATTGGCAGCGCCTGTTCGAGAAACTGCGCCCCAAGCAATTCCAACAGACGTTTCTCCTGCTGCTGCCGATTGTCACAGGGTGGCAGTGAAAAGATCGCCCGGCGGTTATGTTGGAGGGTGAACCCCACATCGAAACGGGCCAGGGCCAGACGTTGAACCAGGGCCTGAATATGGCCGAACTCGGTCTTTTCGGTACGCAGGAACTTTCGCCTTGCCGGGGTGTTATAAAACAGATCCCGAACCTCAACGCTGGTCCCCTGGGGGTGTGCAGCCGGTTTATGCTGCAGCGTCTTGTCCGTGCCGTCACCGCTGACCTCCCAAGCCTGCTCAGCGTCCTGATGTCTGGAGGTCAAGCGCAGACGGGAGACCGAGCTGATGCTCGGTAACGCCTCACCACGAAACCCCATGCTCTGCAGCACCTCAAGATCCTCAAACTGCGTAACCTTACTGGTCGCATGGCGCGACAGGGCCAGGTTCAGCTCCTGCTGGGGTATCCCCACCCCATCGTCCCGTACCCGCAGACGCTTGATGCCACCCTGCTCAATCTCGATCTCGATATGACGTGCGCCGGCATCCAGGCTGTTCTCCACCAACTCCTTGATCACGGATGCTGGTCGTTCGACGACCTCGCCGGCGGCGATTTGATTGATCAGTTGAGGTGGAAGCGTGCGAATGGGCATAGTCAGGCCCCAGAGGTTACAGAAACCCAGCACCATAATGGCTCAGAGTCCCGACTTCAAGATCCATTATCGGGTCAAGGGACTTTGGCAGCAGAGCCCGGCCGCTGTCATGGGCTGCCAAGGGAGATCAGATGAGCTTTGATGGGCACAACAGCCAGGCCGAGAATGGATCAACTGCCCGGTGGAATCTGCAATACCTGTCCGATACGGATGGTGTCGTTTTTCAGATCATTGACGTGGCGTAGCCGTTTGACACTGATCTGGTAGCGATTGGCGATCGCAATCAGGGTGTCACCGGATGAGATCACGTGTTTACGCGTTCTCTGATTGGCCGCCAGCCAGGAACCCGGTGGAGGCTGATACTTGAAGTAGTCACGGATCCCCTTCATCAGCGCCCTGGCCACTTTGGTCTGGTGTTTGGGATCGCGCAGCCGGCGCTCCTCATCCGGATTGGAGATGAACGCCGTTTCCACCAGCATGGAAGGGATGTCGGGCGATTTCAGCACCACAAAACCGGCTTGCTGTACACGGCGCTTATGGGTCTTGCCCAGGGTCTTGAGTTCGGAAAATACCCGACTGGCCGCTTCTGAACTGGCTTGCAGGGTACCAATCTGGGAAAGATCGAGCAGCACCGATGCGAGCATGTCGTCCTTATCCTCCAGGGAGACACCTCCCACCAGGTCAGCACTGTTTTCCCGCTCCGCCAGCCAACGGGCCGCTTCATTCGAGGCGCCACTGCGGGAGAGTGTATAGACAGAGGACCCTCTGACTTTCGGGTCACGGAAGGCATCGGCATGAATTGAGACAAACAGGTCCGCCTGATGGGCTCTGGCCTTTGCAATACGTTTTCTCAGCCCTAGATAGTAGTCCCCGTCCCTGATCAGGACGGCGCGCATGCCTTTTTGCTGATTCAGCATCTTCACCAGTTTGCGGCCGATCGCCAGTACCACATCTTTCTCATAGGTACCTTTGCGCCCGCGGGCTCCGGGATCTTCACCACCATGACCGGGATCCACCGCAATCACCACATCCCGATGACCGGCTGTGTTTGTCTTTTTCGCTGTCTTGACCGGAGCATTACGTTGTTTGATTCCGGTTTTGCCATCATACAGATCGACTACCAGCCGATGGCCATACTCCCGGTTGGGGCGTAGCGAGAAACTTTTGGGTTTGACCGCGCTGTTGAGATCGAACACCACCCGCACATCGTGGTCGTTGCGTTTCGCAGTACGCATACCGCGGATGATCTTGTTCTCTTTGGTGGGGTCAGGCAGGTGCTTGGTGAGGGAGGTGTTTTTCAGATCGAGGACCAGGCGATCCGGACCCTGCAGAGTGAATATCTTGTGATTTACCTTGCCATTGGCATCGAACACCAGACGCACATGATCCGGTGCAGACCATATCCTGAGACCGGTTATCTCAGACTGCTTTGCTTGTAGCGGTAGTGCGCTGATCAGCATGATCAGCAGCATAGCGAGCCTAATCCTCATTGCCCCATGACCCGTAACACTGAAAATACAACATAAAAAATAGCATGCAAAAGGTTTTTTTTCCAGATTATTCTGTTAGATAGCTAAATTTCCTACGATCCAAATTAACCATCCACCAGATCACTTTGTATTTTCTGAATAATTTCAGATCCCCGATCACTGCCCCCTTCGATGGTAATCAGCCGTGACAGGCCATCATGTTCGATCTTCACCAGCAGATCGGCAGCCGGGAGCCCCCCCTGCCCTCTCTCTGGCCATTCGATCAACATCACTGCATCATCCGTCAACAGATCCTGAATGCCGAGATAGGCCAGCTCTTCGGCATCAGCGAGTCGATACAGATCGAAATGATAACAGGAAATGCTCCCCAGTTCGTAGGGTTCCAGCAGTGTGTAGGTAGGACTTTTAACCCGTCCCTGATAGCCGACTCCTCGCAGGAACCCCCGTGTCAGGGTGGTTTTCCCCGCACCGAGATCGCCCACCAGGTAGACAATGCAGGGCGCTCGACAGTTCATTGCCAGACGGCGACCGAGAGCCTCCTGCTCCGCTTCACCAGTGACCCTCAGTTCAATCATCCACAAGCTCCGAATTCAGTGTCTCTCGCAGGGCATTGATCAAATCGCCTGCCAGCATGCCGATTTCACCTTGTCCGGCGGCCTTGTCGCCGGCGGCCGCATGGAGACAGACACCCAGCTCCGCCGCATCCCGAAGCGCATGACCCTGGGCCAGAAAAGCACCGATCACCCCACTCAATACATCCCCCGATCCGCCACTTGCCATACCCGGGTTACCGTCACTGCAGAGGGCCAAGGGTTGGCTCCCGCTGCTGCCGACCAGGGTTCCGGCCCCTTTCAATACAACCACCCCGCCATAGCGTTGCTGCAGGGCCTCGCACGCCGCAAACCGATCATTTTGCACTTGCCGGGTGTCCCAACCCAACAGACGGGCCGCTTCTCCGGGATGGGGGGTCAGCACCCGATTGTTGTGCTGATCCGGCTGCCTGGCCAGCCAATAGAGCGCATCGGCATCCAGCAACAGGGGCAGTTCGGTTTTTATCACCTGATGGTAGACCCGCTCACCCCAAGGGGTCCTACCCAGCCCAGGACCGAGTACTACAGCACTGGCCTGCTGTAGCAAGGGCGTCAGATCCGTATCAGCATCAACACCACGGCACATCAGTTCAGGGCGACCAAGGTTACTCCACGGGGCATGCTGAGGATGGGTTGCCAGGGTAACCAGCCCCGCGCCACTCCTGGCGCCACCCTCGGCTGCCATGCGTATCGCACCGCCATAACCCTGATCCCCACCAACCACCAGCAGATGGCCATGGCTGCCCTTGTGCGAGGAGCGCTCTCTGCGGCTGACCGACGCAGAGACCTTCGACCAATCCATGCGACGACAGGCGAGTAGCTGGCGAGCGTAGATTTGTGCCGGTATTTCCAAGGCATCGAAGGCTACTTCACCACAGTAGTCCGGTCCGTTGCCGGTGAACATACCCTGCTTCAGACCGATGAAACTGATCGTTGCAGCCGCTTTCACCGCACCCCCCATCACCCGGCCGCTGTCCGAATTGAGGCCTGAAGGGATATCCAGGGCGAAGACCGGTGCCTGATGCTGATTGATCTGCTCCACCACCGCCTTCCAATCCCCTCTGAGATCCCGCTCCAGCCCGGTACCCAGGATGGCATCCACAATCAGGCCAGGTTTACCTGGAAGCCCCTGAAAAGGTTCAAGCTGCTGCCCCAAAGCCATCCAGGCCTTCGCTTTCAGCAATGCATCCCCTTTGATCTTCTCGGCATCACCAAGCTGCAGCACCCGCACACGCAATCCCGCCTGCAGCGCCAGCCTGGCCAGCACATAACCGTCCCCACCGTTGTTGCCCAGCCCGCAGACCACCAGAATCTCTCTCACCTCAGGCCATTTATGGCGCAGCAGATCGAAGGCTCTGATACCTGCCCGCTCCATCAGGGTCTCTCCCGGGATTTCAAACTCATCAATGGCGATACGATCGAATTGACGAACCTGATCAGCCCGGTAGAGGGCGTAGGGCAAACTGTCGGTAAATGGCATCACTCGCATAGATCCATTGTCCTCTGATTTGATCGGCAACGATACCGCGAACCCCCTGGTGACTCAAAATAATCGATCCCACAACGGGCAGCAGTTGTATCGTGATGACACTGGGCTATAGTGCAGCAGCATGAGCGAGACACTGAACGCTGACGAACTACTTAAGCTGAGCCTGCAAATCAAACAGTGGGGTGAGGAACTGGGCTTTGATGCCGTCGGCATTACCGATACCGATCTCAGCGAAGCAGAGCGCCGATTGCAGCAGTGGCTGACATCGGATTGTCACGGTGAGATGGACTACATGGCCAGGCACGGCAGCAAACGGAGTCGTCCCGTAGAGCTTGAACCCGGAACCGTGAGGGTGATTTCTGTGCGCATGGACTACCTGCCGGAGCCCATGCAGGATCTGCAACAGGTACTGGATGATCCGCAGAAAGCCTTTATCTCCCGTTATGCACTCGGCCGGGATTACCACAAACTCCTGCGAAACCGTCTGAAGAAGCTGCAGCAGAAGATCCAGCAGTCAATACCGGACAGCAGCAACCGGCTGTATGTGGATTCCGCGCCGGTGCTGGAAAAACCACTGGCGGAAAAAGCCGGATTGGGCTGGATCGGCAAACATACCAATCTGCTCAACAAACGCTCAGGTTCCTGGTTTTTTCTCGGCGAGATTTACACCAGCATTCCCCTGCCGATCGACCGGCCGGCTGAAAACCACTGTGGCCGATGTCAGGCCTGTCTGGAGATCTGTCCAACCCGGGCCATCACTGCCCCATACCAGCTCGATGCGCGACGCTGCATCTCCTATTTGACCATAGAGCTGAATGGCGCCATTCCCGAACCATTCAGGGCCGCCATGGGCAACCGGATCTACGGTTGCGATGACTGCCAGCAAATCTGCCCCTGGAACCGCTTCGCCCAGGTGACCGACGAACAGGACTTTCTCGCGAGACACCATCTCGACAGCAGTGGCCTGCTCTCACTGTTTGATTGGGATGAAACGACTTTTCTACAGAAGACCGAGGGATCCGCCATACGACGGATCGGTTATCAACGCTGGCAGAGAAACCTGGCCGTGGCATTGGGCAATACCCCCCCATCCGATGCCGTTGAAGAGGCACTGTTGGGCCGGTTGGAGCAGGCCACACCACTGGTGAAGGAGCATATACTCTGGGCATTGAGTCGTCAGCGCAATCAACCGGCGACGCTCTGACGGATCTTGAAATAACCTCTGATCAACCACCAGCCCGCAACGATACCGATCAGATCGACCATCACATCACTCAATCGGGGCGCCCGGCCAGGCACATAGTGTTGCAGGATTTCAGTCACTACCGCAGCAATCACCAGCCCCGGCAACAGGATCCAAACCGACTTCTCCTTTTCAGAAAACAGAATCAGACTCAGCAGAAAAAAGCCCAGCAAGTGGCCGAATTTGGATACGTCCCAGCGTTGCGGAAGTACGTCTGCCGGTAACTGATACGGTACTCCCAGCGTATTCAGCACCTGCTTGGTGGTGAACTCGGGAAGATAGAGTGAAAGCCAGTTTTCCACTTCCGATTTCAGCTCGGCCGGCATCAGAATGCCCACTGAAATCGCCACCAGTATGGCCAGCATAAATCCCATTTGGGTTCTCTGGCGATAATGTCTGATCAGCCGTATCAGCCAGATGACTCCAACAGCGGCCCAGACGGCCAGCAGCAGGTTTTTGATCAGGCTGTAGGTGGGTGGTATTGCGGCCGGATAGAGCAGCGGGTCTTTGAACTGAAAGCTGCCTTTTGAGCCAAGCAAGCCGATTGAGAGACAGATACGCTCAAGCGATTGATCAATTTCAATGCCTGTCCGATAGGGCTGCCAGCCGACATCTTCCTTGAGCAACACCAACCGGCTGGTCAACCGGTAGTCCTTTGTCCCATCGGGAAGCTGACCTATCAGCCCTGCCCGGGCCAGGTGCCAGGGTTTGTCTCCGAGCGCCAGATCTTTAGTTGAAGCGCTGATGCCGACCAGTATTCGGTCAGGAAACCGTTCACGATCCCAACATTGGGAGAGCGTGTTGGACTGGGATAGCGCATCGTGGCGGATCTCCACAGTACCATCAGACACCTGCAGCAGATCCTTATCACCACTGATCCGCCAGCCGGCCAGATGATCTGAAAAATCCGGGTTGACCAGCAACTGCTCACCGTCAACCACGTAAGCATCGACCGAGGCAAAAAACAGATAACTCAGGAGCGCCAGTGAGGTGGCGATCAGATAGTGAACCGATATACTTTGAGGGTACTTCCCTGAACCTTCAAGCATGGATAAACCGGAGTCAGACTAGGGTAGCCTGAGAAAGTGGTTGCGATAGAAGTGGAGCTCGGCAATCGAGTCCTTGATGTCGTCCAGAGCCAGATGTTTCCCCTGTTTGGTAAATCCCTCGCTCAATGATGGTGACCAGCGGTTCATCAGCTCTTTCAAAGTACTGACGTCCAGATTGCGGTAGTGGAAGTAGGCTTCCAGGTCAGGCATCGTCCTGGCCATAAAACGCCGGTCCTGACAGATACTGTTGCCACACATGGGTGATGCCCCGGCAGGTACGTACTGTTGCAGAAAGCGGATCGTCTCTGCCTGTGCCTCAACTTCACTGAATTGACTCTGCTTGACCCGATCCAGCAATCCCGAGCCGCCGTGCTGGCGCTGATTCCACTCATCCATGGCATCGAGAACTGTCTGGGGTTGATGGATGGCAATCACCGGCCCTTCAGCAAGAATGTTCAGATTGACATCGGTAACAATGGTTGCAATCTCAATGATTTCGTCTTGCAGGGTATCCAACCCGGTCATTTCCAGGTCGATCCAAATCAGATTGGAGGCATCAACAGGCATCTTGTTATCCTTCTGTTACAGAATCGCTACGCGGCGAAATTCTAACAGGAAGCTGTCTAAGACTGTATGGTAATTCATGCAAAAGATACATACTGTCGAACCTTTGCTTTGCAACTCCTGTCAAAATCACAACCCATTCTCCCAACAAACCGCCGTAACTGTAAGTGAGAGGGAACATTGGAACAGACCGTGAATGAGCAAAACTGGAAACGGATCCCAGTCTGTTGGCTGGCATACCAGGGCTCAACACGACATAATTAGTCGCCGCATCGATCGCGTCCCGTAACCCCAGGAATTTTGATTAACCACTGATGGCACTTTTCACACAACTGTTTTTACTGTTTCTGATTCTCGGCACCATGCTACAGCTATGGTTGCTCTATCGGCATCTGCAGCATGTCACACAACACCGAAGCCAGGTCCCTGATGCCTTCAAGGACCAGGTTCCCCTCGAGGACCACCAGAAAGCGGCCGACTATACCCAGGCAAAGGGTAAGCTTGCCTTTATCGAGGCCCTGATCGGAGTGGCTCTATTGCTCTTCTGGACTCTGGGTGGCGGCCTGGAGCTACTGATTCAGTACTGGAACGGGATGCAATGGGGTCCATTAACCACTGGGATTGTGTTTATATTCTCTTTTTTCTTTCTCGGCTCTCTGCTCGACCTGCCCTTCGATCTCTATCGGACCTTTCGCTTGGAAGCCCTGTTCGGATTCAACCGCAACACTCCGCAGCAATATATCAAGGACCGTCTGATCGGACTGCTGCTGTCAATGCTGCTCGGTTTACCGCTGTTGTGGGTGATACTGAAATTAATGGCCAGTGCCGGTCAATACTGGTGGCTTGCCGCATGGCTGGTATGGCTCAGCTTCACCTTGACCATCTCCTGGGCCTATCCCCGCTTCATCGCACCGCTGTTCAATAAATTCACCCCACTGTCGGAAGGGGAGATGCGTGAGCGCATTGGTAAGCTGCTGCAACGTTGCGGATTCACCAGCGACGGTATCTTTGTCATGGACGGCTCCAAACGTTCTGCCCATGGCAATGCCTATTTCACCGGCTTTGGCAAAACCAAACGCATTGTGTTTTTTGATACCTTGCTGGAGGCCCTGGATGCGGATGAGGTGGAAGCGGTTCTGGCCCACGAACTTGGCCACTTTCACTACAAACATATCCACAAACAGATGCTGCTAATGGCCCTGCTCTCACTTGGCGCCATGGCACTGCTTGGCTGGCTCTCCCAGCAGCTCTGGTTCTATAACGGTTTGGGTATATCTCAACCCTCCAATGCGGCGGCTCTACTGTTGTTTGTCCTGACTATCCCTGTGTTCACCATATTTTTCACACCCCTGGGCAGCTTTCTCTCCCGACGCCACGAATTTGAAGCGGATGACTATGCCGTCAGCCAGAGTAGTGGGGAGTTTCTGATTCAGGCGCTTGTCAAACTCTATCAGGACAATGCAAGCACACTGACACCGGATCCACTCTATTCATTCTTCCATGACAGTCACCCACCGGCACCGGTGCGTATCGCCCACATATCCAAGCAGATTACCCAATAGACGGAGCGAGTAGATGAAACTGATATTGATAGCTGCAACCTCATTGCTGATTCTTGCCACCTCAAACCTGATGGCGGGGGATGCGGAACTGGGTAAGCAGCTGAATGAAGCGCACTGCCTGAAATGTCATGGCAGTGAGCTCTATACCCGACCAAACCGCCGAGTGAAAAGCCTCGATGGTCTGCATAAACAAGTACGTTTTTGCGAACAGAATCTTGGCCTCACCTGGTTCGAAGACCAAATCGAGGGTACCGCAATCTATCTCAACCTGGAATACTACAAATTCGACCTCAAACCTTAGGCTCTGGTGAGACTGTTTCCATCGCTGTACAGATCAAAAGCTTGTGTGACTCAGGTGAGCCCGCGATTTCCAGCTTAGGATTACCGCTGCATGGCTAAACGGCGTCTGACAAACCAACAGAGAAACCGTATCAAGGCCATTCAGGAAAAACGCCGTCAACGTCTGGATCAACGGGCAAACCAGGCCCTTTGCAGTGCTGCCGAACAATCTGAACAAGAGGGTGTGGTGATCATTCGCCATGGCGCGACGCTGGGCATCGACGACGGTTCGGGCAGGATCTACCGCTGTCAGACCCGTCAGAACATTGGCCATCCCGTCTGCGGTGACCGGGTCATCTGGCAACAGGTGGATGAACACAGCGGGGTAGTCACCGCACTGCAGCCTCGTGAGAGTGTACTCAGCCGTCCGGACTATAGCGGTCGACACAAACCCCTGGCCGCCAATATCAGTCAACTGGTGATCGTACTGGCACCCAAACCAGAACCCAGTGGCTATCTACTCGATCAATACCTGGTTACTGCGGAAACCATCAGGATCCCACCGCTGATTGCGATCAATAAGATCGATCTGCTGACCGAGGAGACAGAATCAGCTTTCATCGACCAGTTTGAGACCTATTCGAGGATCGGATATCCGATCATCAACATCAGTGCAAAGCGTGAGCATGGACTGGATACATTGATTGACCATTTGAAGGATGAAACCAGTATTCTGCTGGGACAGTCGGGGGTGGGAAAATCCTCACTCATCAATGCCCTGCTCCCGGAACACGACATTGAAACCGGGATACTCTCAGAAGCCACCGGACTGGGCCGCCATACCACTTCAGCGGCAACCTGCTACCACCTGCCGCAGGGGGGCAAACTGATCGACTCTCCCGGTGTCCGCAGTTTCCGGCTAACCAATCTCAGTCGTGAGGAGCTGGAGCAGGGTTTTGCCGAATTCCGCCCCTATATCGGGCAGTGCCGCTTTCACAACTGCACCCATGGCCATGAACCGGATTGTGCCATCCAGGGTGCGGTGGAACAGGGTGAGATAACCCGGCTCCGACTGGAGAATTTTCTCCGCTTGAGCAAGGCATCATAGGCCATTCATTGTTTGGCTCGGATCTGTCTACTTAGGATGGATTTACCCCAGCGCCGGACAGCTCTATCTATCAACTCTCCGGGAATTGAATCTCCACCGCAGCCCCACCCAGATCGGCGGATTTACCAAGTTTGATCTCCCCTCCATAGGCCTGTGCGATATCCAGGGCCACGGCCAAACCGATTCCCTGGCCGGGCTGCCTGGTATCGGCTCGATTGCCCCGTTGAAACACACTCTGCTGAAGGTGCTGGGGAATCCCCTCCCCATCATCTTCAATGAGAATCGACAGTGAGGGATCAGATCTCACCGTCACCCGAATCCGGCTGCGGCCATATTTACAGGCATTCTCCGTCAGGTTGCCGAGCAGCTCCATCAGATCCCCCTCTTCACCGAAAAAGCGGCTCTCCGGGGCAACCGTCGTCTGCCACTCAATCCCCTTCTCCAGATAGACCTTGTCCAGAGATCTGACCAGCCTTTCAAGCAGCGGCCCGATCTCCAGACTCTGGGTCAGCAGATGTCGCCCTGAAGCGGCGGCGCGCTGCAATTGATGACTGACGATCTGGTTCATTCGCTCGACCTGTTCCCGCACCGTCTGTTCGGTGTGACTGCCGGGCTGGTCGGCAATACCCTGCAGGATCGCCAGGGGTGTCTTCAGACTGTGGGCCAGATCGCCGAGACTGTCACGATAGCGTTGCTGTCGTGCCTGGGCATGCTGAATCAGGGAGTTGATATTTGAGGTGAGTCGATTCAACTCTTTGGGGTAGCGCCCCTGGAGTTTTTCCGAGCGTCCCGACTCGATCTCTGTGAGCGCCTGTTCCACCTCGCGCAGCGGCCGTAACCCCCAACTCAAGACCCACCCCTGCACCAACAGCAGTAGTAGCGCTGCACCTCCCAGCCAGAGAAACAGGGTATCGCGATAGGTGGCAATCTGCTCCTGGATCGGCTGCAGGTCCTCGGCCACCGACAGCACATACTTCAACTCCCGCCCATTGAAGTCCTCCCAGACCACCGCAAAGTTAAAGCCCATGACATCCCCAACGGTCAATTGGAATCGACCACTCTCAGACTCACCGGGGGCAATGTCACGGGAGAAACTCAACGCCTGTCCAAGTGATGAGCCTGAATGCCAGTTGTAACCTTCCGGATATTGGACCACCTGGGCATAGAGACCGGATTCGGGGCGATTGAAGCGGGGATCGGTCAATACCCTGGGCATGGTCAGTTGCCCCTCACTCCCCTCTTCCGCGGCGGCAAGCAGCGCATAGACATTGCTTAACAGTCTGGCCTCGAGCGCCTCTTCCGTGGCGGATCGAAACGCCTTGTCCAGCGACAGACCGGTGAGACCAAGGAAGGCACCCAGCACCAGGGATGCCGCCAACAGCAGACGTTGCCGAATCGAGAGATTAGATATTCCGCTCAAGGGCAAACCGGTAACCTCTTCCGCGCAGTGTCTCAATCGGTTTGTAGCGGTCTTCCGGGTCGAGTTTTTTACGCAGGCGTCTGACAAAAACCTCAATGGTATTACTGTCCCGGTCCCAGTCCTGCTCATAGATATGCTCGGTGAGATCGGTCTTCGAGACCACCTCTCCCGCATGCAGCATCATATATTCGAGCACCTTGTATTCGTAGGCGGTCAACTCGACGGGCTGATCATTGATCGATACGGCCTGAGTCCGGGTATCCAGGGAGACAGGACCACCCGACAGCACGGGCTGAGACCAGCCACCGGAGCGTCTCAACAGAGCATTCAGTCTGGCCAGTAGCTCTTCCACATGGAAGGGTTTCACCAGATAGTCGTCCGCGCCGGCCTCCAAGCCTTCCACCTTATCCTGCCAGTTGCCTCGTGCGGTAAGAATCAGAATCGGAAAATGCTTATCCAGTTTTCGCAATTCGCGGATCAGCTCGATACCGGACATTTTCGGCAGACCGATATCGACGATGCCCACATCGATCGCATACTCCCGCCCGAGGAAAAGGCCTTCTGCACCATCTTCCGCACTGTCAACGGTGTAGCCGGTTTCAGCCAGTCGGGCGGCAAGCGGTTCGCGGATTTCCGCTTCATCTTCTACCAGCAGAACACGCATCGTAGGCCCCCGACCTTCAGCTCAGTTGAGTGAAAACTGATGGACACTGTAAAACCATCCGTTGATCAGCGTCTGCCACCTTTGCCTCCACCCCGGTTATTTGCATTGATTCGTAACCGACGCACCTTACCGTCTTGCGTCAGAATGCGGATATTGTGCACTCTCTGCCCGTCCTGGTTACGGGTTTCCGCCGAAATCACCTGGCCACCGGTACGCTTTTTAGCCTGCTCTACAGCCTTGTTGAGGCTCACCTCGGCCAACGCCGGGTTCAGCGACAACAGCAGCAAGCTGAGCAGCAGGGTACGCCAAAGTTGTGATCTGCTTTTCCTCATAGGATGAAAACCCGATGGTAGATTTGAAACCTGTTCAGTCCGCACCTGCAGCGAGCCAGGGCACTACCCGGCTCGCCACAGATGGTCTATCAGTTATACCTCTTTCGTCAGTTTAATGCGATTTTCCAGTCAGACAATCACAGGACAATCAAATTCAGATCAGTGATCATGGATCGGCCTGACACTGACTCGCACAGGGATCCGCTCTCCCGGGTGCTCTTTTGTGAAAGTTGTGAAGACCCGGCCCCGATAACGATAGGTCACATCATAGCCGGTCAGCTGCTCCTCATAGTGGGTCTGATGAGTGGTTTCACAACGACGTTCATAGGAAGTTGAATAGTGACCTCCTCCACGCTTCTGATGACTCAGGTCGTGGCCGATGGCGCCACCCAGCAGGGTTCCGGCCAGAGTTGCCGCATCCTTGCCTCTACCGCGTCCGCGGCTGACGGAATTGGCGACCACACCACCGATGATACCGCCCAGAACTGTACCGGTGTAGCCATGCTCTCCGGGCTGGTATTGAGTGACCTCTTCATCCCAGCAGTGGCGCTCCGGCTCGGTGATCTCCACCGTCCGGTAGACAGGTTCCACATCGATGACCTTGGCGCTATCCTGGTAACGATCCCGTGGCCCGGCTGTGGCGCTCATCGACAGGGCCAGCGTTAGGATCCCGGTAATCAGTGAGGTTTTTTTCATGACGCTCTCCTGGCAGATACAGATAATTGAGGTGAGTGGCTCACCGTTGTTATCTACAGCTTAAGAGAGTCAAACTGAACGTTAACTGAATCTCATACTATGCGGGGTCAGAGCGTTTACGCCAGACCAGGATACGGTTGTTCACCGGCATCTCGATATCCTCTTCAAAGATCAGGCCCTGATCTGCAGCCAAAGCATTCAGATCGTCAAAATCCCTGATGCCACTCAACGCATCCCGGGATTTCAGCCATTCATCGAAGCGACTGTTGCTTTCACTGGTGAAGGCCCCCTGGTAGTTGAATGGCCCATACAAAACAAACTGCCCTTCTGCCTGCAGCACACGACCAACCCCTTGGAACAGGCTGATCACAGCCGGCCAGGACATGATATGGGTGGTATTGGCACTGAATACGGCGTCGTAGCGGATCTCCGGCCAGGCCGAGGTAACGTCGAGCGAGAATGGGGATAACAGATTGTCCAGCCCGGCTTCAGACAACCAGGCCCGGATGCCCTCGAGATTCTCCTCCCGGTCACTGGTTTGCCAGGTCAGATCCGGCAGTGCCGCCGCGAAAAAGACCCCATGCTGACCGGTCCCACTGCCAATTTCCAGGACCGAGCGTGTCGCACGGAACAACCGCTGCAGCTGCTCCAGAATCGGCACCTTATTCTCATCACAGGCTTCGGCGTAGGGTTTGTTTGCCTGACTCAAGTTGAACTCCAATGGTTGTGTCCCATAACAGTTGCCGATTATAGCCGCTAGTCCGTTGCCAAGCCCGCAGGGATGCCGATTCCCGGTTATACCCCTTGCAACATGTAGGACACCCAACGGGCATAAAGATTACGGCGCTGATCAATTCAACAGCTATCTACTCAATGACGGACAACGGCACCCAACTATCATGCGATCGCAGCCTGTCTGCGGTTGAGCCAGAGGATATAGGCAAAGGTCGGTATCAGCATCAGTATGCCGTACATCACCGGCGCAATGGTCATATTGGGGTTGTTGAGAATCGTGCCGGTGACGAGAATCGCCGTACCACCGTTCTGAATTCCGGTCTCTATGGCAATGGTCCGGGCCGTACGGACTGGCATGCTGGCCAATTTCGCCACTGCGTAACCCAGACCCAGGGCGATGCTCGACAACAACAACGCCGGCACGCCGGTCTGATCCAGGAACAAGGCCATTGAGTCCCGGTTTTGCCAGATAATCCCGCCGATCACCAACAACAGCATGATCAAGGGGATGCGGGTTATCAGCCTCTCATGTTTCAGACAAAAGCCCGCCCGATAGTGACGCAACAACATACCAAGCAGTACGGGAATCAGAGTGATTACCACCAGTTTGGCGAAGGTCGGCAGGAAAGGAAGCACAATTTCACTCTGATCACCCAACTGCCATTCAAGTACCAGCCCCCCGAGCAGAGGGATGGTCAACGGTGTCACCAGGCTGACGATCGCGGTCAGAGTGATGGAGAGGGCCACATCACCCTGCGCCAGATAGGAGAACATGTTCGATGTGGTGCCGCCCGGACTGAAGGCCAGAATCATGAAACCGATGAATAGCTCAGGCGGCAGCTGCAGTAGAGACAATAGGATGAATGCCGCCAGCGGCAGGACGACCATCTGACTGATCACTCCGGTGATGACAGCGGCTGGGGTTTCCAGTACCCGCTTGAAATCGGCAGCCACCAGACGGCTACCCATGCTGAACATGATACAGAACAGGGTTACCGGTAGCGCCAGTTTCAGTACGATGTCGTGATTCATGGCAGTTGCATCCAGAGTGTCGCCAGATAGGTGGCACCGAAAAGCAGATAGAAACGACCGGTCAGCGGCGTCAATCTGCGGCGCTGGGACGCATTGGCGGTGAGCAGGCTGATCGGACCGATCAGTGCGATCGAGGTTACCAGCAACATGACAATGCCCGGCAGCATCTGGGTCCAGTAGAGCAAGGCGCTGACCAGATAGACCAGACTCACCAGCAGGTAGTAGAGCTTGATGCCGGAGCGGTAGCCGATACGCACAATCAACGTACGGATACCGGCCTCTCGATCCGCTTCGTAGTCCCGCAGTTCGTTACTCAGCAACAGCAAGGAGGACAACAGGCTGAACGGTAGTGACAACCAGAACACCTCAAGGGTGTAGATGCCGGTGAGAACGTAGTAGGAGCCACCGATCAGCAACACCCCCATCAACAGGAACACCAGCAGAATACCCAGTCCCCGCTGTTTGTAATTGACCTTGCCGCCGGTGTAACCCCAGGCACCGGCCACCCCGATCAGCCCGAGCAGCAACAGAGGCCAACCGCGGACACTCACCATGTAGAGCCCCAGGGCGATGGCCAGCAGCATCACCCCCCAGCCTACGCTGGCATTGCGCCGGATCGCCTGCTTGAGCGCCGACTCCAGCCCGGGCGTTTGCAGATCGGGCGTGTCATTGATCAGATTCACCGCCACCTGCAGTAACACGCCGGTCAGCAATACCAGCCAGGCCATCCAGCCATCCACAGCCTGGTCGATCAGTGCCAGACTGACCCCCAGGCCACAGGTGGCGATGGCCACGACCAGGGAAAATGGTCGCATGGCGCCGATAAAACTGTATTTGCCGCTCATAGGTTAAATGACCAGGTGACATCCAGAGAGGCCACCCACTGCTTTTTCTCCTCACCAAAAAAAGTGCTCGGTACCCGGCCACCGAAAGGCGCGCCGGCGCCGGAATAGTGATCATAGCGCAGTTCAGGGCGAATCCTGAGACCTTCCCTCACCCACCAGGAGAGATTGGCGGTCAATCCCCGATAGATACCCGCTGGTAACAGCGCGTGAGCCCCATCCGCATCCTTGAACCACTCCATTCTCAGTCCAATCTGACTATCTTCACGCCACTTCAGGTACCAGTTCAGATTGGCACCGTACCAGCGACTGTCCCGGGTGATCAGAAAGCCGGGGGGATTGTTGCTATCCGCCAGCAGATCGCCCCCTTCCTGATAGCCGTAGACGGCGTTCAACGCGACCCGGTGGATCGGGTTGAAACGGTGACTTAACAACACCGAGTGCATGCGGCGCAACAGCTTTTCGCCCTTAGTGCTGACCGCGTTGAACGGCCGTGTCTGTTCAGTCAGGCCATCTTCCGACTGTTCGTAGCCGATGATGTTCTCAAAATCGAACCAGGTCCTGAAATCGGCACTGCGCCAACGAATGTCGAACAGCAGCGTCTTGTCGTCATTGTTGTCCTGCAGGTTGTTCCAACCCTGCACCAATCCCAGACCGACAGACCAGAGACCAAGCTCTGCGGCCATCGGCAGCTTTAGCGCCCCCATCACCCCCACATGCTTGACCGGTTGATAGACAAAGGCGTAAGAGTGGGTATAGAAGCCGGTTGGCGGATCGACCGGAGCGCCAATCTCATACCCCAGCGAGGTGAACCAACTCCCCGCAATCCAGGAAAAACCGTCCGCCAACGGCAGGTAGCCGCTCAGGAACCACTGGGGCATGAGAAACAGCCGATCCTTGTCCTCGTTGATGGAGAGCTCATCATCCAGACCGTAGGTAATGGCGGCGTCCTCACCGTAGCGCAAGTCGACTTCGAAACCCCAGTCGGACTCTGCCGGTGCGGGACCGGGAAAGGGACCGATCCGGGGTTTGATATTGGAGTTCGCTGACTTTTCGATGATTAACTCCGCCCGATTGAGGTTGACCCCCTCATCGAAATTCAGAAACCCTGACGGGAAAACGTTCTCCGATGAAGAGTCATTGGCAATGGCACCGAACTGGATTCGACTCTGCAGTGTGGGCCAGGCGGAAGCGTGGCAAGCACCGAGGGTGGACACCAGTAACAAAAAAGTGATTATTGATCGTGTAGTAGCCTGTTTCATATAGGGCCGCTACTCTATTTCATTACCGGCCGACCTGGCTTGATCTGAGACAAATCATACCATCCGTAATTCGATCGAGGCATGAGTGGAGAATGTAAAATGGGTATCTTGTTTATGCGTTATGTGGAACTTGGCCTGCACCTGAATGACCAAGAATGATATCAAAAGATCTCACTAGGCCATAGGTTGAGTGTTTGCAGATATCTTTACTCTAACCGTGGAAAATATAGGGTAGGATCCCAGATCAATTGAAGCTATTCAGGACACGATTTGACGTTACTGATATGACGTTGTTCGTAATCATCACCCACTTGGATAACAGGCTAGAGAGACTCGATGAGTAGAGTAATTCAAAACAGCCCAAAACCCTTGCTGGCGGCACATGGGTTGGTAAAGCACTTCGGCTCTGCTCGGGTTGTGAATGGAGTCGATCTACAGTGCCGATCCGGTGAAATCCTGGGCATGCTGGGGGCCAACGGCGCGGGTAAAACCACAACACTCCGTCTCTGTTACGGCTTTTTACAGCCCGACGAAGGCCGTGTGTTTATTGATGGCGTCGAACGGGAGAAAGACCCGGACGGGGTCAATCGTCTGATCGGTGTCTGCACACAGGATGATACCTTCGATACTGATTTCACCGTGCGGGACAACCTGCTCTGGTTTGGACACTATTTTCGTCCAAGACCGACGGATATTGAATCCCGCGTCAGGGAGTTGTTGGAACGCTTCGATCTCGCCCGTTACGCCACGGCTAAACCGGACACCCTGTCCGGCGGCTATCGACGCCGGCTGATGATCGCCAGAGCCTTGGTGCACCAGCCTAAGGTACTTTTCCTAGACGAACCAACAACAGGACTCGACCCTCAGGCGCGGATGGCAGTATGGGAGCTCGTTGACGGCTTACGTAACGAAGGATTGGGAATTGTGCTGACCACCCACTACATGGATGAAGCAGAGCGTTTATCAGATAATCTGCTGATCCTGAAGGAGGGACAAGTAGTCTCGGTGGGGGCGCCGCGTACGGTTTTGGGGGATCTGGTGGGTGAACACGTTGTGGTACTGGACGCCAAGATCCCGGAGGCAGAGATGATAGAGTCCTGGCTTGATAAAGAGGGATTTGGCGAACCAACGCGAATTCTGAACACCTGGCAATTTGCCCTGGACGGTGCGGGTCTGGCTCGCTTCTCTGCCACCTTCGGGCAGTTACGGTTTGAGGTTCGGCCGCCAAATCTCGATGATCTGTTTCTGCAATTGACGGATGACGACTCATGAGGCTCTATCTGGCTATGACAGCCTGGCAGAGCTGGGCCGTATTGCGGCGTCATTTGACCGTCTATCTGCGTAACTGGCACACCGCCGCGCTGCCACCGATCTTTGAACCGATCATCCTGCTGTTGGTATTCGGGGTTGGTCTGGGGAGTAATATCCCCGACTTCGACTGGAAGTCGCAGAATGTCTCCTACCTGGCCTATCTGGCGCCGGGCATTCTCGCCTACACCGTTTTCATGACCGCATTTTTTCAGGCATTGTTCGCCGCCTACATCCGCATGCACTACCAGAAGACCTGGGACGGTCAACTAACCACCCAGGTGAGATTAGAACATGTGGTCTGGGGTGAGGCGCTCTGGTCCGCCAGCCTGGGCCTGGCCTATGCGGTCATCGTACTCTTCGTACTACTCGGTTTTAACCTGGGGGGATGGCTCGATCTTCACTGGACCGGTGTGATTGCGACCCTGCCGCTGCTGTTTCTTGCGGGGGTCGCCTTTGCGGCCCTGGGTCTGTTGTTCACGGCCATCGTACCAACCATTGATCATATGAACATTCCGTTCTATCTGGTGATCATGCCACTGGGTTTTGCCAGCAACACCTACTTCCCTCTGGAGAGCGATGCCTTGTTGGCCCAGGCCTGGTTAATGATCAATCCACTGCACCATCTGGCGGAGGGGGTACGGCTGTTGCTGTTGTCAGGCGTATGGAGTTTCCACCTGATCATGGCGGTGTTTCTATTCCTTCTGATGATCGCTATTTTATTGCCGGTCGATCTGCGGCTGTTACGCCGCAGGGTGCTGGGGGAAAATTGAAGCGAAGCAACCAGACAAGTCAGCCTGAAGCGTGAGGGATCCGCCTGGCTCTCCATTGTCAGGATTGCATTGACGGAAACAGGACGCCTCTCATTCCTGTCACTCTTTTCGTCCCACCGCACCCTGCGTCTCTAACTGCGCAACACGGTAGTCGTTTTTACTTTCCTTCTTGACATCATACATGGCCCTGTCGGCTATCCGCACCAGGCTTTCGCGTGTTTCACCATGATCTGGATAGAGCGCGACTCCCACACTGATGCTGACTTTCAGCTTCTGATCTTCATAGTGGTAGGGGCGCCTCACGGATTGAACAATCTGTTCCGAAACACGCTTGATATCCGCTAGCGTCTGAATGGAGGTCAATACAATCAGGAACTCATCTCCGCCCATGCGCGCGACAGTATCGACCTCACGCACCTTGCTCTCCAATCGAGCCGCCACTTCCTTAAGCAACGCATCACCCGCATCGTGCCCAAACTCATCGTTGATCGCCTTGAACCCATCAAGATCGATAAACAGTATGGCCATCTTACATTTTTCCCGTCGCGCCTTGGCAATCGCCATCTCTATTCGGTCTTCCGCCAGACGCAGACCGGCGAGACCGGTGAGCGCGTCATGGGTAGCCAGGCGTTGGATCTCCATAGCGGCCGCTTTACGCTCGGTAATGTCATTCCCCATACAGAAAATGGCCGAGTGCCCGCGGTAGGGAATACGCGTCAGGGAAACCTCCACAGGAAAGGTTGTACCGTCACGCTTTATATGCTCCCACTCAAAACGGTTATAGCCATATTTCATGGCCTGCCCTATCATTGCTTTGGCTTTCTCGGCGGAGGACATGCCATCGGGCTGGAATTCCGGTGACAACTCCCAGGGTGGCGTGTTGACCAGCTGATCCGGGCTCGCGTATCCCAGCAGACGGGATGCCGCGTGATTGGTCATGACAAACTGATTATCCTCGATCAGCCACATCGGATCTTCCGAGGTTTCGAAGATCAAGCGGTATTTCTCTTCACTCTCGACCAGCTGACTGTTGATCTCGTTCAGCCGCTCATTGATCCTGGCCAGATCGACTGTCCGTTCCCTGACGCGATGCCGCAGGATCAGATTCCAGGCCAGAACGATGCCTACCGCAAACACTCCGAGCACAGCAAGCAGTACAACCCACTGTTCACGTGACAGTTGCCACCATGCCCGATCCGCCACATCGAAACGCACCCATCGATCCATGATGGCGCGCCGCTCCTCCTCAGTGATCAGCCTCAGCCCTTTATCGAGAATATGGCGCAACATAGGCCAGTCACTGCGTACCGCCAATGACAAGCGGTAGCGGTAACCGGACTCTCCGGCAACTTTCAGGTTACTGATCCCTTCCTGTTCCATGTAATAGGTGGAGGTGGCCAGGTTACCGATCATGGCATCCACCTCACCGAAAGAGACCTTGCGTAAAGCACTGCGGATATCGGGGGCCACATCGAGTGTTATCGCAGGATAGTTTTTCAAAAGAAAGTCATGCGCGGCATAACCCGAGACAACAGTTACCTCCTTCCCGATCAGGCCCTGCATTCCCAGCACCCCCTCCTCGTCACGCCGCGTCATTATGACAGCAGGGACATCAATCATGGGTTGGGTAAAAGACATATACTCCAGACGCTGTTCGGTAGGGCTGGCCGCTGCCCACATGTCCACCTCACGGTGTTGCGCCTGGACCACCGCCTGGTCCCAGTTTTCCAGACGTACGATGTCAAAACGAAAGCCGATCTTCTCTTCCAATTTTCGCACATAGTCAGCCGCCAGACCATAATACGCACCGCTCTCATCGAAATACTCGATAGGCGGAAAATCGGGATCCGGAGCGATTCGTATCACGGGATGCTGTTCCAGCCACAGTCTCTCCTGGTGCGTAAAGAGGGTCCTGTTAAGATTGACCTGGATACTCTCCGCAGGGAGATTGGTTGGATCGATAGCAAAACGATCCAACTGAATGCTATCGAACATCAACCGATTCACACCGGTTTTGAGGACAGGTATCTCGGATACCGGCTTCCCGTTGAGGATCTGTGCCATCAAGCCCCCGACGGCGCGACCCTGGCGATATCCACTGACCGCATAGCCACCCACCACACCCTGGCCAATACGAAACTCCAGCATGCTGTAGACGGGCGCCTTGCTCGTGGTGGAGATCAGGCGCGAACTCTCTTTGGGAGGGATAAAGAGATCCAATCCGTCCCGATAGTAGTTGCCAAGAAGGACGATACTGTCCGCCGGTAGCCTTTCCAATTGCCGCTCAAGTTCTGCAATCGGCATCTTCTCCGCGTAACGGACAGGTATACTGAGATCCATCCCTTTCAGCTGTTGACGGATATCCGCTTCCGTGGCCAGTCCGGTCGGCAGATGGTCATTGATCACCAAAACCTGCTGGGAGTTGGGATGCAACTCCAATGCCAGCGACAAGGTGCCTTTGGCATCATAGGTCTCCGTCACACCGGTGTAATTCGGGTACCCCTCAAGCTGTTCCTCATTGAAGAAATTGATACCGCAGAATACCACTGGAACACCGGAAAAAAGTACCTCACCATGACGGCGCACAAAGTCAAAGGCATTGTTATCCGTGACGAGCACGGTTGCGAACTGGTTATCTGTGAACTTGTTACTTAAAAAATCACGGACCTGCTGCTCATACTCAGGTGTAAAAGGGATGCGCTTGGTGTCCATGTACTCCGAAAAGATTTCGATCTGACCAGCCTTCCCTCGCAGGGCATCACGCACACCTCGCTCAATATCAACAACCCAATCCATGCTTGAATGGTATGAGTTCAGGATCAATACCTGCTGAACCTTCCCCTGTTCAGCTGAACAGAGCAGAGGAATTAATATCAGAAAACAGAGCAGCAGTCGCGGCAGGTTTGCCCGGTGGAAAAAAGGGCCTTCATCAGAATCAACACTTACTACTATCTTCTTGGTGCTGTTATGCAAAATTCGTAAAAAACCGCAGAACCGCAATGCACACACTCAAATATCCCCGGTCTGTATTAATTATTAATCCGGCGACCAAATCGTTCGCTCTCAGCCAAGATAGCCTGTCTTTAATAATATGCAAATTGCTAGGGACTTCAAGCCTGCTGCGCTTGCACCGCAACATCCACCTGCATTCTCGCGTATCGGTAAAGCAACCACGATACTGCCGCATGTCATGGCTAACAATTGATATCAGAGATCTACCGGCAGCAGCTGTCCACCCGAACAGTAGTAACGTAAAATAACCAGCTATTCCGTAACTTGCACCAACCGTTCATACCCAAACCAGGAAACAGGGTTTGCAACGGCAGCAGGCGATCCACATTTCCTGGGAATCTGAACTCCCATGGAATTCCTGACTATCCAATTGAATGCCCATCTGTATCCGTTCCCATCCTCTAAGGGCAGTCTCATTGCTTTTAAATTCCGGTGACCAATGCTGAGTCTCTATTTAAGTTGCAAGCTTATCTTCCTGCACCATCGGAGCTTGGAAAATCACGAATCAGCGATGCCACGACCGACGGTTTATCGATCTGCACAAAATGCCCTGCACCTTCGATTAAATGGATCTCAGAGTTGGGCAACAGCTGATGAAAGTCTTTCGCCACACCGGCATTCAGGTCCGTATCGTCATTACCGAATATGATCCGCACCGGGGTCTGCAGTCTCTGTAATGCCGGAATCTTCTCCTGACGTTTTTCGATCTCCTCATTCAATACCCGGTTCAGGCTGAAAAAGGCGGGACGGATCTGCAGTGATTGATAACCGAGTATCTTTTGAAACGGTTCCCGTAAGGCGTCTGTGCTGATGAACTTGGCAATCTGTTGATTGTAGCCTTGCATCCAGAGGCTATCGAAGTGGCTCGTTGCCCAGACCGATAGGTCTCGATAGAGACCTGGTGTTGAAAAACGTTTGATTGCCTCAGGCGCCTTTAACGTGGGTGAAGATGCGTAATAGGTGTTAAGCAATACCAGGCCTGAAGATTTGAGTGGATTGTCCAAAGCCCAGTCTATTCCGGGTTGACCGGACGCATCGTGCATGACAAGAACTACCTGGTTCAGGTTGAAATGATCAATCACTGCCTCCAGGTCCCGGCGCAGACTGGCTACGTCATATCGATGCTGCTCAGGCTTGTCTGAATCGCCCCAGCCTAAAAAATCGAAAGTGATGATATGACGGTGTTTAGCAAGCAGCGGCACCAGTCTGTCATAGAGATGCATACTGTCCGGAAAGCCATGCATCATAACCAGGGTCGGTTTATGACTCTCGACTCCGTATTCACGGGCATGAATCTTAAAACCGTCCCGGGGTAATTGGTGGAGTCGGTAATCGGTTTCGGCCCGGTAACGCTCTTCGTAAGCTTGAAAGTAGCCACTATGATCCACGGTTGCGCAGCCATTCAACAACAGAATGAAAAAAACCATTTTACCGAACGCCATCAACTTATAGACCCGTAATTCCATTTTCATTGCCTCACATTGTCACTTGCATTTTTAAAGTTACTTCAGTCTAGACAACTTACTTGTTAATTGCAAGTTACTCGATAGCGTGCTAACTTGAAATCATGGCAAAGCAGACTGAAAGCAGCGAAAAGTTCAAAAGATCATCATGCCCGGTGGCATCCACACTCGACATCATCGGTGATAAATGGACCCTGCTTGTTGTCAGGGATCTGTTTGCCGGCAAGCGAACCTATAGTGAATTTCAGGGATCTCCCGAGAAAATTCCGACCAATATTCTGGCAGAAAGGCTAAAACGGCTGGCTGAGTATGAGATCGTTGTGAAAAAACCATACCAACATCATCCTGTGCGCTATGAATATCTACTCACAGCAAAAGGCAAGGATTTGGGCCCTGTTTTAATGACGATGGTTCAGTGGGGTGAAAAGCATCTACCCGGCACAAAAGCTCAGATAATACCGGCGAAAGAGGCGAAACCATAAGAGTTGCTGGCTTCATGACCATTAACTCTGGCGTTGCCTGAAAGTGATTGAGTGATGAATGAGTTTCAAGCTTTATCGAGTGTATTGAAATGTTGTTTCAAATCCTCAGCGAAACCTTTGCCGGCCTCTGTATAGATATTGAAAACAAAATTTACCCCTAGCTTCTTCAGCGAGGCAATTTCATCATGAAACTTGGATGTTGAAGCGATATGCCCTTCAAATCCAATCTCACGCAAGCGCTCAGCAGCGGCCAGGTTCGCCGGGTGTCTGGGTAATGCTAGAATTACCCATTTCAACTTTGCGGCCAGATCTGGCGCACGTGACCAGAAATCGGGGTTGGTAGCATCTCCCTTGACAACCTGCTGACCCTGGGCCAGATGTCTCTCGACCTGGAAATCATCCATGTCGATCCCTAGCACTTTGCCAGGAAAGTCTACGGCAAGTGAATCGTAGACTGAACTACCAACACGCCCCATTCCAAACACCAGCACCTGGACATCACCTATCTGTATATCTTCCTCTCCAGAGAGACGCTGTTTACGCTCCATGCGTTTGAATCGTGGTCGCCACAGCGTATACAGACGCTCACCGTTATCTATGATCGGTGCAGCACCGATAAAAGAGAGCGACAGCAGAATGGCGAATACCGCCATCCATTCAGCTGGAAGCCAACCGGCTGCGACCGATACCGACCCGACAATCAAGCCAAACTCGCTGTAGTTGGCCAATACAAGGGAAGAACGCCAGGATGTACTTGCTCGCAATTTAAAGGCAGCAAACAGGCCGAAATACAACGCGGTCTTGATGGGTAGCACGAGAAGGAAGAGGCAGGCCAACAGAATCGCATTCCAACTTGGTGGCACGGCCATACCGACACTGAGAAAAAAACCCACTAAAAACAACTCTTTGAAACCAAGTAGATTTTTTGCCATTTCATTAGCCTTGGGATGACCAGCCAGCAGCATCCCAACCACCAGCGCCCCCAAGTCTCCCTTGAGATTAACCAGCTCGAACAGGTCGGCACCACCCAGTGCCAATACAAAACCGTAGAGCACCAATAATTCGCCGTGACCGGTTCGCGACAGAACTGCAAACAGCAAGTAACGCAGCGGAATGAGCGCCAATAACCCAAATGCCCATAGCGATGGCAGTTTACCCGCAGATACGGCAAGAAACGCCACTGCAGCTATATCCTGTATGATCAGCACGCCAATGGCGATTAAGCCATAAAACGAACCACTCCCTCCGGCCTGATCAAGGCTTTTAACCGCAAATACCGTACTGGAAAATGTCAGGGCAAAACCGATGATCAACGCTGTTTGTAACTCAACCCCCGAGACCAGTGGCAAACCAAATGAGGAGAGAAAAAGCACAAACATCGTCATCAAACCAACCACCAGAGCCATATGTAAAATGGCCACACCCCAGACATGGGGTGGCAGCAATACTTTTAGGCGCAGCTTCAAACCAATGGTAAACAGCAAAAGCGTAACACCCAGGTCAGCGGTGATACGAAGAAAATCACCACCTTCGGCACCTGCAGCATTGAGCATAAAACCGGCCAGTAAAAAGCCAACCAATGGTGGTAAACCAATGTGACTTACCAGTAACCCACAGGCAAATGCAAACCCAATCCACAACGGTTCACGTGGATCTATTGATAGCAGGAGGGAGTCCATACGTAAGGTTAACTTAATTCAGGGGATTAAGGAAAAAACACCGGCTTTCAAACCAATGATATCTGCAATCATAAACTACTGAAAAAAACGGTATAAACATGATGCTTAAGGTTTGCAATGAACCAACGGTTTCTGATTTGTTATTAACCTTCATTTATTTGGGTCCGCAGTCAAGGTCTCCCCTGCTGCGGCAGGAGTGACTTTCCTTGCAGATTTGACGGGTTTATCGTCATAAGCCAAAAGCAAACTGGTGTCAGTCTACCCAATCTTTGGGTTTTAAGAAATGCTCATACAATCGAGCCTCTTCCGAACCTGCCTGCGGAGTCCAGCTATACTGCCAACGTACCAGTGGAGGCAGGGACATCAGAATCGATTCCGTACGCCCGCCGGATTGCAGACCAAACAGCGTACCCCGATCATAGACCAGGTTAAACTCCACGTAGCGTCCGCGACGATAGAGTTGAAAATCCCGCTCCCGCTCGCCGTAGGGCGTATCCCGTCGACGCTGCACAATCGGCAGATAGGCGTCCAGATAGTGGTCACCAACACTTTGCATGAAATCGAAGGACTTACTGAACCCCCACTCATTCAGATCGTCAAAAAAGAGACCTCCGATTCCTCGTGGTTCCTGCCGGTGCTTAAGATAGAAGTATTCGTCACACCACTTTTTATATCGGCTGTAGACATCCTCGCCGAACGGCAGGCAGGCCTTTTTAGCAACCTGGTGCCAGGCTCTGCAATCTTCATCGAAGCCATAATAGGGAGTCAGGTCAAAACCACCGCCAAACCACCAGACCGGAGCTTCCCCGGCTTTTTCGGCGATAAAAAAGCGGACGTTGGCGTGTGAGGTCGGTACATAGGGATTGTTTGGATGTATCACCAGGGATAGGCCCATGGCTTCGAACGCCCGCCCCGCCAACTCCGGTCGATGCGCGGTCGCCGAACCGGGTAACTGACTGCCACTGACATGGGAGAAGTTGACCCCGGCCTGCTCAAACACGTCACCAGCCTGAAGCACAGCACTGATCCCGCCACCCCCCAATCGCTCCCCCGCTTCCCGCTGCCAGCTATCCTGTAGAAAGCCGGTGTGACCATCCTCCTGTTCAAGGGCAGAACAAATAGTCTGTTGCAGATTCAACAGGTACTCCTTCACCTGGGATTTGTTTGGTTCTTCATTCAAGGTCGTCATATCTCTTGTTGTTTTAGGTATTCATGGCACAGCCGATCCCAATAACCCGCTATTGGCAAGCTGCCGGGTTAATAACTTGTGTACGCCCAGCATGGGCATGAACTGATGGGGTGTAAGTCCCCTGTAGGAGAACCACGGTCGATGATCGATGAGTTGCATAGGCGTCCCTCTCAGAGTCAGATTCCCTATCAATTCATGTATTT
>NZ_JBSYOP010000038.1:0-268377 GCF_058244685.1 Candidatus Thiodiazotropha sp. AKAK2 | reverse complement strand
GTATATTATTGGATACTATAGCCAATTCAGGCCACATACTCACAATGATGGATTGGCACCTAGGGTAGTTGAGCAACAGTACTGGAATGCACAGAAAACCGTGGCCAAAAATACTTGACCACTACATACATGTGAAACTTGTTCAAGGATAAATGTCATATTATTTAAGCACACTTTAAAAGTTTCGCGTATGCGGTTTTTTTAAACAATAGCAATAAATATCATCGGTTCTGGTCTTGTAATTATTTGGATTATCTGAGAATCTCACGCCAGAAAAATTAGGAACGCCATTCCTGGAGGGATACCGTGATACGTTTAAATCAAACTCCAGAGATCGTGGAGTTACTGCTAAGAATCTATTTTTCTGCTTCAGTCAAAAACTATCGCGAGAGCCACTGTGAAAGACTACTCAGTCGATCGCTGTCAGGCTTCCATTCTCAGATTGAAAGTCTCTGCACAAAGAATGATCAAACCTATTAGGAGTAACTGGAATTTTACAGTATCCGTGTTCGATCATAGGCTTGAGTAGTGATGATCTGATCTTTTAATCAACAATCAATCACCAATAAAAAAACATACTGCAACTCTTGGCGGGTGTCCGATCCGTTATGGAATGGATCTTGTGGTTATTGAAGTTGGTTCGCAATGCAATACGAATTTATAAATATTTAGTTCAGGGAACAATCAAGATGAAGGATATTCGTAGAATTCATAAGCTGGCTACACTGTTTCAAGTGTCGGTCGTCCTGCTCTCATGCATGCTCTCACTAATGGGGGTAGTGGTTAGTCATCCGCTTGTACATTATGCCGAATATGCGGTGCTGGCAGGAGTGGTTTCAATCCCGCTCACCTCATTGGTCATGGGGATCACGGTTTTTTTCTCCCATAACACTCTATCAAATTATGTTGATGAAAAGGCAGGGCAGGGGATGAAGCGGTTTTCATGGAGGCGTTCTCTTCGGCAGATACGCCAGCTGGTCGGCAGACCGAGTGTTGTGACGTCCAAACCTTGCCGTAAAAAGCCGGCTTATTGATCTTGGCGGCGGTCAGGAGGGGGGCAAACCGAGTTGGCTGTAACTGATCTGTGGGAGCGGCAATGTCAAAGTAAGATGTATAAGTGATTAAGGGGTTGACTGAAATGAACATTCATTTTATGTTTGTCGCTCTTCTAAACTATCCGCTTGGTGGCTGAATTGATCTCTCTTCGAACTCGCGCCCGCGCTTGGGCAGAAATGTTGTTTGCTTCACTGTTGTTGTTCACTGCTATGGCTCAGGCAGAGCAGGTAATCGATGACTCAGCTGCACTCAATGGGGTGAAATCGACCAAAAGTGTGTTTCTCATCGACTTTACCAACCCACGTAAGACGGCGTTCTATCTCGATATCATCCGAGGCACCCATGAAGGCCTTGTAAAACAGGGCGTTACACCGAATATGGTACTGGTGTTCATCGGTGAGACCGTGCGCTATCTCTCCACCAAGCCTGACGACACCCTGGAGATGGAGTTCGGCGAAGACCTCAAATCCATTGCCGAAACCGCCAAAATCCTTAAACAGAAGGGGGTGCGCATGGAAGTGTGCGCCATTGCGAACCGTGTCTTCAAGGTTGAGAATGAGACTGTCTTACCTCAGATGGAGGTGGTGGGAGACGGATTTATCTCCCTCATCGGCTGGCAGACACAAGGTCACAAACTGGTGCCGATCTTCTGATTGGCCGCCTTACCGGATTTTTCATCCGCCTGTTGCCGGCCAGTTCCACTCTGGTCGGGATGGCAGGCGCTCGTCGTTGTTCGAATCATCAATCTCTTTGTGATTGGTATCCGCATCGAAACCCGCTTGTTCCACGTCCATTTCTGTTGAGTACCGGCTCTAATTACAGACTCCTTGTTCGACTGAATTCTCTCTGCCGAAACCTTGGCGCTGCCCTCTGTAAGGAGTCAATACCCTGGCGTGCCGGGGCCTTGACTGATCCGCTGGCAAATCAGGTCATTTCTTCCAAGTTATTGTAAAATGGATAATATTCCTGATCCCAAAACCCCATGTCACGATTGGAATGGTTGTTGCATATGATCATTAGGAGCCGTGTGTGGGGAGAGTTTGACGGGTTACTGCCGGCTCAATTTTAGCTAACCCGGAACTAATTGCTGCGATGTTTTTTAGCTAAGCAGATTAACAGGCACAAGCCCGAAGTCGGGTGACTGCCGGGGATTACGGATTATGAAAATAAGACGTTTTTTCGCCTCTGACATGAGACAGGCCTTACGTCAGGTTCGAGAAGCTTTGGGCGCTGATGCAGTGATCCTCTCAAACAAGGGTGTGGAAGGGGGTGTCGAGCTGGTGGCTGCGGTGGATTACGATGAATCCGCCTTCAACAGTACCCAGCCAACCGCTATCGAGACCGAAGAATCCACCACCCAATCCCAGCCTGCTGTAAGCAGAAACTTTGCAACCGCCGCCTATACGGATATCGAAGAGAAAATCAAACCTGAGACTGATCGCGCCAAGCCAAAGGCTGACTACGATCCGGAGCCTCCCCTGGAGAGACCTCGGGTTGAGTGGAGTCAGGACCCGGTGTTACGGGAGATGCGTCAGGAGATGCAGGCGCTGCGGCGAATGATGGAGAACGAGCTTTCCGAGTTGACCTGGCGTGATCTCGGCCATCGTCGTCCCCAGACTCAGGAGTTGATCCGACAGTTGATGGGCCTGGGGCTGGATGCGGCCCATTGTCGTGAACTGGCCTATCGGGCCGAAGATGCCGAATCCCCTGAACAAGCCTGGCTTCAGGCACTGAATCACCTGCGCCGTGAGTTGTCGGTGGAGAGCAATGACCTGCTGAATGCCGGTGGGGTATTGGCCCTGGTCGGACCCACCGGTGTGGGCAAAACCACCACCATCGCCAAGTTGGCCGCCAAATTCTGTCTGCGTCACGGTAATCGTCACCTCGCCCTGATTTCTGCCGACAGCTATCGAATCGGCGCCCAGGAGCAACTACAGAATTATGGCCAGATTCTCGATGTGCCGGTTCGCAGTGCCTCGACAGCTGAAGAGCTGAGCAGTGCACTGCACGCTTTCTCCGAAAAACGGCTGGTGCTGATCGATACCGCCGGCATGGGGCAACGGGATCTGAAACTGACTGAGCGACTCGGCCTGCTGAAGCAGGGCAATCATCCGGTCAAGGCACTGCTTACACTTTCGGCAACCACCCAACGCAGTGCATTGAGTCACGCGATACGCTCATTCGGCGCTATCTCCCCGATTGGCGCGATTCTGACCAAAATGGATGAAGCCGCTTCACTGGGTGGCGTAGTCTCCGCACTACTGGAGTCCCGGTTGCCTTTGGCATTCACCACGGATGGTCAGCGGGTTCCTGAAGATATTCAGGTTGCCCGGGCGGAGATTTTAATTCGGCAGGCTGTTGAAATGACGCAACAGACAGAGCATCAACCCGATGAGGAGTATCTGGCTATGGCCTTCGGAGGAACGAGTGAACATGCAAATGTCTGAACAGATCGAAGACCAGGCTACCGGACTGCGCAGAATGGTGAATCCAGAACCCGTCAGAGTGATCGCCGTCACCGGAGGTAAAGGTGGGGTAGGCAAGACCAATATCTCCGCCAATCTCGGTGTGGCCTTGCAAGAACTCGGGCGAAGGGTCATGCTACTGGATGCGGATATGGGGCTCGCCAATCTGGATGTGGTACTCGGATTACATGCTGAACACAATCTCTCCCACGTGATGCGGGGGGAGTCTTCACTGGAAGATATCATTGTTACCGGACCGAAAGGCATGAAAGTCGTGCCCGGGGCGTCCGGTATGCAGCATATGGCTGAAATGTCGCGTGCTGAAAACGCCGGTTTGATCCATGCGTTCAGCGAGGTGGCCAACGATGTGGATGTGCTGCTGATCGATACGGCAGCCGGCATCTCCGATCTGGTGATCAGCTTCAGCCGGGCCGCTCAGGAGCAGATTGTGGTGGTGTGTGACGAACCGGCCTCGATCACCGATGCCTATGCGATTATCAAGTTGTTAAATCGTGAGCATGGCATCAGTCGATTTCGTATACTGGCGAATATGGTGAAGAGCGTCCAGGAGGGCAGGGACCTATACAATAAGATGTGTCGGGTCACCGATCAGTACCTTGATGTTATGCTCAGCTACATGGGGAGTATTCCTTTTGATGAGCAGCTCAGAAAGGCGGTAAAGAGCCAAAAACCGGTTGTCGAGGCTTTTCCTCGCTCCAGAGTAGCGCAGGCGTTCAAGAATTTAGCTAAAAAGGCCGATAACTGGCCTGTACCAACCGGAGTCAGTGGGGATCTGCAGTTTTTTGTCGAACGCCTGATCCAATTTTCAAGCCAATATGGGGAGTAAGACGGTGAACGGTTTAGCGACATACACCGCCGTGCAAAAACAGCAGAGCTACAATGATCTGGTTGATCAGCATGCAGGACTGGTAAAGAGGATTGCCTATCATCTGATGAATCGGCTGCCACCCAATGTTCAGTCTGATGACCTGATCCAGGCCGGTATGTTGGGCCTGCTTGAGGCGAGTAAGAATTATGATCCCACTCAGGGCGCCAGCTTCGAAACCTATGCGGGTATCCGCATTCGTGGCGCCATGCTGGATGAGATCAGACGCAGCGACTGGACACCTCGATCCGTGCATCGCAAGGCACGCATGGTGGCGGAAGCGATGCGTGAGATCGAAAACCACGAAGGCCGGGATGCCCGGGATGTTGAAGTGGCGAAGGCGCTGGATATGAGTCTGGAGGATTATCACCAGATTCTCCAGGATTCGACCGGCTGCCGGATCTTCAGTTTGGATGAACTGACCGCTGTCAGTGACGGTTTTCCGGCTACCCGGGAAGGCCCGATGGACAGTCCGTTCGATGGCCTGCAGAAGGATGCGTTCAAGAAGGCGCTGGCAGAGGCGATTGCAAGCCTGCCGGAGCGGGAGCGATTGGTAATCGCGATGTATTACGATGATGAAATGAATCTTCGTGAAATCGGCCATGTGCTGGGTGTCAGTGAATCCAGAGTCTGTCAGATACACAGTCAGGCAACTCTGCGTCTGCGTTCACGTTTGACGGACTGGCTTTCATTGGTACGTGACGAAGAGTAGTAATTGGTTGGCCTGTGTGTGCCGAGACTGGAAACCACCGGTGATATGCAGGAGGGAGTGAGCATTGGATAAAAACATGAAGATCCTGATTGTGGACGATTTCTCCACCATGAGGCGTATTATCAAAAATTTGCTACGCGATCTGGGTTTCAACAATACCCAGGAGGCAGATGACGGTCTGACGGCGCTGCCGATGCTGCAGAGCGGTAATTTCGATTTTCTGGTCTCCGACTGGAATATGCCCGGGATGACCGGCATCGATCTGTTGAAAGCCGTGCGGGCAGACGAAAAACTTGCCGGTCTGCCGGTTTTGATGGTGACCGCCGAATCAAAACGTGAGCAGATCATCGAAGCGGCTCAAGCCGGCGTCAATGGTTACGTCGTCAAACCCTTCACCGCTACGACCCTTGAAGAGAAGATCAACAAGATCTTTGAACGTGTGGGTTGAGCTTCTATCGCCTGGAGTTTATCAATATGGGGCACAATCAGGATAACCAGCAGCGGTTAGAGACGGCAAGAGCATTGGTAGCCAGCCTGGAATCGGGCGATCAAGAAGAGTCTGAAAGACTGATTGCTTCTTTAACATCCCCCGCAAGTAACGATCAGTTATTCCTCGAAGTCGGTCGCTTGACCCGTGAACTGCATGATGCAATCAACGGCTTTTTACTCGATGCAAAAATCAGTGACATGACAACGGTGGAAATACCGGATGCCAAGGAGCGACTGACCTACGTCATAACCATGACCGAGCAGTCGGCGGATCGCACCCTCACCGCAGTGGAAAAGAGCATGCCGTTGATCGAGGGAATCGAGAAGCAGTCCACTGAGCTTTCGGAGCAGTGGGAGCGACTGCGTTCCCGCATGTTGGATAAAGAAGAGTTCGTGGATTTGAGTCGCGACCTGTCTCAGTATCTGCTCAAGTCAAAGGAGGATGCGGCAGAGTTGCACAAAAACCTGTCCGATGTGCTGATGGCACAGGATTTTCAGGACCTCACCGGTCAGATTATCCGCAAGGTAATCACTCTGGTACATGATGTGGAAGAGAAGTTAGTCATGTTGGTCCGTATTACCGGCAACAAGCTTGAAGACGATTCTGGCAAGAAAGAGAAGGAAGAATTGGCTGGCCCGGCAATTCCTGGACTCGATCAAGGCGATCAAGTGACCAGTCAGGATGACGTGGATGACCTGCTCTCAAGTCTTGGATTTTAGTTATTCGAGTTCAGACCGATATATCAGTCAATAAGAATGGCAATATTCGGCAGTGTTACCGGGAGTGATAGATGAGCATCGATGTCAACGACGAAATCCTTCAGGATTTTCTGGTTGAAGCGGGTGAAATTCTCGAATTGCTCAGTGAGCAATTGGTCGATCTGGAGCAACAACCGGATGATTTTGATCTGCTCAATGCGGTATTTCGTGGTTTCCATACCATTAAAGGTGGCGCCGGATTTCTGACCATAGAACCTCTGGTCGAGGTTTGTCATCGTGCCGAGGATGTGTTCAATGTGCTGCGCCAAGGGCAGCGCAGCGTCGGCCCCGATCTGATGGATTCCGTGCTGGAGGTGCTCGACGTCGTCAATGTCATGTTCGATGAGGTCCGCCAGGGCGTCATGCCGGATCATGCCGATCCAGGCCTGATTCAGAGGCTCAATCAATACGCTGTGCCGGAAGGAGAGGAAGAGGAAGCCGAGGAGCCGCAGGAAGAGGTCGTCGAAGAGACAGTCGAAGAGGCGGAAGCGGAAGTCGCCGTCAACACTGAGGATAGCGCTGAAGCCCAGGATGAGTTGAGCGAGAATGAGTTTGAAGAGCTGCTGGATGCGATCCAGGAGCCTGAACCCAAAGCCGCGGACAGTGATGAAATCTCCGAAGATGAGTTCGAATCACTTCTGGACGAGTTACACGGAAAAGGCCAGTTCACCGGTAAGCCTGCTCAGGAGCAGGAGACACCGAAAGCGACGAAAGCCGCTTCCGATGATATCTCGGAAGATGAGTTTGAGGATATTCTCGACCAGATCCATGGCAAAGGAAAATTCGATCCTGGCAAATTGCCTGATAAACCTGCCGAGGCCAAACAAAAGCCGGCAATCCCAAAGAAATCCAGCGCCCCGGCCGGTGATGAGATCACTGAGGATGAGTTCGAGGATCTACTCGATCAGATTCATGGCCAAGGAAAATTCGATCCAAACAAGCTGAGTCAGGAGAGTGCTGACAAGCCGAAGGCTGAAGCGGCCAAAAAACCGGCTGCCAAGAAGAAAGCCGTGGCCAAGAAGAAGGCGGCGCCAGCAAAAAAGGCGAAAGCCGAGCCAGCGGCGAAACCTGCAGCCAAACCAGCCAAACCAGCCAAACCAGCCAAACCAGCCAAACCAGCCAAACCAGCCAAACCAGCCAAACCAGCCAAACCAGCCAAACCAGCGGCCAAGGGGGGCAAGCCTGCTGCTGCAAACAAGCCTCCGGCCGAGACTACCGTTCGAGTCGATACACAGCGCCTGGACGATATCATGAACATGGTGGGTGAGCTGGTGCTGGTAAGAAATCGCCTGGCAACACTGAAGGCGACCCTGAATGATGAAGAGGTCTCGAATGCGGTTGGCAATCTGGATGTTGTAACCTCCGATCTGCAGCTTGCGGTGATGAAGACCCGCATGCAACCGATCAAAAAGGTTTTCGGTCGATTTCCCAGGGTGGTGCGTGATCTGGCCCGCAGCCTGAAAAAAGAGATTGATCTCGAGATGCAGGGTGAGGATACGGATCTCGATAAGAACCTTGTCGAGGCGCTTGCCGATCCGCTGGTGCATCTGGTGCGAAATTCTGTCGATCACGGCATCGAGCAGCCGGAGGACCGGGAAGAGAAAGGCAAGCCGAGACGTGGCACCGTGGTCCTTTCGGCGGCCCAGGAAGGTGATCATATCCTGCTCTCGATCGCCGATGACGGTAAAGGCATGGATCCTGATGTGCTCCGCCAAAAAGCCGTGGAGAAGGGCATGATGGATGCCGAAGCAGCGGCCAGACTCGATGATAAAGAGTGTTTCAATCTGATCTTTGCGCCGGGATTCTCAACCAAAACCGAGATATCCGATGTCTCCGGTCGAGGCGTCGGCATGGATGTTGTGAAAACCCGAATCGCCCAGATGAACGGCTCGGTGGAGATCGATTCCGAATGGGGGCAGGGCAGTATCATTATCATCAAGTTGCCGTTGACATTGGCGATTCTGCCTACCCTGATGGTGCTGTTGAATGATCAACCCTTTGCCCTGCCGCTGGCCAGTGTGGTGGAGATCTTCAATCTGGATCTGAAGCGGACCAATGTGGTGGATGGACAGTTGACGATCATGGTGCGGGAGCGTGCCCTGCCGTTGTTCTATCTGCGCAACTGGCTGAGACCGAACAACCCATTGGTCAATGAGGAGAAGGGCAGTGGTCATGTGGTGATCGTGAACGTGGGTAATATTCAAGTAGGTTTGGTGGTCGATCATCTGATCGGTCAGGAAGAGGTGGTGATCAAACCCCTGGGGGCACTGCTGCAAGGCCTGGAAGGTATGGCGGGTGCCACCATAACCGGCGACGGTAAGATCGCTCTGATCATGGATGTGCCTGGTCTGATGCGAAAATATGTTAAGAAGTTTTAACGAACCGGTCATTGACGGTCTGGTGCATTCTTTCGGCAAGGTTTGGCTTGCAGTCCGTCTCTAAGACTAAGGTCAACTTTGAAGAGGGACTATGGGCGCCAAAGTGCGAGTACTGATTGTCGATGACTCAGCCTTTTTTCGTAATCGTGTAGCGGCTGCACTGCAATCTGCACAGGATATGGAAATCATTGGCTTTGCAGCCAATGGTGATGAGGCGATCCGGCAAACAAAAAGCCTCAAGCCCGACGTGGTGACCATGGATGTGGAGATGCCGGTGATCGATGGGATCACCGCCGTTCGCAGAATCATGGCTGAGACACCAACCAGAATCCTGATGTTTTCAGCAGTTACCACCGAGGGTGCCAAAGAGACCCTCGAAGCGCTGGATGCGGGGGCGATGGACTTTCTGCCCAAAGAGATGAGCAATCCGGTAGCCGGGGCCGAAGAGACTTCCAAGGCGCTGCTGGAGCGGGTTCGGGATTTGGCAAAATCTCCCCTGACCCTGTCGCGAGCCAGTGTCAAAGAGTACCTGACTCCATCACCCTCTCGCGTTGCCGGCGTGGGTCAGGCGGCACCGACATTCTCAAGCAGTCCGGAAATGGTGGCGATTGGTGCGTCTACCGGTGGACCGGTAGCACTGCGACAGGTATTGAGTGCCTTGCCGAGAAACTATCCTCTGCCGGTGGTCGCCGCGGTGCATATGCCGGGCAGTTTCACCCGGGCCTATGCGGAGCGTCTTGATGGCTCCTGTGCCATCAAGGTCAAAGAGGCGATGGATCGTGAAACGTTACAGCCGGGTGTGGCGCTGATTGCGCCAGGTGGAAAACAGACAACAGTGGTTCGTGGCGCTGTTGGATATCAGGTGCGGATCTCCAATCCGTTGCCGGGCGAGATCTACCACCCCAGTGTCGATCAGATGCTGGCTTCGGTGGCGGAAAGCTACCGGGGTAAAGCGCTTGCACTGATCCTGACCGGTATGGGATCAGATGGTCTGGAGGGGGCGAAAAAGTTAAAGAGTTACGGCTCCTCCTTGTGGAGTCAGGATCAAAAGAGCTGTGTTGTTTATGGAATGCCACAGGCAGTCGAGAAGGCGGGTCTTTCTGACAAGGTATTGAGTATCGATGAGATTGGGCCACTTATGGCGAGAGTGAAATGAGAGTCGACTTTCTGAGCTTTATCGGTATCGTCGTCGCTTTTCTGGCGATTCTGGGCGGCAATTGGCTGGAGGGGGGACATATGGACTCCCTGGTCAATGGCCCGGCCATGGTGATCGTCATCGGCGGCACCATCGGTGCCATACTGCTGCAGACTCCGGTGCCGGTCTTCTGGCATGCCCTGCGTCTCTCCGGCCGGGTGTTTCTGCCGGCCAGACTTGATATGCCGACCACCATTGAAAAACTGGTGCAGTGGAGCAATATCGCTAGAAAAGAGGGTTTGCTGGGCCTGGAGACCATCGCAGACGAAGAGCCGGATCCGTTTATCCGCAAGGGGATGCAACTACTCGTCGATGGCAGTGAGCCGGATGCCTTGCGCTCGATCCTGGAGATGGAGGTGGATGCCAGTGAACAGTATGACATACAGGCTTCCAAGGTATTCGAAGGGATGGGCGGATACTCGCCTACAATTGGTATTATCGGCGCGGTCATGGGATTGATTCACGTGATGCAAAACCTGGCCGATCCCAGCAAGCTTGGCAGTGGTATCGCAACCGCCTTTGTCGCCACCATCTACGGTGTCGGCCTGGCCAATCTGTTTCTGCTGCCGATCGCCGCCAAGCTCAAGACCCAATCGGAAAATATCTCCAAGTTTCGGGAGATGGTCATCGAGGGTGTTATCGGTATTGCGGAAGGTGACAATCCCCGCAGTATTGAAACCAAGCTGAAGGGATTTCTGCAATGATCCTGTTTGGCTTTGAAAGGTACAACGATCATCTCAGAGGCCACTATGGCTAGAAGACGCAAACGTCAGGAAGAGCCTGCGAATCATGAGCGTTGGATTGTCTCCTACGCTGATTTCGTGACCCTGCTGTTTGCCTTTTTTGTGGTTATGTACTCTGTTTCATCGGTTAACGAAGGTAAATACCGGGTGTTGTCTCAGACCCTGACCCATGCCTTCCAGGAGTCTCAGCGCAGTCTCGATCCGATCCAGGTTGGTGAGCTCTCCCGCAGTCGGGGCGATACCCCCGGTCTGGGTGATGAGAGCGCCTTGATCCAGGGGGAGTTGCGTCAGGGCCCCGGTATCGAGAATGAACTGGGAATGGATACGGCTGTTGGCAAACAGGTGATCCCCGATCTGCCAAGCAATGAGACACAGCGGCTCAGTTTTCTGGCCGCCACCATCGAGGATATGCTGAGTGACTATGTCGACCAGGATCTGGTCGATGTGAGTTTCAGTGAAGATCGGGTGGTGGTGAACATGAAGGACAAAATGCTCTTCCCGAGTGCCAGCGCGCATCTCTCCAGAGCCGCGGTAAAAGCGCTTGGCGAAATCAGCCAGGTGTTGAAGACGGTGCCCAATCAGCTGCAGGTGGAGGGCAATACGGATAATCGCCCGATCAATACGGAAGAGTTTCCCTCCAACTGGGAGCTGTCAGCCGCTCGTGCAGCCAGTGTGGTGCATCTGATGACCCGCACCGGTATCAATCCTGGGCGCATGTCCGCTGTCGGATACGCAGAACATCGGCCGGTGGCAGAGAACAATACTCAGGAAGGGCGCGCGAAAAATCGTCGCGTCACACTGATCATTCTGGGTATGAACAAGCAGGCGGACCGGGTCATCGATCTGCCGGGAAGTGGCCGGTGAAAGTCTGGACGGTAGCCAATCAGAAAGGCGGTGTCGGCAAGACCACCACTACCGTATCCCTGGGTGGACTGTTGGCGCAGTGGGGACTGCGTACCCTGCTGGTCGATATCGATCCCCATGCCTCTCTGACCAGCTATTTCCGTTACGATCCGGATGGGCTGGAAGAGAGCGTCTACAGCCTGTTCAAAGGCGTGGCACAAAACCAGACAGTGGATCCCCTGAGTCTGATACACCCAACCGGTACCGAAGGCCTCGATCTGATGCCGGCGGAAATGGCTCTGGCAACACTGGATCGACAAGCCGGTAAGCTGGATGGCATGGGACTGGTCATTAAACAGGCGATGGGTCAGCTGCAGAATCGCTATGATCATGTGATCCTTGATTGCCCGCCGATCCTGGGTGTTTTGATGATCAATGCACTGGCGGCCTGTGATCATCTGATCATTCCGGTACAGACTGAGTTTCTCTCATTGAAGGGGCTTGAGCGGATGCTGCATACCCTCGATATGGTCACCAAATCGAGACGCGTACCACTGCCATACCATATTGTTCCGACCATGTACGATCAACGTACCCGCGCCTCCATCGACAGCCTCAAAGTGATGCGCGAGAGCTATCCGGATCATGTGTGGCACAGCCTGGTTCCTGTCGATACCCAGTTTCGGGAAGCCAGCAAGGCGGGGATACCCCCGGCGTTCTTCGCCCCACAGAGCCATGGCACCTTGGCCTACGGCAAACTGGTTGAAGAGCTGTTGAATGACCATGAGACGCTACCCCAGGCAGGAGCAGGTGGATGAGCTTGGGAAATGACAAAACCCGCAGCAAACCGGTTAGCGAAAAGGTCGAGGAACCGGATCATGCGTTGAAAAGCTATCTGGATACCCTGCTGCTCGAGATCGATACCATCCCGAGCGAAAGTGTGGCGGTTAAAGAGCCACCTCAGGTGGCCGATATCAAGGTGGAAGAGACCCGGATATCTGAGCCAAAGCTCGAGCAATCAACACAAACCCAACAGCAACAGGATTCTGCGCTTCCGGCGTGGGTGGAGAATGAGTTTCAAGTGCTGTTGTTCAAGGTAAACGGTATTACCATGGGGATTCCGCTGAATGCCATGAAAGGGATCCTCAACTACCATGGTGAAGCGAGTCAGTTACCTGGACAGCCGGCCTGGTCCATGGGAGTGATAGTCAATCGGGATGAAAAGGTGGTGGTCATCGACAGTGCACGATTACTGATGCCGGAAAGATTGACGGCCGAAACACAGATCGAACCGCAACAGCTGCTATTGATTGGTGAAGGGGACCGCGCGCTGGCGGTTGATACCATTTGCAATACGATGAATGTGGTAAAGGAAGATGTGCGTTGGCGTAATGGTATCCACAATAAACCCTGGTATGCGGGCATCATTGTCGAAGAGCTGAGTGTGTTGCTCGATGTGGATGGGGTGTTGCAACTGCTGGCGGCTTAAGTTGAAAGGCTAGGGTTTGGATGATGTTCGGTCATCGAATAAACGACAGTTGTGAAGCAGTCATCTGCTGCGCGCTAAAAACCAACAGATAAAAGTCTGCAAGCGATAGGGGTGTAGATAATGAGTGTAGATGACGACGATAGTGGCGGTGGCCCACTGATTCAATTTGTCACGTTCATCCTGATGGATGAGGTTTATGGCATTAACGTCATGCAGGTACAGGAAGTCTTGAGAGTGACGGAGATTGCACCTGTACCCGGGGCGCCAAGTTATGTCCTGGGTATCGTCAATCTGCGCGGCAATGTGGTGACGGTAATCGATACCCGAAAGCGGTTTGGGCTCCCTTCCGTGGAAGTCAGTGATAATAGCCGTATTGTTGTGATTGAATCTGAAAAGCAGGTTGTCGGCATACTGGTTGACGCCGTTGCCGAAGTTGTTGAACTGCGTGAAGATGAAATCGATGCAGCACCCAACGTGGGGACCGAAGAGAGTTCCCGATATATCCAGGGTGTGGCGACACAGGAAGGCCGGTTATTGATACTGGTGGATCTGAACAAGCTGCTGACGGATGAGGAGTGGCAGGAAATCAGCATGTACTGATCAACCTGAGGGTGCGGTCAGTCAGGATACAGCCGCACTCGGGGTCCCCGGGACATGCGTTGAGCTGAAAATTAACTAAACTATCTGGAACAGTAGTGAATTAATTTACTAGGTTCACACAGGGCAACTGATATGCCTGAAATTGGAGATCAAAACCCGCTTACCCCGCTCTATCCGGTTAAACCGAGCAAGCCTCCCATGCGTCGGGAACGCCCCAAACGCAAGGATGAGCAGACGAATCAGGAACGCAAGAAGCCTGACCAGGATAAAGACAATGGAAAGCCGCACATCGATGAGTATGCTTGAGAAACTTCTGAACAAGTCATAGGCTGGGATGTTAACGCCAAGCTAGACTGTATGTACGATGTGAAATATAGGTAAATGTGAGCTATTAGGTGCAATCCGCGCCCTGAATCGGTACATTTTCATCGACAGAGAACTATTCAGAGGATCTTTAATGGTCAAACCACTTCCCTCGATCCGCCCTGGTATTGAAAGCAGCGCAATACGCCAGGGTAGACTATGACCGGTAGCTCAAATCTCTTTTGGTTCGTTCTGCTTCCGCTGGCACTGTTACTGGTGGCATTTCTCAGTTACCTGTTCTTCATCGACCACAAGCGGAGGGAGCTGCAGGCGCAACAGAGCAGAGAGATTCAGACCCTCAAGCAGACCGTGGCGGCACTCTGTTCGAGCGCGGTTGGGGTCGACAGGCGGGTCAATCGTCTGGAGCGGCAGGGACGGGATCTGGAAGAGCGTCAGGAGAATATCGAACAGTCCAATCTGCAGGGTGATCCTCCCTATAGCGACGCCATCAGCATGGTGCGGGCCGGTGCCGGTCCTGATGAGCTGATTCAGGAGTTAGGCATCAGTCGGGATGCGGCCGATCTGATCATTATGATTCACGGTGCAAAGCGTGAAGATGCATGAGACAGTTCAGTAGTACACCACTGCTCGGATTTGCCGCCTACAGCGGTACGGGTAAGACCACGCTCCTGAGGCAGTTGATACCGCTGCTACGGGAATCCTCCATCAACCTGGGGGTGATCAAACATGCGCACCATGAAGTGGATGTCGATCAGCCGGGTAAGGACAGCTACGAACTGCGTAAGGCCGGCGCAGGGCGGGTTCTGCTGGCAACCTCAAAGCACTGGGCGTTGATGGTAGATGAGGCGAAAGCGAAAGAGCCGGAACTGCCTGTGCTGCTGGAGCGACTGGATTGCAGCAGCCTCGACCTGGTGTTGGTGGAAGGCTTCAGGCACCTGCAGTTCCCCAAGATAGAACTCCACCGTCCGGCACTTGGTAAACCGTTGCTGTTTACCGACGATCCTTCGGTGATCGCGATTGCCAGTGACGCACCCATAGAGCAGCCCTGTGAGCTACCCCAGCTCGATCTGAATAATCCGCAACAGATCGCGCAATTTGTCAAAGATTACTGTGAGGCACAAGACAAGTGACGATTGGCTTAGTGTTAGGGCCTGTTCTAACGAACTCAATATGTCCTGTGGTGCCTGAAAAAGCGTCAATTAAGGCGTGTGGCGCGTAGTTTAGCTGGACCAAATGAGCGATGAGCAAGGGTTTGTGGCGCTTATTCAGGCGCAACTCCCCATATTGATTTAATAAAGAGGGGATGGGGCCAGTTATCTCCCGTTAATTTTCAATCTTCCCAGCGGCAAGATTATAAAAGCCCCTCTCCCTTTATGGGAGAGGGGTTGGGGAGAGGGTGTACGCGAAGCGTTTCAGCTGGCTAAAAAATAGAGCAAAACTCGCTAACCCTTCATCTTTATCACGTTGATTTCTCATAAAGGCTAAGGTGCTCATTCGCCCCCTCTCCCCCGGCCCCTCTCCCGCAAGGGGGGAGGGGAGTTGATATCCGACATTCTGACAATGATTCTGGCCTTGTTCATCTGCCGATCTTTGCCTTCTCATCTCTCAATCAGCAATGAAAACCAACTAACGATAAGTCAGTTAACATAATGTACGGAGTTTCTGGGGCAGCAGTGGCAGGGTTTGTGGTACGCCCAGCGGCGTTAACATTCAATTATGTAGAATAACTTCACTACGATCATTCTGCCTGGCTGGGCACAAATCAGCCCCAGCAGGACAGATTGGGTGAGTGTTACCAGGCCCTAGTGTCTCGTCTGCGTCCGATCAACTTTTCTCAGCCGTCATGTAACAGATCCAACCAGCATCGGCTTCCCCCTCTTCAACGGGAAGAAAGATACCATCGGGTTCGCCATCATCATCGAATCCCTGCCAATAAAAAGTGATCTTCTCAAATCCCACCTCGGATAGCAGTTCACGGACTTCGGGCAGACTCCACAGGCGCCAGTCGTAACTGAAGGCCTTCTCGTAGCGTGAGCCATCCTCAAAATCGAAATGGATATGGCAGATTAAGGTGCCGCTGATCGGGTCGTATTTCTCCTGCTCCCAGATGTAGGTGAAGGTGGCGTCACCATCCTCGATGTCACGCTCTTCCTTGATCTCCTTGTAGGAGTCATAACCGCCATAGGCATCCATGAAAAGTACGCCATCATCGGAGAGCTGTTCATAGACCCGTTGAAAGTAGCTTTTCAGCTGGTCACGCTCCTTGAACAGCCAATAACTGAAATTCATGGCTGAGATGATCTCCATCGGCTCAGTCTCGACATTCAGTACATTCTCCTCCAGCAGGGTAACCCGTTTACGCTGTGAGGATTTCAGCTTTGCAAGCTGATTCGCTTCACCCCATTGCAGAACCTCGGTATCGAGATCGACCCCGATCGCCTGGTTGCTCTTGCGTCTTTTCACCCATTCGCAACAGACATTGGCGGTGCCGCAGAAGTCCTCTCGCAACCGTTTGGCGCGACGCCCTTTGAGCTTTTTGAAAGTGTCATCGACGAAATCGATTTCAGCTTCGGAGCATTGCACTGAAAGTTCGTAAAGATGGTGACGATCGGCTGTATCGGCTATGGAGTGCGATTTCTTTTTTCGTTTGCCCATTGCTGTTTTTTTTAATAATACGGTTGGAGTTGTCTGTGATTCAATCAAAGAGTGAATGCTACCCCATCAAGCTCTGCATCGCTACGCTAAAAAAACCGGTTTGTTGTTCCAGCAGGTGAATTTTAAAGAACAGAGTGAAGAGGGCCTAACGAGGTATTAGTTTAAACATCAAGCAATGTCTTGTTCGTCGATAAACGCCTCTTCGACCAGCTTGTTCAATATTCGATTGCACTTCGCTTTGAGTTGATCTCTCAACAGTCGCACAGCCGGTGTGATCAATTGCCGGTTGGGGCAGATCAACCAGAGTTCGGTGGCGGCAGGCTTGTATTCGGGTAGCAGGTTGACCACTCTGCCGGAGAGCAGATCATTCGACATATCGAGGCAGGATTTTACTGCCACGCCTTTACCGGCAACACACCAGCGTCTGACCAGATCACCGTCATTGGAGGCCCGGTTGCCACTCATTTTGATTTTGTATTCGGTGCCATCCCGGGTAAAGCTCCAGAGATCATGAATGATGTCATAGAGCTGATAGAAGAGTCCGTTGTGTGCCGGCAGATCGTGTGGGTGGAGAGGGGTGCCATGCTGTTGCAAATAGTCGGGAGTTGCGCAGAGCAGTCCTGGAACCTTGCAGATTTTGAAGCCATAGAGATTGGCGTCATCGGGTGAGTCGTAGCGCAGGGCGATATCCACCGCATCCCGATAGAAGTCGATGTTGCTGTCACTGATATAGGTTTTCAGACTCACCTTCGGATAGCTGTCCAAAAACTCGTCCAGCCAAGGGGTAACTAGATTGCGCCCAAGGTCCGACGAGAGGGTGATTCGCAGCTCCCCGTCCACGATATCCAGATCATCCCGTACATTCTGCTTGGCCTGCTCCAGCATCAACAGGGCCTGCTCGCACTGGGGGATATAGCGCTCGCCGGCGGAGGAGAGTCTGAGTCGTCTGGTGGTGCGGATAAACAGATCCATCCCCAGCTGACGCTCCACTCGTTTGAGTGCGGCGCTGGCGGTGGCGGTACGCATGTCCAGCTGTGCCGCGGCACCTGTAATACTGCGCAGTTCAGCGACTTTTAGGACCACTTGCAGATCTTCGAGCAGCATATTGTCAAATAATATTTGAAAATGTTTCTTTAATTATGCTGTTTAAGGAGGATTAATCAACACCTACACTTCATTTCATTCGTTCACGCCTGAGATGGAGCAACCCCATGAAAGCCATTGGTTACAGTAAATCCCTGCCGATTGAGACCCCTGAAGCACTGCTTGATATCGAGCTCCCCCAGCCAATCGCCACAGGCCGGGATCTGCTGGTGAAGATCGATGCGATTGCGGTCAATCCGGTGGATTATAAGATTCGTCAGAATATGGCCCCCAGCGATGAGGCCTGGCGGGTACTTGGTTGGGATGCGGTGGGTGAGGTTGTGGCCACCGGTGAAGTGGTCACCACATTCAATCCCGGAGACAAGGTCTTCTATGCCGGTGATCTCAACCGACAGGGAAGTAACGCGGAGTACCAATTGGTGGATGAGCGTCTGGTCGGCCATAAACCGAAAAGCCTGACGGATGAAGAGGCGGCCGCACTGCCGTTGACCGCGATCACCGCCTGGGAGCTGCTGTTCGAACATCTCGCGATCACTCTGGTATCACCCGAGACAAAGGAGAGATCCGATGAGGTCATCCTGGTGGTCGGCGCCGCCGGTGGGGTTGGCTCCATCCTGCTGCAACTGGCCAGTACCATCACCGGTGCCACCACCATCGCCACGGCATCGCGGCAACAATCACAGGCCTGGGTAAAACAGCTGGGCGCGGATCATGTGATCGACCACAGCAAACCGTTACAACCCCAGATCGAGGCACTGGGCATAGGCCCGGTGACCCACATTGCCAGTCTCAACAATACCGCCGACTACTTTGAGGCTTACACGGAACTGCTGGCACCCTTCGGCAAGATCGCCATGATCGATGATCCCGAGTCGCTGGATGTGATGAGACTGAAGCCGAAGAGTCAGTCACTGCATATCGAGTTTATGTTTGCCCGTTCGATGTTCAATGCGGCGGATATGCAGGCACAGAGTGATCTGTTGAACCGGGTGGCTGATCTGATTGATCAGGGGTATATCAGAACCACCGTCGGTAAAAAACTGGGTGTGATCAATGCCGATAATCTGAAGCAAGCCCATCAGGAGCTGGAGTCGGGTCGTTCGATCGGCAAGATTGTTCTGCAGGGATTTTGAATGCCACAACCTGTACTGTCCAGCAAGCAGGATTCTCATATCAGAATACAGATGAGGATTTAACCATGTCTTATTATTCAGTCTTGGATGTAACACCGACCAGTGAGGATTGGATTCCAGACTACATCGAGCCGGCCAACAGGCTGGTCGCTCAACATGGCGGAAAATACCTGGCGCGTACCACCAGCCACACTCAGCTTCAAGGCGAGCAGAAAGAGGCGGCATTGCGCATCATCATAGAGTGGCCATCCAAACAGGCTGCCAAGTCATTCATGGCAGACCCCCTATACCAGCCTCATTTGCAGGCCAGAACGGCCGGATCGGTCAGTCATCACTATCTTGTGGAAGGTAAGGACGATCTGGCTTGAGTGGACCAACATGGATTGGAGGGGATCAGCTTCGGCTTCCGCCAATCCGTTCTTCTGATGAGACAAGATTATGAATGCAGCAATTGAAGAGACAGCCTTTGAAACAATCAATCCAGGCTACAACAGTACATTTCAATCGGGTCGTTTGAGTCTCGGTCTGGTGGTGCCCCTGGAGCAGTACACCTCGGCGCCAGTTCCCTCGATGACACGCCATATGGAACGGGTGGCTTTGGCAGAAGCGCTAGGCTTCTCTGCGATCTGGCTCAGGGATGTTCCGTTCAATGTTCCATCCTTCGGTGATGCCGGGCAGCTCTTCGATCCATTTGTCTATCTGGGGATGCTGGCCGCTAAAACCGAACGTATCACCCTGGGTGTCGCCAGCATCGTACTACCCTTACGTCATCCGGCACACGTTGCCAAAGCGGCAGCCAGTGTCGACCAGTTATCCGGCGGACGGCTGATTCTCGGTGTGGCCTCGGGTGACCGGCCGGAAGAGTATCCGGCGCTCAATATCAGTTTTGAAGATCGTGGTGAGCGCTTTCGCCAGAGCTTTGACTACATTCGTCGTATGTGGGAGGAGCGAGCGGCATTTGAGAGTGACTATGGCAATCCCCATGGTGGTATGGATATGTTGCCGAAACCTGCCTTTGGCAAACTGCCGATGCTGATCACCGGTGGCAGTCAACAGGATCCGGATTGGATCGCCAGGCATGGAGAGGGGTGGATCACCTATCCCCGCACTGTGTCGGCTCAGGCGCGACTGGTCAGTGACTGGCGCGCCAATGTTAAAGCTGTGGGTGGGCTTGCCAAGCCTGCGGTGCAATCCCTCTATATCGACTTGACTGAAAACCCGAAGACAGATCCGCAACCGATCCATCTGGGATTCAGGTTGGGTGCTTATCATCTACGCAACTATTTGAAGTCACTGGAACAGATAGGCATCAACCATGTAGCGCTCAATCTGCGATTCAATCAGCGGGATATCGAGACTACACTGAAGCATCTGTCAGCAGAAATCCTGCCCGAATTTCACCACTAAGGGAATGAACAAATGCAGAAAACCATCATGATAACCGGGGCAACCGATGGTATCGGTCTGGCTGCCGCAAAAAAACTGGTCAGCATGGGACATCACCTCATACTGCACGGACGCAATCCAACGAAACTCTTAGCGGTAGAACAAGATCTATCGAGCCTGGCAGACAGTGCCCGGGTGGAAAGTTATATCGCCGACCTCTCCGTGCTCAGCGAGGTGCAAAAGCTGATCGATCAAGTGGCGGAGCGGCATCAGCAGATCGATGTACTGATCAACAATGCGGGCATCTTCAAAACATCCGAACCACTTACCCCGGAGGGATTGGATGTGCGCTTTGTGGTCAATACCATTGCCCCTTATCTGTTGACAAAAAAAGTCTTGCCACTGATGGGGAGAACGGGAAGGATCATCAATCTCTCATCTGCGGCTCAATCCCCGGTGGACCTGCAGGCACTGATGGGACGCCAGCGAATCGATAACGATTTTGAAGCTTATGCACAAAGCAAACTGGCGATCACTGCCTGGTCCCGCAGCCTGGCGGAGATTCACAAGCAGCAAGGCCCGAGAATCATCGCTGTCAATCCCGGTTCGATGCTCGGCAGTAAGATGGTCAAACAGGCGTTCGGCGTGGCCGGCAAGGACATCAGCATCGGTGCGGATATTCTCACCCGGGCCGCTTTGTCGGATGAATTTGAATCGGCCAACGGGCAATATTTCGATAACGATTCCGGCAGCTTTGCCTCACCTCATGCCGATGCGCTCAACCCAAAGATCTCCGACTCGATCATTGAATCGATTGAGTCGGTACTGGATGAATATTCGAACTAGGTTGGCAGCTCGTTTGAAATGGCAACATCCCGAGGTGTGATTGAGATCTATGCTGTCGATGGGACAACTGAACTTGATCGGGTCAGCTAGATTAAAAATAACAATCCCAATGTACTCTGCAACAGTTTTCGTTTATGGAATAGAGTGTCTGATTGATCTTCACATTTCACAGGAGATGAAAACTCGAACTATAATCTTTTTATCAGGACGAGAGAGAGAAGAGGTGGTGTTATGGCAATTGCGATTTCACTCCAGCAGTTTTTGCAGAATCATGCTTTAGATTACGAGATCATCGATCATAGACGCACCAATTCCACACTGCACAGTGCGGAAGCCGCGCACATTCCTGGAGACAGGATGGCCAAGTCGGTATTGCTGGGGGATGACGAGAGCTATATGTTAGCGGTTATTCCGGCAACCCATCACATCGATTTTGATGATCTGACCCAACTTACCGGACGCAATCTCTTTCTGATATCAGAAGAAGAGCTACAGCAGGCCTTTGCCGATTGTGAGACAGGTGCGGTGCCACCGGTTGGCGATCCCTATGGGATTGAGACCCTGGTGGATGTGGCCCTGTTACAACAACCCGATCTCTATTTCGAGAGTGGTGATCACGGCAAGTTGTTGCATCTCAGTACCGATTCCTTCCGGGAATTGGAAGAGAATGCGATTATGGGAGAGTTCAGCTACCACATCTAACCCTCTGATGAGCTTGGTTGGCCATAGAGGCGATTTGTTGGCCGGGGCGAAATCAGCTGAAAAAATAGTGCTTTGACAGGGATATGCCATTTTACAGCTGATTTCTCCATGGAGATCCCACTTCCTATCGACCCGATAACCGCTTAGCCATTTGATTCCAGGTACAAACTAGTTTAATCTTGCGCTCCTTAAATCTGGAGAGATGTCCGAGTGGCTGAAGGAGCACGCCTGGAAAGTGTGTATACGTTAATAGCGTATCGAGGGTTCGAATCCCTCTCTCTCCGCCAAACTCAAAGCGACAAGTCTTTGAAAAATATCGCTTTGTGTTTTTGGAGCGTAAATTAGTCCCTAATCCAGCCCTAGGTGCAGGCCTATGAAAAAGCTGGATGACTATATGGGGTCTATTTTCAAGACCCTGGAAGACAAAGAGCCTGCACTAAAAAAGCCCTTATCATCGGAAGATAAAGGGTTGCAGCATATGAAAAGGCTGGTTAGTCGTATGGAGGCTACTTTACAGGCCCAGGAAGACAAAGAACCTGCACTAAAAAAACCCTTATCATCGGAAGATGATAAGTCGCAGCAAGACGAAGAAGCTGCGCAGCAAAAGACCCTGTCACCCGGTCAGAGAAAGGTGTTCAAGTCCAACATGTTAATCGATGCCCATTATAAGCTGAATCTGGTCGAGCAGCGGATTATTCTGGCGTGTATTGCCGAAATTAATCCGTACGTGGCCTTACCCGAAGAGATTGCCTACACGGCGGAAGAGTACGCCGAGACTTTTGGTACGTCGTTAGACAGAGCCTATCATGCGTTACAGGAGGGTACTGAGCAGCTATCCGAGCGTAAGCTCCAGATTGGCGGTCAGGACGGAAAATGGTTTGATTCTGTGGAGTACCTGGAAGGCGAGGCGACGATTCTTCTGCGGTTTTCGAAGCACGCGGAGGCTCATTTAAACCATCTTACTAAGAATTTTACTTGGTACGAACTCCGCAAGGTGGCGCCGCTTCAGTCGACCTATTCGATCCGGCTCTATGAGCTTCTCATCAAATGGAGAAACAAAAACAGCCGCACCAAAACGTTGTTGATCACCGTTGATGAGTTCAGAAAACGCCTCGGTTTGGATGGTCAGTACGAAGCGTTCTGTGATCTGAATCGGCGGGTAATCGAGCCCGCGATCAAAGAGCTGGAAGCGAAGTCAGGGATTAAATTCACCGGATGGGAAGTCAAAAGGAAAAGAAGAGCGGCCCATTCGCTCGCCTTTAGGTTTAAAGAAAAGAGTCTCAAGGGGGACAATGTGGTCCGTTTACACCCGAAGAGTCCGTCAGCGTCTGACGAGCCTGAGGTCAACGCCAGGTGACCGCTTTACTCAACATGAAATTTATTACTCTATATTTTATCTTGTTCTCAATGGCTTTTTCGTCTGGTTGTTCTACCGGCATAAAAGGGGAAACTGTGATGGGTCTGCCCGGAAGTCCAGCTTGGCACAGTACGGCCTCAATCGAAACCAAAGCCGCATACTTTAAAAAGGCATGTAAGGCATATGGATTCACCGACGGATCTCAACAGATGGCCAGTTGTTTGCAAAGTGAAATGCAAAATAGTAAAAATCGCGCACACAGCAGCATGAACTCAATTAATACTGCAAACGCTATTAGGCAAAATAGCAATAAGTCTTACACATGCCAAACCATTGGTAATACAGTAAATTGTTACTAATCAGTTCGGCGGTTATGGGGATAACTCTGGGGATACCCCGTGATTTTGCGTCGAAAGTGTCGGGTTTTACGTCGAAAGTGTCGGGTTTTACGTCGAAAGTGTCGGGTTTATATGCGGTAACCTCATGATTCAAAAGAAGAATTCCGCTCTTAAAAACAAGTCTTAAAAACTGTTTAAAAACTTATTAGTGCGGCGCTCTGTACGAAAATTGTACAGGGCGCTTTTTTTTGGGTGGTGACCCATAGTTTTTTTTCCATACTTTATTAGGCACGATCCACCCAAAATTTTGCTTTCTTATCGATCTGACGCCTTTCGCATGCGCTTCAGTTGTCCCAGACGGGGCACGTCCCTTCTGGACTTCCCGTGACTCCCGACAAACATTGATGAACCTGCGTCTATCGACGCAGAACCCTAAACGTTTCTCGCGAGTTTCAGTTCAAACGGGACTTGAGAACAAACCAGGCACTGCCTATGATTTGCAACAATCGCAGGAACCAAGGTCAAGAGTCTTCTCAATGAAAAGCGTTAAACGCAGAATGGTGGTTTTATTTGGGGCTATATTTCTTTTTGGCGTCCTGTCCGAGGCCTGCGTCGGCACCCCCGCCATGCCGGAGGGGGTGAGTTTTGAGAAGGGTATTAATGGGCCTGGGCAGCTTCACCATGATGATAAACGCAGCCCTCGGATCCTTATTAATGGCACTATAAGGATAATCAACGGGTTTAAATATCATTGGTTCAATGGCCGTTTTTATAGCGAGCATGCCAATGAATATATTTTTAGAGCATCCACCAATCAGATACGAATGACGTACACAGTGGCGGATAACATCATTAAGAACGGCGTGTCCTATGTCGACAACAAGACCAAACGAATTGTGCGGGTGATACATGAAGATGGCGGGGTCGTATTGTCGAGGGCCAACGAAATTCCAGCAGAGGCCGTGGTAACGGTCCTCTGGCCAAAAATTGTACAGAGAAATATAAACAATAAACGATTTACACTTTTAAAATACAGAGATTAGAAGCGAATGGGGAGATACGGGTACAAATGCCATACATTGAAGAAATAGAAAAAAACAGATTTAAAAACAGAGAAACCGTTAGAAAAAGCACTGTGTGCGCCTGCGTTGACTGCGGAAAAGAATTCTTGCCATCTGATATTCAGGAAGAAGAAAAGATGATGGAGGACAATGATACTACCGTATGCTGCCCTTACTGCTTGACTCCAACATTGGTCGGTGACGCGGGTTTTTCTAGTCAAGAAGCTTTTAATCGTGCCAAAAGCGCGCCTCTTAAGGATTTAGTTGTTCTAAAGAGCGCTTGTGTAAAGGCGGCTCCTCCGGCTTATTCGGGCAAACTGGTTATTGCGGGGTATGAGGGCGAAAGCGAAGTGTATCTACTTAAGTTTTTGACCAAAGATGAACTGGAAGCCCAGCAAAAAGACTTTGAAAACTCCACATGCTTGTTTGTGTTGAAGGATTATTTCGCTGTAGGTCTTCTATGTGGAAACTATCAGAAAGCTTTAGAGGAAGCGAAACGGCTATACGGCCTCGGTGAGCGCGATTGGCGTGATGTAGATTACCCACGCGAATTAGGAGCTATCTGAAACATGAGCTAAAACATGGGTGATATTCAGACATACAGCGTCATGAACTGTGGCAGCACGGGTGTCATCAAAGACGTCAATCCTTTGATACTTCCGCCGGATGCTTGGACGTTTGCCAATCAAGTGCGTTTCAACGGGATTGAAGCGGTTCAGGAGAAACCGGCTAAATCGCTTCTCGAGGTGGATTATCCGGTGCAGCTGTTGGTGGGCTGGAACGATGGGCAGGAAAGGCGTTTGCTACTGTCTACCCCGAAAGAGATATATGAGGCGACCCATCTCGATCATGATGCAACAAAAAGCCAAGTGATCCCTAAATGGAGTGCCGATGAGGCCTCTCCCCCCGTAAAGCAAAACGAATGGACGGGTGGTTCATTCGGCGGTATACCGTACTTCTGCGCGGGTTTTGGTCAAAAGCCCCTGGTTCTGATGCGCGACGATCGTGGCGGATACAAGGATAAGTTTGAGGCGCTTAATCATTGGCCGGATGGCCATAGTTGTAGTGTGATGCGTCACTTTTCTAACCACCTGATTGCAATCAAGATGGAAGTCGAGATTAAGCATCAGGATGTCCGTGATGGGAAAGTCACGTTTCGTCGGCCTTTTGACATCATGTGGTCAGATCGAGCGCAACCTGGTCATCTGCCTAAGACCTGGCTCCCCGCTGAAGCGGGGAGTCGAGCCGGCGAGATCGCCTTGACGGACGGTGGAGATGAAGTGGTCGATGGGGTAACGCTCGGGAACCGGTTTTGCATTTACAAGGAGGAATCGATCTGGCCCATTAAGTACGTGGGAGGCAATTATGTTTTCAGTATTGGCCAGGCCATCAAAGGTGTCGGCATCATGGGCAAGAATTGCGCGGTCGATTTTAATGGCAAAAACTACGTATTTGGCCGTGATGAGATATTTGCGCATGATGGTTGGCAGATCGATCGAATTTTCGAAGCGCGGATGAACCGATGGATTTTCAACCGTATAGATGACAAGAAACGTCATCTTTGCCATGTCTTCATGCGCCCATCAACACGCGAGATTTACTTCTGTTTCCCAGTAGGGGATTCTGAATTTGCCAACATGGCGGCCTGCTATCATACCGATCGGCATAAAGTGACCTTGAAATCATTTCAAACCGGTATCAACACCGGTAGCATATTCGAGTTCACCGGCAGTGAAACGTTTGGTATCCGTCGTCTTTTTGTGGGGAGCTCGCAAGGGATTCAGGAGGTCGATGTTGAAAGCTCGTTAGGTGAATTCCGACTTGAGCGCGAAGGCATTGATCTGGGGCAGCGCCGGGCCATTGATTTTTCGCATAATATTTGTCTCTACGCCGAGGGCGAGGGCTCCGTTAGTGTCGAGCTCACGAGTACACTCCCGGGGGGGGCAACGGATCATAAATTGATCAACTACCCACTTAACACCCCTTTTCCCGGCCTACCGATCGAAGTGGCAGGCTTAACCCATACGCTTCGCATCACCAATCATGACGCCACAGGCTTCAAGTTGTCCGGTTATACGATACAGTTCAGCGACAAGGGCAGGTACTGATTTATGGCAGCGGAAATCCATCTCAACCTATCCCCTGGGGACCTTCCGGAGGAGATGCCGGATCAAACGAAAAGATTCCTGATGAATTTAACGCTTGAGGTTGACCGCTCACTGGATATGCTGCAAAAACACGTTATTGAATCAATCGGTCACTACTACCATGAACAGATTGAAAAATTGCCCACACCATTGTCGAGTCGTGAGGGTATCGCTATCATGGGAGAAGTGAGTAAATTTGAAAGCATTGTCGAGACGATCAAGCACGATGTGGAGCAAATTAAGAAAGATATTGCAAATATTTACGTAATACTCAGTGATTTAGATCGATTCTTACGGGAGCAGCAGCATGGCGACCTCAAAAATTAAAACAACGTCAGTTTCTGAGCCGTGGGATAAACTGGCACCCTACCTGCTCGGAGGGCATCTGATCGGCCCACCGATGCGTAACTGGAAAAATGAATTTGCTGAAGCGATGATGCCGCTCTTGATGTTGCCTCAACCCCACCCACAGAAGAAGCACGCGAAGCCGGTGGATCAGGCTATGTTGGGTGGGGGTTTTTAAAAGCCATAAATAAGTAGCCGATGACACTCAGCCCGTCGTTTGGCACGTCGTTTAGAAGGCCGCAAGAATCTTCTTTGCTAAAACGGCGTCGTCGCGCATCTTTTTCGATCCCTCTGCATCCTGTCATGAAGTCGCCGGGTCCCCAGTCTGGCCCGATCACCTTCAAACCGGATCCAGGTCATCCCAAGCCGGTTTCGGCGCCGCTATCATCCCCGCTGCAAGCCGGACTCAGTAATATTCAAAAAGAGCTGGGTAAGGCGCCGCCCGGGGCGCCCGCGGGGCCTACCTCGTTCAACCTACCTCGGTTGGTGGATCCTAATGCGCACTATTTAAGCCGCGATCCCAGCGGGCGGATCACCCGATCCCAACGTTTTCAGCTCAACGCGAATTCTCCCTACATGCTGGGCGCCACGAGCTCGGGGCATGTTGTCGCGCCCTCTCATGAGGTCAGCCTGTTGGGGAATGCCCCTCGCCGCATGGATCAAGGCTGGTACGAGCGATGGTTTGAAGAAGGGTATTGCTCAAAAAGCACCCCCGAACAATGCGATAAGCTCAAAAACCTCAAGCGCTTCTATCACCGGCCTTATGAGAGGTTACTGGCGGGGATGCCTCTGCCCAGGCTGCCCGAGAAATACGATAAACCGCCTGTCAGCTCAAGTGACTTCCGCAATCGAATTCGCAAATACTGGGAGGGTAGGTATGACATTGATCAGCCCTCGATGAGTAAGGCGGACTACCTCAAGGAGGCAATGAGCCAGCCGAAATTTAGTGATAAAGGCGCCAGACAGAACCCGACAACGCTCGACGAACTCGAGCGTATGGAATACAACCTTAAAATGACCCAGCGCGCCAAAAAAGAAGGATGGCCCACGGGGGAAATGCCCATCGATCCCAGTCTATACGCCCGTACAGAGGCGAATCGGGAAGCCATCTATGAACACAAGCCAAAAGATAAATCCTATGGCACCTACTGGGATGAGCAGCATCAGAATAAGCACTGGTGGGATTATCTGGCCTATATCAATCCGCTGGCACAGGGGGTCAAGGCGCTTAAAGCAAGGGAAAACTATGCGGCTCAATTCAGTGATCCGGTTCATGATCTTTATAACAAGCGGAAATTTCTTTTTGAGCATCCCAATTGGTTAAAGCAACATCCTGAAGACAAAGAAAAATATATGATTGGTTTCTTGGGAAACCGGTTGCCTAAACCATGGTACGGTAAAATCGGTACGGGGATCGGCGATTTTGGGCTCGGACTCCTGGATGTTGCCTCCAATCCTATCGGCGCGGCTGATAGCTTTATCAAGTCGGTATCCACAATACCGGATGACGTCGCGAAAGAATGTACTGCGCCCGGTGTAAACACGAAATCTTGTGTCTGGGCGAACCAGTTACTACGACCTACTGGGTTGGGCAGTATCGCCGATGTGGGCTGGCAATCCGGAACACCCCTCGATTCTCCCATCCGCAGTGAACCCACCCTGCATAAGGCGCTGGATATCGCTGGGCAGTCTGGCGTACTTCTTGGCTCTTTGGCTTTGCCGGTCGTGGGGGAGGCGGGTGAGGCAGGCGCGGTCGCCTCTAGGCTTGGAGCCCTGGGGGAGGCGGGTGAGGCAGGCGCGGTCGCCTCTAGGCTTGGGGGCCTGGGGGAGGCGGGTGAGACTGCGAGGGTCGCAGGGATGACCGGTAGGGGCTTGGCAGGTGAGTCCACCGCTGGTCGTGCGGCCCAGTTGTCCGAAAATACCATCCCCAAAACGGTCTTATCGAGTGAAGGAGAGGTTGCGCCCCAAACGGCCTTATCGGGTAAAGGGGGCCTCGCCCGGCGGGTCGGCACCGAATCCCAAGTCGGGCAACCGATCGCGCCGCCGTCAACCGATCTAGCCAGGCCGTCGATATCATCCCCCGCTGAAACGTCGGGTAAAGTGACACCGAAACCCGAGCAGCTGGTCGCCAATGAAAAGCGTATGAAGGATTTGTCCACTTGGCGGAATGATTTGTCCCCTGAACAAAATTTCGAGTGGCAGAAAGAACTCGATGATTTCATGGTCGAAACGGATCAATTGCGTCAATGGGAAGAAAACCCTGCTTACGCCGAGGAGCAGCCGACGTATTTCACCCATCCTCGTTATGAGCTATTCCGTAATGATTTCGATGAGGCCCTGATGAATGAACAGGCCGATACGCTGCTTTCGGACTCGGAAAAAGGGCGTGCCATGCGCATGAATGACCGTCTGGCCATTTTAAAAAATGCACGTAAATCCCCCCCCGAGCGCTTTAACTTGGAAGGCTATACGAGTATGGGGGAGACTCCTGAATTTATGGAGAAAGACGCCATCTATCGTGAGTTGATGGAATATGGAAAAAACCTCAAGACCTTTAGGCCGCAAGCCAAGCTGCCTAAACCGCCAAGCTACTCAAAGTTAACCCGCCTATACGATAAGGCAAGGTGGAAGCTTAAGCCTGGGAAGGCAGCCGGTATGCCGAACAAAGGAGTGTATGATGACTGGCTGGGGCCGCGGTTTAAGAAGGGGGAAGACCTCAGTGAGTGGCTATCCCAACCCAAGGCTGAAAAGTACTATAAAAAATTACAGTCTCGGCTGAAGGGCGACCCGAGGATGCAAAAGTGGTCCACAGGGGCTGAATATCCCACGCGAAAGCCACCACCAGAGATAGAGCCGCCTGAAGCACCCTCGGCGGTTTCTGAGGGAGAACCGCCGCTCTCAAGTGACGAAACCGCCGCTCTCAAGTATGCAGAAAAGCATGCAAGTATCGAGAAAAGCATGAAGGAAATTGATGAGGCCCTAAAAGGCATTGATCGTCGACCTCCTACTGAAGCGCCCACGGCGGTTTCTGGGACAGAACCGCCGCTGGCACAGCCCGCACCGCGGCTTAACGCACCCACAGCGGTTTCTGGGACAGAACCGCCGCTGGCACAGCCCGCACCGCGGCTTAACGCACCCACAGCGGTTTCTGGGACGAAACCGCCGCTCTCAACTATAGAGGGAAGCATTAAGAATATTGATGAGATCATAAAAAGCCTCGATCGCCCACCTCCTACTGAAGCACCCTCGGCTGTTTCTGAGGCAGAACCGCCGCTCGCAAAGAATATCGACCCACGAGAATTCAAGGAAAGCGTTGAGGATATAACCAGCCATCTTAAACGGCCTAAAGATGAGCGTTTATTGACAATCCCCCGGAGCAAACCGGAACCGGTGGCTCAAGCGTCCATGGCGAAACCGTATACTCCTAAGGAAGCTCCCGAGCTCCATAGAAATCCCTCACCGTTGCTCAAGGGCTATCCGCCGGGAAACAGTACGCTGGAAGACTTGAGAAGAATGACGTCGATAGAGCAGATGCAAATCGATACCACGCATCTCATCAATGACTCATCATACCCCGAGGCCTTTAAAAATGAATTGAGGCGGGAAGGCAAGAGTGAGGAGTTCATTCGGCAAGCTGAGAGCAAAAATATCGATACTCAAGTGAAGAATTACCATTCACGTCGAAATAAAATGATTGAAAAGATCGAAGAGGAAAATGCCGGGTTGGCCGAGTCAGGAAAAAAGAGGTTCAGTCTTTTTAGCAAAAAACCAAAACAGCCCGAAATCAATACAAACGAGCTGATTAATAAGGCCAGAAAATCTCGGATTCTACGCCCGAGTTATGATTTCGACATACCCGAAACAACGACTTTTGATCGGATGGCCTCGATCCGGAAGCCCGTGAGAAAAAAACCGAGAATCTAAGTTATGCTCAATATGGCAAACTGGTCGCCAGAACTGAAAGCGCTTTATCAGAAAAAATACCCAGGTGGAGGTGCCTCGGCCTCCCCGATGAGCCGACCCAGGCCGATCTCACCGTCCATGGCGGCCCCTCCCGGCCTCGGCGCGCTGCCAGAGGACATGTTAGGTCAACGGGCGTTGCCTCAGGCGTCCGACCCATACCAGGGGATGCCAGGCCCAGCATCCAGCCCCATGGAACCTAGCTTGGCGTCTTCACTGGCGAGGCCTCGCCAGGCACCGACGCGCATTCGGCGCGAAACCGATATACCACAGCCTACCCAGGCCTCACTGAATCCGGGCACGGACGCAACCGTTGATGACAATGCTCTGGCGAACGTAAATCCTCCGCCGAGCAATACCGGGTATACGCGGCTGCAGAAAAAGTTTCAACAAATTGATGCGGATAAAGCGTATACGGATCAGCTGTCTCTGTTTGAGCCGAGCTACCAGAAATGGAGGGACTACTATACGCGTACAGGCAAGACCCCCTGGAAGTTCCAAGAGGAAGGGTCTCAGTGGCCCCAGCGGATGCAAGATTATTATGATGCCTGGACTCAGGTATATTATCCCGATGGTATAGGATCGGTTGCAGGTGACCCCAATAATAATGCGTCGGTGCCCTCGCTCTTCGAGGAAATTGACGCGTATTTAAAAAAACTCAAGTTGGCGCAGCGTGACGATCCAAACTATGTCCCAGCCGGCGGGGACAACGGCGGGGAGACGATGACTCGACAGGCTATTCCCGGCGTCTATCCCGAAGCCATGAGGAATTATAAGGGCTCAAAATTCACGCCTGATGAACTTAAATTTCTTATGCAGGAGATTACGCCTAGCATACAGACCCATCGGACCGCCCAGCAGGAAGGGAAAACGATCGCCGATGATCTATCCGGTGGTCGCTATGACGTGGGCGATCTGATGTCGCCCGGCCTCGAGGCCCAGACAACCGGACAGCCAGACCCCTCGGTCTATGATCCGGTGTTAAAACACGCGATGGACAGCGTGATAGAGCGCTATCAGCGCGATATCATGCCTGGCATTTCAGATGAAGCCCAGGCCTATGGGCAATACGGTGGATCGAGACAGGGTGTAGCGGAAGGCCTTGCGGCCAAGGGGCTCGAGGAAACATTGGGCGGGCTCAGTGCCCGCATGAATCTTGAGGCCTATAAGGATGCCCAATCCCGTGTCATACCCGCCACGCAGGCCCGTGCGGGGCTAAGAAAATCGTCCCTTCAGGATCGGTTTAGTAATCGGGAAAGGGCCTTGCTTCAGCGGTCTGCGCGCACCCAGGAAGCCGATGATTATGTTAAACGCATGTTTAAGAATTGGCGTTACGGCCCCGATACCGATTCGGATGCGCTGACTCGCTACCTGAGCCTGCTTCAGCAGGGTTCACCTGGACCCTCGGTAATCCTCCCAATATTTAGATGGATTTGAAAGTAGAATTTTCTCACAATGATTTAGGAGAGAATTCGCATGAAGAAATCACGCTTTACAGAGCCCCAGATTATGGGGATATTGGCACAGGCAGAAAACGGCGTTCCGGTTCCTGAACTTTGCCGCGAACATGGTATGTCGAATGCGTCATTTTATAAATGGCGGGCGAAGTATGGCGGCATGGACGCTTCCATGATTTCTCAAATGAAAGCCATGGATGATGAGAACAAGCGCTTAAAGAAGATGTATGCTGAACTCAGCATGCAAAATGATTTGTTGAAGGAAGCCCTTGGAAAAAAGCGCTGATGCCATCCCAACGCAAGGAGATGGCGGTAAGCGCGGTCGAATGCCACGGCGTATCTATTGCCCTGGCGTGCCGCACCTTTTCCATCAGCGAAACTTGTTATCGTTATGCCCACAAGCTCAGCGATGAGAATGCCGAGATCGCTGACTGGTTGGTTCGATTGACGGACACCTACAAGGCATGGGGCTTTGGCCTGTGCTTTTTGTATCTGCGCAATGTCAAAGGTTTCAAGTGGAACCATAAGCGTGTGTATCGGATATATCGGGAACTGGCGTTGAACTTGCGGATAAAGCCTCGTAAAAGGCTTGTCAGGGAAAAGCCCGATCCACTGAGTGTTCCTGATGCGTCCAACCATACTTGGTCGATGGACTTTATGGCTGATCAGCTGAGCGATGGCAGGTCGTTCCGGGCCTTGAATGTTCTTGATGACTTCAATCGTGAAGGGCTTGGCATTGAGGTGGACTTCTCACTACCGGCTGAACGCGTTATCAGGAGCCTCAACCAGATCATTGAATGGCGGGGCAAGCCGTTGAACATCCGTGTGGACAACGGCCCGGAATATGTCAGTATCACTCTGCTGAACTGGGCGAGCAAGCGTAATATCAACATCATGTACATCCAGCCGGGAAACCCCCAGCAGAATGCTTACATCGAACGCTACAATCGAACTGTTCGCAATGAATGGCTTGGGAGATATGAATTTGGAACCATAAAGGAGGCAGAAGATCACGCCACTCGTTGGCTATGGACATATAACAATGAAAGGCCCAGTATGGCCATCGGTGGCATAACACCGAAACAGAAACTTAATATGGCAGCATAATTCTACAATCACGTCCCATTAAAAATGGGAGGATTACCGTTTATCTATGGAATGTTTGGCCCTGTTGTAAGAATTTTTAACGGATCCAAATTGGCTCAAACTTTATTGGGTAAAAATTATTGTAGGACACAACAGCGCCGGTGGGGGGGTAAAGCTTCCGATTCTGCATTCGGTGTTGTTTCAAATGCAGGTGGTATTGGCCGCGTATTTTCTGGCGAAAAACCAGGGGTTCGCGCTGGTAATTGAAAATCTTCAGGTATGGTCAAATCTGGCTCAACAAATATACTTACGGTTTCATCACCCGCCACAGAGGCACTTACTGGGCGCAAACCAAATTCTGTTGCAATTCTCCAGCTTGATCTTCCATTTTGGGATTGGCGCAAAAAAGAATCAAATAATGCCTGTGTCTGTCTTGAACCATTAAATTCCGTAAGAATACGGGATCCCATTTCATTCTGTATGCCGACACGATTAATTACCCTGGGGACAAACTGTTGATCTTCATTGAGTAGCAAAAACTGCTCTCTTGCTACATCACTTGCAGTAAACGGGGCATTGGGTGATCTATAATTTGAATAAAAATTGATATATCTATTCTCTGGGTCGAAGATATTAAAGAATTCTGATGGCCCTCTTTCTGCTCCATGGAGGTTTGTAATGTAGTCGGGGAAAACTGAGTGTACCTCAATAGTACTATCTGTTACATCTATTGTTGTTGAATTTCGAATGAGATCTCTTGTTTCGGATCTGCGATCGCTAATTCTCTGTATACGAGCGCGTATCAAATCCAACTGACTTTCGGAGTCACTACTGGTTGCCCGAGAATCTAAAGAAAGTCCGGCACCTATATTTTGCCCATCTGTACTTGATGTTGTATCGGCTGTTACTTCTGAAAGGGTATTAGAAAACTGCGGTAATATGTTGGTAGCCGTCTCACCTGCCACAGTGATTGAATCGCTGACTGTGCTGGCTGTTGCTCCAACTTCCCCGATCGCAACCGTGGCTGATACGCTTGTCGTGGCGACAAGGGTACTTTCCGTTGCGCCTGCACCTGCCGTTGCAATAGTTGCCGAGACCTCTGCCCCAGTGGTTTCCGCCGCAAGATTGGATGCAGTAACTGTGGCAGCGGTTTGTACAGCTTCTGTTATAATCGTCGCAGCGAGAGCTTCTATAAGGTCATCCAATCCAAAAAACAACCCGGCTGCATCCCGGCCCGAGAGCGGATCGCCAGAACCATAAACATAGGCCGAGCTGTACTGCATGGCGGGATCAGGGACCAGATAGCGGCCTGTCACGGGGGTATAATTACGTAATCCCAGATCATATAGCCCTGTATTTTCATCCCAGGGGTTTCCGGTAAACTCAGGTTGGCTATCGAACTCTTGTCCGGCATTGAGAGCAATGGGGGTACCATAGGGTTCGTAATCCCATTTTTTTAAGACGCTCAGATTTTGCGCATCAAGGACGTGCGTAAGATTTCCCTGACGATCTGCAAATTGATAATGCGTTTTTACCCCGTTTTCATCTCCTACAATGTTGAAGTACACAAGGTTTCCGTCGCTTATCCTTTTTATTATTTTTTTTGTGCCATTTTTCTTCAGGATCTCAAATCCATCTCCCAGAAAAAGTCTTTCCTCTACAGTGCGGCCATCTTTTTTGAAGAGCCTGCCCAGGACTCGTAGTCTGGGCGTATAACGATACTGTGTAGATTGTGAACCATTAGTAATGGACTGGATGCGTCTATCCGGGCCGTATGCATAGGTAATACTTTGAGAACCTTCTTCTTTCCTGACCGGAAGCCCTGTGGAATTATAGCTAATACTCAAAATTTTCTGGCCGCTGCTTCTGCTTTTCAGTAGTCGATTGCTTTTTTGATCAATGTAAAAAGAAAGGTCGCCTTTTTGCGTTATATTGTTATTCGCATCATAGCTGTAACTCACGCTCCCGGTCTTTGATGAAATACCATTGGCTTTAACCAGTCTGCCGTTGACATCATACATATATGTTTTGACTGCTCCATTTAGACTCTCGCTTCTGATCAGTTTATTTGCGGTATTATACGTATAATTTTCCCTGGAAAGAATGTTTTTATCTGCATTGGACGCAAGACTGTTTTGTAAAAACAACCCCCAGGGATCAAACTGGTAGCTGGCCTGTAGTTTATTGTTTCCGTAGATGACTTTTTGAGGCGTGTGCAATGCCGTATAATCAAAAAACGAAACGGCAGCCTCGGAAACAGCTTGTCCGTAAGCGTCAAAATACGATATATTCTTGAGGACCGTCGAGACAGGATCATATGTATGTTTGACGGTGCTTTTATCGGGATATGTAATAGATATGACGTTGGAAAGGGTGTTATATTCATACGTAAAGGTGTAGGTATCATTTGGAGTTCGTAGGACACGGCGCGCGATGTTGCCCTTTGGCGTATAATCATATTCCAAAATCACATCGTCACGCATGATTGTTGTGGCATATCCCTTGTTAAAATACCCCTGACGTTCCTCATCATAACGATAGCTGGTTACAACCTGACCGCTAGCAGGGCTCGTTGAAACGACGCGGGTCTGCCGCGACAAACCATCATAGTCATATGTTATCCGCGTACCATCTGCGTAAGTCTGTGATGTAATTTGCCCTTTTGCGTTGTGCTCGTTACATATTTTCCCGATATCAGGCGCCGTAAAGCAGCGAAAAAATCCAGAAGACGTGAGATCTCGTGTTGTTATCAGATTGCGAGAATCTTTTCGTGTTCTTTGAAGTCCGACCAAACTGGAAGTTGTTGTTGTTTGTGTCCCGTCTGGCCAAAGAGCGGTTTCAGATCGGTTGATGTAATCTTGCACTTGTGCGATACGTAACACTAAACCCTTTTCACTTGGATTTTCTGGCCCTTGTGTGGTTCTTGGATCCGGACCCAAATAATTTATTTTTATCTGACCATCAGCATATTTTCTGGCAATCTGCATTGTGTAGCTATTACTGCGTCGGACAGATGCCAGCTGGAAGCGATTATCATAACTCAAATCGGAAAAGGCTTTTTCCTGATCCGCGGTTGTGTTGAAAGAAGGCTGGAATGTTCGTATTATTAATCCTGTGTTTTGATCTCTCCAACGCCGTGTTGTATCAATAATTTTGTCTTCCTCAAAGCTCTTTTGTTTCAGATATAGATTATTGTCTCCATCGTAGAAATTGCGTGTAAACGGCCAATTATGAATTACGTCGTCACTCCAATTTATCCGCGCTCTGGTTTCGGGCGTGTATCCTCCCGACGATAAAAGAGAGGAAGTATTGGATGAGACCATCACAAGTTGGTTATCGGGTGATGTGTCATAATGCCCATCAACTAAACCTAGGTCATTATAGGATGTTTTTACACGCCGACCGTTCGGGGCAGTAATCATCGTCGCGTGGCCAAAACGCGGATCATTGACATATGAAGTAGATAACTGCAACCCTCCCCCTGTTACGACGCGCTCCTTCAAAAAGCCGTATTCATCATAGTGGTTCGTTGTACGGGTTATTTGGTCTTCGGAAGGATAGGCGCCGTTTCGACGGGTAAAGGCCGTATGGGCATCCTGTGTCGCCAATTGTCCTTGAGGAGTATATGTAAACTCGGAACCACGAAAGCTATCAACAGAGTTTTCATATGCATAGAATGATGAAACATTGTAACGACCATCTTTGCTATATCGAGTGCTGAAAAATTTTAAATCTTGCTGTGGATTCCATTGATACATTTCTGGGTCGGTAAATTGAGAGCAGGAGTTCTTCTTTGCCGACAGTATTCCGGTTCTAAGACCAACAATCCAGTTGCTGTTTTGCGTGTCATTAAGGTAAGTATAGCAACGGTACAGTGTCTCATCGGAACCATTGACTGTCTGCGCGGTCCAAAGGACATTACCATAAAAACCATTGGGTGTTTTTACAGGAGCATAATTATACGCTATAGTGCGTTTTAAAGAGATTTGTGGCTCTTGCACGCTAGAGGCTTGCGTCGTCGACGCATAGCTTAATGTTTGGTGGGTTTGTAAACGGGGCGACAAAACCTTGGGAATCGTTTGAGGGTAAATTTCTACGACATCGTTCTCGTATATTTTTTTAGATAAGATAGCATTATTTTTAGTATCTATATTGGTTTCATTTCTCACGCTACCCGTTAAGGGAAACTTCAAATAATACTCGCGTTCAATACGCTGGCTTTTCGCGGGCTGGATTTTATCAACTTGCTGAAAGCCAAGAAATATCCAATCCAAACGATTGTATATCGACCCCCAATAGCGATATTGTTCAAGAACAGAAGATGCGTAAGGGGCAACAGACCCATTTGCCCTTATGACTTCGCTTACCAGGCGGCGGGGACGGTTTAATGTGATAAGAGGGTAGTCAACAGGTTTTGAGGTCTGGAGGGATTCAGGTTGCCCCGTTATCAAATCATAGGAAACTTGAACTGTTGACTGTAAACCATTCTCTATTTTCTCAACCGTTACATATTGAGGATCATTTTGATTTTTCCAGGCCGAAAGTGTAAGTTGTTCATTTTCCTGCTGTATGGAAACAATATCGCCAACACCATCAGCTCCTAGGTCAATGACCAAATTGCGTGTGTTGGCGCCAAATGTCGGGGTGCGACCACGGTAGGCATAGCTTGTTCCCGTATGTGCATAAATTTCAAACCATGTATTGCTTGTACTGGAAGGCTGACCACCACCGCCTTGATATTTGACAAGATCAGGTCGACCATCAGCTGTCATATCAATGAACTGCGCACTACGAATAATATCCTTGTTTTCCGGTTGCTGGCTCGCAATAAATGGTGCGGTGACATTGTCAGGATCTTGAGGAGACAATAACATTTGTGCAAATGATTTGCCCTGATTGATCCAAATTTCTCCGTTCAAAGGTGTATTGTCTTGAAAACGAAACAGTACAAGGTCTTTTAAGCCATCCTGATTGAAATCAGTCCATTTATAAGCTGGTATCGTCTGCCAGTCGTCATTTCTCCCAAGAGATACAAGGTTTTGTGTTGTGCCTTCAGGTCCATTTAGTACTGATTGCCGGTTGTATAATGCAGAGGCAAAAACATCGAAATTTTTCGGTATATCAGACTGACCTGAAAATGATTGACCCGATCCCAGTATAAAAAAATCTGACAAACGATCATTATTGACATCAACAAAGTTAATGGACTGCGCTTGTACGGGAACAATATCTCCATTGATCTGCCGATTAACATCAACACGTGTGGGGAACCCACCAGAAGGAGATGAATAAAAGGCTGTAATCGCATATGTTGTAACGCCATTTTTTTCAGAAACAACCGGTTTAATCTGAACCAAATCTTGCAGCCCATCACCATTGAGATCACGATTTATATAACTTGGTTTATTATCACCCGACGAGATATAAGTATCATCTATCCTCTGAACATTAGTTTCTCGAGTAAAAGTACCTGTTCCCAAGACACTCAAATAAGCCTGGGCTAGAGTGCTACCATCCGAACCACGAAAAATTTTGACGAGGTCCTTAACGCCGTCACCATCTTTATCCATGAGTAAAAAGGGAAAAGCATGCTCCCCTACACCATATGAATCGAGAGACACACTTTGAGAGACTGATGGGGAAAATCTCCCCTGTTTGTTCGAGGCTGCAAAGCGGAAAATGGCCTGATCATTTTCCCTCGTAATCAAGGCAACCCCATCATACCCCGAACCATATTTATCCATCACGATAGCTCGTGTTTCTTCCCACTTTGCCGAGGTTGAACCTAAATTAACAATATCGCTACGCTCAAAATTAACAGGTAAATTCGCTTGGGTTTCTGGGTAGCTAAACCGGGTTGGAGTATAACATAGCGTGTTCCCGTCTTTGGCGCAGATTTGAAACTGAGTTAACTGATACACATTCAAAGCTTTGTTGAGTATCTGGGTAAAATTATGTTTGTAAACAACATTACCTTCAAGACTAGAAGTAATGTTTTCTAACATCCTTGTCCGCTTTATTTGCGTGCCGCCGGTGCCAATATAACGCGGCTGTCTTGGTTGGTAGGATACTGTCCTGTAATTGAATTTGATCGTACGATTATGTTTTTCTTTTGTGAGAGCATTGCCGCCGTATTGTATGGTATCTGGATATAAAATATTGTCCTCGGTCGTAGCGTCATAGCCAAAAACGATCTCGTTACCGTTTCGATCCGTCTTTTTGGTTATCCCCCAGGCCAATATATCTTTATTCTGGATACTCAGTATCGCATCATTCGCCATACCAAAAACGAGCCGACCACCATTTTGCAAGTCAATTTCAAAGCCACAAGGCCCATTCCCACATGTACCAACACTGCGAATACGGTGGGCACGAAAATGCTCGGTGGCATATAAGGTGCCATCTGCACCATAGGCACCAGATGTGGCAACCAGACGCTGGCTATTCCAGCAAAACCGGTTGTCTTGATAACTTTCTTTGCCTTCATTAAGGCTGATATTACCCCAAATGCCATCCTGCCTTCGGGTTAAACGGCACAATGTGATACTCTGAAGCCCGCCAATCTTCCAACCCAAACCGAGTATACCAGGACCCGCACCACTATCGTATTCTAACGACAAACGCGGATTGGTTATAGCCGGAGCTATTGATAATGGGATAGAGTAACTCAATGATCCCTTAGCGGAAACCGTCAAATTGCCCGGAATGGCAAAAGCAATGTTACGGCCCGCATTAGAATCTCCCTGTTTTTTTGCTTCAGCTTGCACAACGCCATTAGCCGCAACGTACAAGAAGAAAGAAGCAAAAAAAAATGTAAAAGTCTTTTTTATAAAAAACATGATCAAGCGTGCCTCGACTGAATGGATGATAGCTATTCGCGTGCAGCGGCTTACGAAGCAATCGCAGGGTTAATTTCTATATGCCCACCACTGCCTGCATTCCCATTATTACCAGTGCGCCCATTGATAGAGCCGGCATTCCCGCTGGCCCCTGATTTTGAACCATTTCCGCCGCTCTTACCGCCAGGTCCACCCGCACCAACAACACCACCAGTGCCCCCTTTTCCTCCTGTAGACGTCAACACATTTCCTATCAAATCGTGGCCCGATTTACTCTTATAATGTACAATCACTGTACTACCATCGCCACCACTCCCCCCATTACGGCCATTACCTCCATTACTGCCGTTGCCCCCTTTACCGCCATCGCCACCCCTTGTGTGCTCAGCCGAGCATGTTTTATAAAGCCCCCCATTGCCGCCCCGACCGCCATTACCACCGTGGCCTCCAACTCCACCATTACCACCATTACCTCCACATAAAACGACGGATGCATCCAATTGAAGATCGCCTATATTGATGGCTACTGTTGGTGCATTTTTCCCGTTTTCACCATTTTTTCCATCCGTTCCCTGCCCCCCGTTTCCGCCATCGGAGCCCTCACTCCCGTCAGCACCCCGAATACCACAGCTAGAACAAGTTCCATCGGTTCCATTGATGCCAGGTGTACCTTGAACACCCTGTTTACCATGTTCGCCATCCGTACCGGATACGCCATATACTCTGAAAAGGCTCTCAGACGTTTCGCCTCGGATTACCAATGCAGTGAATACAGTATTTGTACGTATCTCTATATAGCCATCGTCTTTCACGGTAACCGTCCCGTAAGTAGCAAATGCATGCCCGTGATCAATAATGAGAGGGTTATCTTTCGTAACGGTGATATTTTTTCCTGTATATAAAGTGACATTGTGAGCACCCCGTAGAATTACATCAATATATTTCCTGACTTCTGGATCTATACCTTTCTCTATCCCCAGGACGTTTCGGGCAATGTAGTTAATAAGGACCGGTATTGGAACTTCCTTGATAGACCCATACTTCTCTATGATCTCAGGTAAAGAAGAAGGTTGGGCATCCTTCAGCCGAGGCATAGAGACAAATTTTGAGAATCCATCGAAGTCAGCGAAGGTATACGAACGATTTGTAAACGGTTTGTCATAAATTTCTAAGTCTAGGCCTATCGTCTTAAGACGGTCACTAATCGATTTTGCAGAGAATGCATTCATAATTGGAAACTCCTAGCATTTATATTTAAACCACTACCGACTGGCGTTGCGGATAGCACAAGCTATAAAACCAGTCAAACTGTAAAACCGGTCGAACCGAATAACCGGTCGAACCGAATAAATGAGCTACAGCTATTGTCAAATGTTGGTGATAGGCTTCTGTCAGATCATCATCTAATAGTGAGCACCTCACTTAGCGATTGCAATTCAATAATTGACGCAATCCGTACTTGCACAGTACACGAAGTAAATTCAAAAACAATCATCAAAGATTAGTATTCCACCGACTTTAAACATTTTAAATGCTTTGGACGCATCAATAATTTGAAGTGGTCCTGTTTTTTAGGACAGGTTTGCGGCTTTGCTAAGATGTATCGATTTTGTGTTCATGCCGCTGACCCGCCCCCTATAATTCTGGACATAATTATAGGGGGCGGGTCATACTTATCTACGACAGACCCTAAAAAAAACATACCATCCTATCAAAAAAAATGAGGTCAAGCAAATCATGGTGAGAATCGCTGGTGTTGGGTTTTCTAGCGTGCTTATCGATCCGGCATAGGCCGCGATAAAGGCATAGGGCACGGCGCTAAGCATCCAAAAAACGAGAAATTTGAGAAATGGCATACGTGTCATTCCTGCCATGCAGGCCGAGACTTCGGGCAAAATTGGCACAGCGCGTGAGAGTAAAATCACAACGCCACCATGGCTTTTAAAGCTACATTTGGCTTCTACACGTTTTTGTTTATCCTTGATCAAAAAGCGCATCAATATATCACCATATTTCCAGCTAATGCCATAGCCGCACACGCCTGCGGCAAAAAGGCCAGATATAGCTGCCAAAGCACCAATAACCGGCCCAAGGAAATAGCCGCCTAAAATCATCACGGTTAATGTTGGTACGGCCACAAATAAATCTGCAAATAAGAGCCCAACAACAATGACCGCGACATAGACAGGATTGGAATTTTTCGCCATCTCCAGCCACAGTTCAATTTTCTCAACCGTGATTATGCCTGTTGATTTCAAGATAATAAATGTGCTGGCGAAAAATAATGCCAGAAGCAGCATAATTTTAAGGAGTGATTTCATGATGCACTCTCTTTATTATGGATAGATGATAGGAACAATAATATCGCCCTCAATGCCATCCAAATCGAGCCGCGCATTTTTGAAACTTGGTGCGCCTGTCAAACCAAGTTTTGCGCCATTAGAAAAACCAAGCCCTTCAGATGGCCAAATACCTGTCCAGTTTTTAGAGGTTTTGCCTGTCTCATCTTCATCATGCAAAATCTTAATCGCAAACGATTTTTGCGTCATATTAAAACGGAAGATGATCTCTACGTTTTCTGCTTTTTTATTTTGGATCTCCAGAGCTTTTCCATGTTTAATCGGATAGCCCTCTGACCCAAAAACCATTGCCATAATGTTGCCTGGGCGCGTGGTATCAATATTTATAACACGAACAGTTATATCTTTGGCCAAAGCCGGTGTTAGAGCCGCCATGGCGATTATGCCTCCCATTAATACTATACGAATAAGTTTGTTCATGACTTACAATCCTTTCATAATTTTTTTGGCGATGCTCGGCGCGACAGCCAATAGAAAACGCAGCAATTTCACTTTGCCGATATTTTTAATTTTGACACCTTGTTCAATGCCTAAAAGAATATCCATGGCGGCGGCTTCAGGCTTGATCTTCCCTTTGCCGCGTCCTTGTGTCATCGGTGTGTCAACCAAGGGTAAAAAGGCCTGCACAACACGTACATTGGTGTTTTCAAGCTGATAGCTTAAGCTCTGGGAAAATATATCCATCGCTGCTTTTGTCGCGCAATAAATGGCTGAATGCGTTTTGGGCGCAAGAGCGAGGCCAGAATTGATGTTGGCAATCACGGTTTGTTTATCTTCACGCAGTAACGCTGGAAGAAGCAGATAGCTGAGCGAGCACACTGCTGTGAAATTCAGATGGATTTCAGGTTGAATTGTGTCATAGCTAAAATCATCGTCCAGATATGTGGGCGTATATTGAACGGCTGCATTATTGATCAAGACATCAATATGCTTATGGTCTTTAATAATTTGATCGGCGACAGATTCATATTCTAAAGGATTGGATAAATCGGCAGGATACACCTCAATCTCAGGAAATTCTTTTTGTAACGCCTCCAGCCGTGTGCTGGGACGGGCGATAACCAGTGCTTTGTTGTATGGAGACAGAAAGCGCACCATATGATAGCCAATACCAGAAGTGCCGCCAGTGATTAGAGCGGTTTTATTTTTAAATGTCGTAAATCTTTCCATGGTTTGTCGAGCCTTTTTGATTTTGATTTTACAATGGGGCAAAAAGACAGTCATTAACCTGGGTTAAAACGGATCAAAAATGAGCTTTGAAAAATTTGCAAAACAACACGGTCAGCCGCTCTCGGTGGCAAGGCATGATTGTGTCTTTCGTCAAGGCGATCAGGACGGTATGCTGTATTTTGTCATTTCCGGATTGCTTAAAGCTTATTATGTCTCATTCGAGGGCAAAGAAAGCATAAAATCCTTCATTCAAGCTGGTAGTACAATCGGTAGCTTAAGCGCTACTTATAAAGGCTTGCCATGTACGTTTAGCCTTATGGCACTTGAAGATACACAGCTTATTCGGTTACCTTTTAAAGAGCTTGTAGACGCAACGCATAATTCACATGCCATTGCAGAGGAGGTCATCCAGATATTGCTGACTCTTTCCATGCGTAAAGAGCAGCGAGAATATGAATTTTTGAGTCTACCTGCAGAGGAACGCTATCTCAATCTATGCAAACGTGATCCAGAATTGGTTACGCGCCTGACGCAAAATGATATCGCTCGTTATCTTGGAATCACACCCGTTGCCCTTAGCCGTATCAAGAAACGGCTTTTATAACTATCAGGGCATGTCTCAAGAGTTGCAATCGCTGTAATCGGTAAATGTTTGCGATAGGCCATGATACTGACCTCCTTCCGAAGAACAGGTCGCCATCATCGGGCACAGGCATGCGGGTAAAGCCCCAAGGATGAGAAGCATCCGGCGGGAACGAGATGATCTTGCACTTATCCTCGCCAGTGGTTGCTTTGTGGTGTTGCAGAACCGCTTGTGAGCGCAGGCGGCAGCCATGATGCCAGCTCTCTGGCAAACAGGGATACTGCCCGATGTGCTGTATCGGGTGTATGGGTCGTTTTAGGTTGCATTATTACTCCATTTTACCTATTATATAGCCATAAGCGCTATGAAGAGAGACATCAAAATGCCAACAACAATCAAGCTTTCGGACGAATTAATCAGTGAAGCAAAGCGATATGCTGCTGTTTACAGCCGCTCAACACCCAAACAGATCGAATACTGGTCACGCATTGGTAAGATTGCAGAAGAAAACCCTGATCTGCCCTACAGTTTTATCAAAGATATTCTTCTGGCTAAGCAGGAAGAGGCAGTCCCTTTTGAATTCTCACAAGAGTGATCCATGAAACTACTTCAAAAACCGCTCTTTCAAAAAGCCTATAAAAAGTTACACGCCAACCAAAAATCTGACCTAGATGCAGCGATCAAGACCATCATGAAAGCCCCAGACATTGGACAATCCAAGACGGGAGACCTTTCTGGTGTTCTTGTTTACAAATTCAAAATGGCCAAACAGCTAACCTTACTGGCCTATACCTACCACAATCAAACCATTACATTGACGCTTCTGGCATTGGGAACGCATGAAAACTTTTATCGCGACCTCAAAAAATCTGTATAGATCTACGTCATGAGTAAAAATATCGATTTTATAATTTTTGCAATTAAGCAAGCCAAAGAGGCAGAGAAATTTGGCTTTACCCGAAATGAGTGCTGCCGAAATCTCAAAATAGCACTACATCAATATTGGCAAAACAAAACCATGGGCTTGCATGGCCAATCTCAAAAAAATATTTGTGCGAGGCAGTAATGCTCAAGCCGTTCTAGATCATCTCACAACGCGCGATATGGGTAAAATTTCCCAAGGTCAAGCAGCATATGTTAGTGTTCTAACGGAACAAGGCACGATGGCGGATGATGCAATTGTTTCTAACAATGGCAATGATGAATGGATGATTGTACATGGTTCTGGCGACACAATGGCTTTGCTGGAGGCCTCTGCGTCTGGTAAGAATGTGGAAATTGAATTCACCGATGAATTACATGATGTGTCGGTACAAGGGCCTCAAGCATTGGAAATGCTGAATGTCAACTGTGATGTTGAACTAGCCTCATTGAAATATTTTCATCATATCGAAGCAAGATTGTTTGGACATCCTTGCCGGATTTCACGCACCGGATATTCTGGTGAACGCGGATATGAAGTTTTTGCGGATGCAAGTGTCGTGTGCGATATCTGGGATAAGCTGGTCGATTCAGGTGTTATGCCTTGCTCCTTCACCGCATTAGATAAAGTACGGATTGAAGCTGGTCTCTTGTTTTATGGTTATGACATGACCACTGATCATACCCCTTGGGAAGTTGGTCTTGGTTTTACAGTGAGTAAATCTAAATCTGATTTTAGAGGTAAAGAAGCTCTTATGGCAGCAAAGGGCAATGAAAAAATCATAAATGTTGGTCTCAATATTAATCATTCTGACATGGTCGAAGGTGGAGAAGTGCTTAGCTTCAATGGTAAAGAGGTTGGCATGGTCAACAGCCCTGCCTATTCGCATCGGTTAGGTAAATCTTTGGCATTGGCGCATATTAATCCAAGCATACCCGAAGGAACGACCCTTGAGGTGAAAAGTAACACTATCAACACCACTGCCACTGTTATCGCTATGCCAATTTATGATCCCTCAAAGTCAAAAACACATGCATAACATTGTAAGCACGTAGTTTTCTAATTCATGATCTTATGGTTGATGCTTTGCAACCTGTTGGAGGTCGCATGCATCCCGAACCCGCAAGCCGCTATATGGTAAAGAATATTGCAAAAAATGATATGCGGTGAATAACCGTCATAATCACCGCATTATATGCGGCGATTTATCTTGACCTTGCGGTGAATAGCTCCTATAATCACCTTAAATAATGCGGTGATTAATATGTGGATTCATGAACATCAGAACTGGCCAAATTTTACATGGGATGCAGAAGAACTCGCATCCAAGCTGGCTGATATACGCCATCGCCAAGGCCGTTTGCTAGGGCGCATGGAGGGGCTTGGCTTTGAGCTGAAGCGCGAGGCGTCTCTGAATACGCTTACCAGTGATGTCGTTAAATCATCTGCCATTGAGGGTGAGAACCTAAACCCGGAAGAAGTACGCTCATCTATTGCCCGTAGGCTCGGAATTGATATTGCAGGACTTATCCCCGCAAGCCGTGACGTCGAAGGCATCGTGGAAATGATACTGGATGCCACGCAACAGTTTTCCAAGCCATTAACCAAGGATCGGCTGTTTGATTGGCATGCTGCCTTGTTTCCGACAGGCCGCAATGGCATGCATAAAATTACCGTTGGAGGTTGGCGAACTGTTGAGGCTGGCCCCATGCAGGTTGTATCCGGTCCAATCGGTAAAGAAAAAGTCCATTTCGAAGCCCCCACTGCGGATCGCTTAGATAAGGAAATGGAAGTGTTTCTTGCGTGGCTGGCAGAAGAGGATAATACCGACCCTGTTATCAGAGCGGGAATTGCTCATTTATGGTTTGTGACAATCCACCCGTTTGAAGATGGCAATGGACGGATTGCTAGAGCCATTGGTGACATGGCACTCACTCGTGCCGATGGTACGCCAGACCGTTTTTACAGCCTATCATCCCAGATCGAAGCTGAGCGGAAACAGTATTACGATCAGCTTGAAGCGCAACAACGCTCTACCCCTGATATAACAGATTGGCTCTCATGGTTCTTGGATTGTCTTGGCCGGGCTATCAGCAATGCGGACATTACACTTGGTAATGTGCTGTTCAAAGCGCAGCTCTGGGATATAATCAACCAAAAGCCTGTTAATGACCGACAACGATTGATCATCAACCGTATGCTTGAGGATGATTTTGAGGGCTTTATGAACACCTCCAAATACGCCAAGCTGGCTAAATGCTCTAATGATACAGCATTACGTGATATTCAGGATTTAAAGGAACGTAGCATCTTTATTCAAAACCCCGGTGGGGGACGTAGTACCAGTTACAGGCTACCGGATCGTGAAGAATGATACGTTTCCAATGAATCCCAAACAGGAATTCGAACGCACGATTAGGTACGGTATTAATCTGCATTAAGGGGGCAATGCTACCCAGTATTAAAGGTGGGAACCCTCGGTACCGTTGCAACATAAAACTTGGCTTTAGTTGTTTTCAGGGCGATTATTTGTTGCAACACAATGGTGAGAGTAGAGGATTCGAACTCAAAGGGGTTCAATACACCGCCAATAAAAAAAGGGGCCCCAATCGGGGCCCCTTTTTTTATTGGCGGAGAGAGAGGATTTGATTCGAACCCTTCGTTCGAAAGGAACGAAGTGACGCCGACGCCGCAGCGCAGCGAAGGCGCCCCGAAGGGGTGAGCGTAGCGAATCAATCCCGACCTTCAGCCCACACTCAAGCCAAGGAGACCCACTGGCCCCTTTTTTTATTGGCGGAGAGAGAGGATTTGATTCGAACCCTTCGTTCGAAAGGAACGAAGTGACGCCGACGCCGCAGCGCAGCGAAGGCGCCCCGAAGGGGTGAGCGTAGCGAATCACCAGGAGCGAAGCGACGCAGGACGCTGCAGTGAAACGTAGGCGCCCCGAAGGGGTGAGCGAAGCGAATCAATCCCGACCTTCAGCCCACACCCATGTGCGGGAAGACCTCAGTCTTATCGGTAAGACAAAGAATTCAGCCATAAATAGGACCAATTGAAATGGAAATCCCCATTACACTAATAGCAGTGTAATAAGTTGCTTAGGCCCATGAATCCCATAAGCTAATGTCTGCTCAATATCCGCTGTCTTGGAGGGGCCTGATATCAACAGTGTATTCGTTGGCAGACCATCGGCCCACCGTTCTTCCTCAATCACTTCAGCAAACGATTGATAGAGTTTCGTTGCATCCAGCAAAGCGATATGAACCGGCGGCACTAAGGACATCAGGCGTGGCTCATCCCGGTCAGGCATGAGTACCAGGGTGCCGGTCTCGGCAATTCCACAACGGCTGCTGGTGATCGCAACATCGATCTGTGAGAAGAGCTCGGGCTTCCAGGATTCGATCGGTTGATCGTATTGATGAAATACACAGCTTTCGATGTTACTCGCGCCCAATTGGTTGCCGGTGTCTCCTGTACCGGTCAGGACCTGATGCAGGCCCCGCTTGGGCAGCTCTTTCGCTAACCAGTCGATCCATTGGTCAGCGGGCAGGGTGTGGACTTCACCGTGAACGGCCTCTTGGTTCTCGGTAAACCGGGTGATCCGTTGTTCGGCACTCCAGGCTTCCAAGGGGGGTATGTTTTGCTCTGGCTGCTCCAGGTCGACCCGATTGCCACGCAGGCGTTGCAGGATGTTGTCTCTGGCACTACTCATCGTCATATCCCTGCTGGCGGGCCAGTTCGCTGAGCGGCTTGGAGGAGGGGGTCGGGATGGGGCGATAGCGTGTCCAGCCATTCGAGATAGGTGGCTTGATGTGACGTAAGCGGGTAGCCAGATATTTGAAGGCACTGTAGATCCGGGGTCTGGTGTAGATCTGCTTCCAGAGTTTCCAGATCAGGGCTTCACTTCGGCTGCGCAGAGCCCCTGTTCCGGGTACGCCGTTGTCGCCCGGTGTTGCCTCCACTGCTTCGGCACGCAGCCGGTTGATCAGTTTCGGTAGCGGGATGCGTACCGGGCAGACCTCACCACAGGCGCCACAGAGAGTGCAGGCTGAGGTCAGGCTGCCGACCTTGTCGATGCCCAGACGTTGTGGTTCCAGCAGGATGCCGATGGGGCCTGGGTAGGTGGTGCCGTAGGCGTGTCCCCCCACATGCACATAGACCGGGCAGTGGTTCATGCAGGAGCCACAGCGGATGCAGCGCAGGGTGTCGAGCAGTTCATCGTCGTTGCGGATGCGTGATCTTCCATTGTCCAACAGCACCAGGTGAACCTGCTCCGGACCATCCTTCTCGCCGGGTTGGCGAGGACGGCTGATCATATTGAAATAGGTGGTGATCGGCTGGCCGGTGGCGGACTTGGTGAGGATCTCCAGCAGCGGTGGGACGTCGGAGAGTTTCTCCACCACCTTTTCGATGCCGGTGATGGCGATGTGGATCCGGGGTGCGGTGGTGCTGAGTCGGCCGTTACCCTCATTCTCCACCAGGCAGAGGGTACCGGTCTCCGCGACGGCGAAGTTGACCCCGGAGATGCCGGCGTCCGCATAGGCGAACTTTTTGCGCAATACCTGGCGGGCGCAACCGGTCAGTTCGTCCACATCGTCGGTGTAGGGCTGTTCCGGGTGAAACTTCTGGAACAGTTCGGCGACCTCGAAACGGTTCTTGTGGATCGCCGGAACAATGATGTGGGAGGGAGGCTCCTGGGCCATCTGCAGGATATACTCACCCAGGTCGGACTCGATCACTTCGATGCCCCGTTGCTCCAGGTAGTGGTTGAGGTCGGTCTCCTCTGAGACCATCGACTTTCCCTTGACCACCGAGGTGGCCTGTTCGGCCTCAAGGATCTCATGGATCCGGGCGTTGGCCTGCAGCGGGGTCTCCGCCCAGTGTACCTGGATGCCGTTCTCTGTAAGTTTGGTTTCGAGCCTTTCAAGTAGTTCGGCCTGGCGGCTGAGGGATCGGTTGCGTATCCCTTTCGCCTGAAAACGCAGTGTCTGAAGTTCCCGATCATCCGGGAACTGGGCCAGGCGACGTTCCCGGATGCCGTCCATGGCACTGCGGAAGTTACGTCGCAGCTGGTCATTCTGCAGTGCCTTGTCGATGCGCTGGTAGAAGGCCTGGTATTGGTTCATTTGCCTTCCCCTGTGATTCGCTGCAGGAGAAATTCCGCCACATGCTGGGTTGGCAGCTCACGCTGCTGATGCTCCAGTGATCCACTTATGTTCATCAGACAACCGCAATCCTGGCTAATCACCGACTCGGCGCCAGTGGCCAGCAGGGCCTCACATTTGGCCTCCACCATGGCGCCGGAGATGTCCGGTTGTTTGATAGAGAAGGTGCCGCCGAATCCACAGCACTCGGTTTTGTGCGCCTGCTCCACGACCTGCACATTGCTGAGTTGGGCGATGAGCGAGTCGATCCGGTCGGCAACCCCCATCTCCCTTCGTGCCGAGCAGGAGGTGTGGATGGCGATACGGGTCGGTTGCCCCAGATCCTTCAGTTTCAGCTTCAGCACATCGACCAGGAACTCGGTCAGCTCATAGGTTCGCTGTGCGGCGGCGATCGCCTGTGACTCATCCGGCTGACCGGCGAACAGCTCCGGCCAGTGGTGTTTGACCATTCCCGCACAGGAGCCGGATGGCACCACAATGGGATAGTCATTGGGGAAACAGTTCAACTGGGCGCGGGCCACCGCCAGCGCCTCCTGGCGATAGCCGGAGTTGAAGGCGGGTTGACCGCAGCAGCTCTGGTTGGCGGGATAGATGACTTTTACACCCTGTCGTTTGATCAGCGCCATGCCGGCCAATCCTGCCTTCGGGTAGAGCAGGTCGATCAGACAGGTGCCGAAGAAGTAAATCTGGTCCGGCTGGTTCATCGTTACTCCTCACTGAACATGGAGGCGTACAGCTCTGAGTTACGGGACAGCTTGGCCTGGCTCTTGAACTCGTGGAATGCCTGGAAGGCAAACTGCAGATGAAAGCGCGCCTTGTCACGCGCCTCTTCCGGATCCCGGTCCATGATGGCTGTGACAATGGTTTTATGTTGCTTGCAGAGCTTATCGACGAACGCGGGTTCCGCATAGAACATGTCCAGGTATGCACTGACGGTGTTCTTCAATACATCGTGTATGGCGTTGGTGAAGTGCACCAGCACCACATTGTGGGCCGCTTCGGTGATCGATTGGTGGAAGGCCGCATCCACCTTCAGCTTTTCGATGCTCGAGGCCTCGGCGCGGTGAATCTCAACCATCTCGTTGAATCGGCTCCAGATTCGTTGTCGGTCGCTCTCTGTGGCTCTGGTGGCCGCATTGAAGGCGGCCACGCCCTCAAGCTCTTTACGCACCTCCAGGGTATCGAACTCCGCATCCGGCTGGTCCTGCAGCAGGGCCATCAGGGGATCGGTAAAGCTGTGCGCCAGGGATTCGGTGACGTAGTTGCCACCGCCCTGATGGGTATGCAGCAGCCCTTTGCTGGAGAGTTTCTGGATCGCTTCCCGCAGAGAGGGGCGTGAGATTCCCAGCCGTTCCGCCAGCTGCCTCTCGGCCGGCAGACGCTCTCCGGGCTTGAGGGTGCCGTCGGCAATCATGCCCTCCAGCTGTTCTGCGATCTGATCCGAGAGTTTTCGTCGCTGCATTTTATGCTCTATTTGGTCATACCAATTGTCCTTTTCGGCAGTTTAGACTGCCTTCAATTGAACAACAAGAAAAAATTCTTAAGTAGACAACTCATAACCAAGAAATTAATAATCTATATGTATATGAAATATAATATTTTATTCATAATATCTTGAGAGGATTTGGCTTTGGGAGATTGATAGGAGAAATATTATTGCTAATAGAAATAGGACAGACCAATAAACCAAATAATTTATTTTATCTAATGGCGACATTTATTATCACCATTCCAAGTGAGCTCTATTGTCCCTGGTTTTTGCAGTAGTGCTATCACTATCGATAGTAGCCATATACACTTTTTATTGGCACGCAATTTCAGTACAAAGTGCCGGTCTGGTTTGATGTTCACCTGACCGTTTTCAAATAGGCGGAGTAAATTCCTTTGTGGTGAACCTGAAGTAGATTGACCAGCTCGACAGGCTCGTACTTCATATCACCTGTACTGCTTGTAAAATGGGTTTGGAAGAGGACTTTCTTAGCGTTGCTCAAGTCTGTACCAGCGAAGCGGTGCTGGCGCTCGAAGAGGGGGGTTGTGAATTTGCCGGTGATTAGGAGTTCTCCCATCCTCAACTCAATTCACACGCCTCAGAGAGCAACTTCCGCCGGGCTGTAACCAGGGTTACACCAACAATCGTACCTGTGAGATCGGGTTGTCACTGCACAGCGGCATTCCGTTCCGTTCCTGGCCTATCTGGTGGAGCGTTGTTACGGTGCCGGTAACTCGCTCCTGTGATGTGAAAAGGTTGAAAAAATGATTCCGATCAGTACCGAGATATCATTCGGATTGATTAATCGCATTGTTTTACAAAAAATGAAATAAATTACTAAAATCCTAGGTATTTCAGTGAGTTAAATCATGCGGTCGATGGCTGGATGTACTATGCTTGGGGGATGAGGTCCCTATTCAGTCAACCCCGCCAGGCCTTGAATGATTTCAACTCAATCGAGGCTGAACGGCGGCGTATCCAATATCATCTGATCTTCCTGATCGGTGCATTTTTTCTCGCTGCCTTTGCCTTGGCCAGCTATATCAATCTACGTTATGAGACCGCCTATTTCCTCTCCGGCTCACTTCTGGCGGCCATAGTCATCAACCTGTTTGTTCTGAAGACCGAAAACCACAAGATCGCGGCCTGGCTCTACAGTACGGTTATGCTGGTGCAGGTAGTCTATCTGATTATCAGTGGGGGAGTTGAGGCAACCGGCCCTCTTTGGACCTATCCAATTGTGGTCATCATCATCTCCCTGTTGGGCCACTTGCACGGCTATTTTTTATCCCTGTTTGTGATCGCGCTGCTCTCCGTGCTGTTGGGCTTTGGAGATAGCTATGGTTTGGTTCCGCACTATTCGGATACGTTCAAAATCCGCTTTATCGCCACCCTGTTTGCACTGAGTTGGCTGGTCTGGAGTCTGGAATTTTCCCGCGCCAAGGCAGCTGCCCTGTTGAACAAACTAAACCAGCAGATCCTGGATATCAGCCGAACGGATCAATTGACCGGGCTGCTGAACCGACGGGGATTGGAAGAGAACTTCAACAGCGAAGTGAACCGCTCACAACGGATCAATCAATCCTTCTCCCTCGCCCTGGTGGATATTGATGATTTCAAAGCGACGAATGACCGCTACGGTCATCTGCTCGGGGATGAGATTCTCAAACAGATCGCCAATCTGGTGCAGTCCCAGATCAGAAACATCGATACCCTGGCTCGCTGGGGGGGAGAGGAGTTTGCCATTCTGCTCGATAAATCGTCCCTGACAGACGCGGCCTACATAGCGGACAAGGTCAGAAAAGCAATCCAGGATTTAAACCGGGAGCAGTCACTGATCAGTGAAAGGATTACCATCAGTATCGGCGTGGCGGAGTATCAGCCGGGCCAGACCATGCTGGAGTTGTTCGATGCGGCAGACAATGCGCTCTATCTGGCGAAAAGGTGCGGTAAGAACTGTGTCAGAACTACGGAGGATGTTGCCCGGGAGAAGGGCAGGGCGGATCTCTCTTTGGTTTGAATCGGATTGAAATTGCGACTGTCGATTGCGTCATCGGAAGGCCGCTAAGCGGCCTTCCGTTGTATTGGCTACATCATCATGTCGTCGATCAGATTGGCGAACCAGCTGTGTGCATAGCTGACTTCGCGCTTGCGTTGTTGATCCGAGGCGTCCATCGGGGAGAGGCCACCGGCACCTTTGATCGGCAGGATGGTATTGCTGCTCTTGTCCAGGGTATAGACCGCTGCCACGGAAATACCGTGCTCTTCGCCAAGGATGCTGTAACAGGTGTTGACGAAGGTGGGATCCGGCGGTTCGATACCATTGAAGCGCGAGACAATGGCAGCCGCTGCAACCTTGGCCTGGGAATTGGCGGCGTAGGCCGATTTCGGCATCTTCGCGGCGCTTGAGGCATCACCCAGAACATAGATGTTTTTATGCTTGCTGGATTCGAAGGTCAGTTTATCGACCGGACACCAGTCCCCATCCGTGAGGTCAGAGGCGAAGGCGACCTTGCCCGCTTTCTGCGGTGGAATGATGTTGATCACATCCCCCTGGAACTCCTCGATCTCCGCCTGCAGGGTCATGGTGGAAGGGTCGAGCTCCTCAACCGTGCCGCCACCGGCAGCGCCGACCCATTCGATCATGCTGTTCTCAGTGCCGAAGCCGTAGAGCTTGCTCCAGCCCTGGGTGAACAGCCCCTGCTTGGAGAATTTGTCCTTTGGATCGAGGATCAGGATTTTCGCCTTCGGTTTATGGTGTTTGCAGTACATGGCGATCTGCGCAGCCCGCTCATAAGGGCCGGGGGGGCACTTGTAGGGATTGGGTGGCGCGACGATGATCACCTTGCCGCCTTCCGGCATCGCCAGAATCTGATTGCGCAGGGTGGTTGTCTGAGGTCCGGCAAACCAGGCGTGCGGCACCACTTCGGCGACTTTCTCGTCGTAGCCCTCGATCGCATCCCACTTGAAGTCCACTCCCGGGGAGACGATGCAGGCATCGTAGGCGAATGTTTCGCCGCCCTGGGTAACCACCTGTTTTTTGTCGGGCTCGATGGCGTCGACCCGGTCGATCACCACTTTCACCCCATGACGCTTCAACCCCTCATAGTCGAAGGTGATGGAATCCAGGGTACGGTCGCCACTGAGTACTTCGTTACTCATGAAGCAGGATTGGTAGACCTTTTTGGTCTCAATCAGGGTGACTTCGGTCTGTGGGTGGAGTTTGCGTAGATACTTGGCTGCGGTGCAGCCGCCGACGCCTCCACCAACCACCACCACTTTGGGATTGGCAGCCAGTGCGAGTTGGGGAAAGCCAAGGGATGCCCCGGCAACGGTGGCAAATCGAATAAAATCTCGACGGTTAATCTCTGTCATGCTCTTTTCCTGTCCCGGGAATCAGTGTTGGCTGCCGTAGTAGTGAATCAGAGCCGGAATGGCCTGATCACCTTCGGCTTCGATGGCGGCATCGACTTTGCGTTTCATCTTTCTCGGGTATTCCCGGCGGCCATCGATGAAATCCTCCATGGTGTAGTGCAGATAGGGCATCCACTGACCAGCAAGAGTGCCGGCATCACCGGGTCTACCGCCATCCTCATGACACTTTTCACAATGCTCATCGTGCAGTTTGGCACCGAGCTTGGCCATTTCCACATCATGCTTCTGTGGGCTGAGCCGCAACGACTGTTTGGCGAAAAACCAGGCCATACTTTTGATCTGCTCCTCGTTATAGCCTTTCGCAATGCGGTTCATGATGGTGGAGTTTCGCTCATCGAATTTGTAACCCTGCATGGCATCGATAAACACCTCCGGATCCATGCCTGCAATGGATGGACTCGAGGGGCCGACACTTGAGCCGTCTGTGCCATGACAGCCGGCACAGGTGAAGGCCAGCGCCTGACCAGTGGGTGCCGCCGTAGCGGAGGCTGGAAACAGTACTGCGAGTCCCAGCAGGAGATAGGGCATTTTCTTGTTCATAGTTTTCTCTCTCTGCATATTCCCTGCCTATCAGTTCGGTGAGGTAACCAGGCCGATCAGTACCAGGGTGAGCAATGCCAGGCCTGCCATGATCAACACCGTAGTGATAAAAGAGGCGGCCAGATCTGCCCGGCGTGAGGGTTTTCTGACCAGGTAGTTGTTGATCTCACCGGTGGCGGCCAGTCGCTCGTACTCTTCGCGATGGTCGTGGCGGAACTCCTCGAACGGAATGGCGCCGGTGAAGATGGTGGTACTCATCGGGAAGCGCTCAGGCCGGAAGTGCACATTGAAGAAATGCACCGAGTTGAGGAATATCGCCGCCAGCAGCGCTTCTTCAGCATGTACCAGGGTCGCGATGTTGAACATCCAGCCAGGCAGAATGAGGGCTGTCTTCTCCGGTGCAAACAACATGATGCCGGATGTACCGATTACCGCGGCACCCCAGAAGGGGGCCCAGTAGTCGAACTTTTGCCAATAGGTCCAGTGGGAGAATTCAGGGCGCTCACCTTTTCCGATGAACCATCTGAACATACCTTTCAGGTCGCTCCAATCCTTCCAGTTGGGCAACATGGAAGTGCTGCCGAACCATTTGAAGTCCTTACCCTCGCGAATGATGTTGGTCATGGCGATCGTCAGATGGACCAGGAATATTCCGAGCCAGATCACGGCGGCTGTACGGTGGATGATCCCCTCCATCTCAGTTCCACCGAGGAATACCACCACCGCCTTGGCCCAACCGGTATGGGCGAACAGCAGCGTGGTGCCGGTGAGGATCAGGGTCATGGTGGAGATGGCGAAGAGGCCATGAATCCAGCGCCAGACGACCGGGAAACGGCGGAAATAGACGATGTCCGGTTTATCCAGATCTTCGATGAAGCCTTTGCCCTGAATGCGGTCCATGACTTCGCGGTAGAGCCACGCCAGCACATGTACCCAGAAGAAGGCCATGACAGCAAAAATCAGTGTCTGCATGAACAGTTTGAAGAACCAGAGGCCAGGGTAGTTCTCCCGGTCGTCCGCATCGCCATGGGGCCAGAAGGTCAGGAAGTTATCATTCGCATCCTCGTGGCAGACCCGGCAGTTCTCCAGGCGGTTGTTGGCGTGGATCTCCGAGGTGGGATCATCCTCGCCTTTGATCTTGTGGCTGCCGTGACAGTCATGACATTTGGCGGTGTTGGTGTAACCGAGCCGGTGCACCTGACCATGATAGGAGTCGAAGTAGGTGCGTTGGGCCTCTTCATGGCAGTCACCACAGTTTTTGGTGATCGCCAGTTTGGCCTTGTCGGTTTCCGGTGAGTCGATCTGGTGGGTGGTGTGACAGTCGGAGCAGACGGCCGATTCACTGTCTTTCTGTTCCAGGACCGCGATGCCATGAACGGAAGTGCGGTAGTCCTCCAGCTGCTGCTCATGACATTTGCCACAGACTTCAGGATTCTTGAGGCGCTTTTCGGCTCGTTGAATGCTGCCCAGCTCGCCCACGTTATGGGCTTCATGACAGTCGTAGCAAGTGGCATTGGTGCGGGACTGATCCAGTGAGTTGGGTTGGGCATGGATCGATTGCATGTAGCTGTCGATCGACTCGTTGACCACTTTGAGTCGTTCATGTTTGTCGTCCGGATCGTCCTTCACTTCTTCCCAGGTCTCCCGATGGCAATCGAGACAGCCGACGATGACAGCCGGCGCCTTGCGATGGGGGACACGATCGATGGTGATGTGGCAGCTGTTGCAGTTCAGTTCACCATGCACACTCTCCCGAATCTGCTTGCTGTGGACGAAGATCTTCACTTCGCTGCCATCGTCGCGAACATCGGTTTTCATCTGCTCATCGCCGTGACAGGTCAGGCAACGTTCGTTGGAGATGATGCGTTCACCGGTAACCGGATCGAAACCTTCCGGAGGCTCTTCACCAAGGATGCTGATACCGGGCTCTGTAGCGCCGTGTGCAGACTGTACGAGCAGAATCAGAAAGAATGGAATTAGCCAGGTAGCAAGCCTGGAAACAGTTTTAGGCATGATGCCTTCCCCCTTTTTAAATTCTTTTTCAAACACACAACCGATCCATCGACGACGGGGCGTGTACTGTTTGTGCTACTACTTGATTGATTGCAGGCCGGGTTGATTCTAGTTAGTAAAAGGCGTGCAATCTGTTCCACCCAGGGAATCTTTGGTTCGGCATTTATACCATGCCTAAACCTCATTAGCGCCAAAGAATAACAATGCAGTTGACTATTATCAATGAATTTGGTGCTGTTATTCCTGATGCGTTAACCGGGCTTGTTTGTGCTGTTATAGCTATTGCACTGCAACAATCGGTTTCTTTCCAAGCACTGGATATTCCTGCTGTTCAGATAGTCTGAAATCTCTTTCAAACGGGTTTTGTCTGTTCATTTAATTATCTGTCCGTGGTGAATACCCTGGCCATTCGGGGATCCGTTTCCGGGGAGTCCATCAGTCCCGGTTGTGGCGGTGTTATATTCCACCAGAGGTGGATCTGATTCCTCAGTGAGCGTGGTAAGGTAAGATCGAATGACCGGTGACTGACAATCTATATGTGATGGAGATGATTTGAAGCTACAGCTTCTCGGTGTGGATCTGGCTTGGCGTACTGACAGGAATCCAACGGCGTTGGCCAGTGGAGAATTGGTTGATGGTGTACTCAGGCTGCAGACAATCGAAGTCGCCCTGTTTCCTGTCAATCAACTGATGAAACATCTGAGCGGACTTGAAGGCTTGTCGGGAGTCGCCATCGATGCTTCGCTGATCATTCCCAATCCACATGGCCAGCGGCCATGTGAAAAAGCCCTGTCCAGAGTCTACGGATCCAGAGGGGCAGCCTGCCATGCCTCCAACACCAGGCTCTATCCCCAAGCGGATAGTGTGGCGTTGTCCCGGCATCTCAGCAGAGAGGGTTTTCAGCATCTGGGCCAGGCCAAGTGGCAGATTGAGTGTTACCCTCATCCCGCAATGATCGAGGTCTTCGGACTTGACCGTAGGCTGCTCTATAAGAAAGGTCCTGTGGTGCAAAAACGGGCTGGTCAAAAACAGCTGGCGGAACTGATCGGGTGTCTGATAAGCAGCCCGGTATTACCACTCGAAATCGATCCGGTTCTACGCAGATATTTCGATCCGACAGAGATTGATCAGCTTACAGGCCGGTCGTTGAAGTCCAATGAGGATGCTTTGGATGCAGTGATCTGTCTTTATATTGCCGGTCTCTATGCACTCAACACCCCAGGCTTGGTTTTCGGTGATGTGGAAGCGGGCTATATCTGGGTCCCTCAGGGAAGCAAACTTGCGGATCAATCCGCTTTGTAACCCCATGCGGCATAAACAGGATCGGATAAGGGCGCATGACCCGCATGGATGTTATCCGGCGGTCGCCTATCCACCTCACGCCAGATACTGAACTTCCCAGCATGCAGCCACTCCTCATGGAATGCCTCCTCATCGGACCAGTGGGCTGTCAGGGTGACAGAGGCCAATCCCTGACTTTACAGGATCCGGAGAGGCTCTGATCGATTGATCTGCGTGTATATGGAGTTTCTATTGGTAATACCTTGAATTCCTAATGGTACAATAATTACACTGAAAACTTGTACATAATAAACTTAATTGTACAATTATTGTCACAGCCTGAAAGAGAACAATGCCTGTGACAGATTCAGGAGGTATTTTCGATGAATGGTGTAGACCCCTATGCCTATCAACAGCAGGTATCCAGAAAACCCGACTCACTAACCCAGCCTCGGCAGATCGAAACGGTTGTGGGTCGAGTTGAGTATCTGTTCGAGGTGATTCCGCCTGAATTTCATCACCTTGTGGAACCTGGTTCGAAGAGTTACGCAGCTACTCGGCAGAGAGCGAATGATCAGTAATGCGCCAGTCAATTGTTACGGGATACGTCGTTTGAATCCTTTCCTGGGTGTTCTGCAGATCATCGAATTGGCGGGTGGACGGGCTTCAACGACCAATGGCAGGGTGTGGCAGTTCGAGATACAGATTGTCCGACCTGGCGGTTGGGGAAGTCTCAATGCCCATGCATCGATCAATAACTGGCAACTGGTTGGTCTTTGGTCTGAGAAGGAGGGTTTGATCAAAGCCCCGATGGGGCCCGGCGATTGGCATGGGGATCTGTGTACTCTGCTGATAGAGCAGATTCTGCAACACCAACATGAACTACCCTTTCCTTTAACAGACCGGCGTGAGTTATGGTTACTGGATCAGACAGATCACAAGCCACTGGCGCTGCTGATGTCGATGCAGCCTGGGCCCAGACACAGCAATCACAAGCCCCGCTTCTGGCGAGGCTGCCTGGAGCGTTCCGGGGTTGGTGGGGATCATCACTTCAGGGAAATCGATCGCTTGGAGAGGCTGGTCAGGAAAAGAGCGGGCTTTCATGTCAATCACCTGTGGCTGACCTGGGATGTGGATCGTCAGTATGCCGAGACCGACCAGGGTGAGCGGTTCGAGCGGGCCGGTTTACCAAGTTTTGGTGTGACAGAAGATTGGCCGGATGATCAGAGCAGTGCCCTTGTACAACGTTATGTGGATTGGTTAGCCCCTGCGCTACTGACGCTACCGACTCTGCAGGAGGCAGAGCGGTGTCGGCTGGAGTCGAATCTGGGACGGCGAGTTTCCCGCATTGAGTACTATTGGCGACTCTATCCGGAAATACTGGATCGGGATAAAATTCTCGCCCCCAGGGTGCAGGCCAGATTGACTACAAATAACAGTGGGATAACACGATGATAGAGCTTGGCCATGTGGCGCTGTATGTGAAAAATCTGCAGGTTTCATCAAAGTTTTACACAGCAGCGCTGGGCCTGGAGGCACAGGGTGAGATATTTGGCGGCAAAGGGGTCATGTTCAGTGGTGGACGTACCCATCACGAGTTATTGCTGATTGAGGTGGGTGAGGCGCCCGGTCCGCTTCAGGGGCGCCGAACGGGGCTTTATCATATCGGCTGGAAAGTGGGTGATGAACTGGCTGCGCTGAAACAGGCCCTCGACCGGCTCAACGAAGCCGGTATAAAGATAAACGGCCTTTCTGACCATACAATTAGTCAGAGTATCTATCTTGAAGATCCGGATGGTAATGAGATCGAACTCTATGTGGATGATCCGTCCATCGATTGGCAACAGGACAAAAGCTGGATCGATGATCCGGTCAAATCCCTCGACCTCTTCTCATGAAACAACTCTTGAAACGGTTACTGGTGAGTTGCCTGATTGTGCTGTTGTCGGGCACAGTAGTGGGCTGCGCGCGGGACCGATCACAGTTGAAGACGGTGTCAAGCGTGGATATGCAACGCTACCTTGGCAACTGGTATGAAATTGCCAGACTACCGAATCGTTTTCAGGATCATTGTGCCGGTGAGGTAACGGCAAACTACAGACAGCTTGAGGGTGGTGATATTCAGGTCATCAACCGCTGCCGGGATCAACAGGGTGAGATGGATGAGGCAAAGGGCATCGGACGCATCGTGGATAACCGTTCGAATGCAAAACTGGCGGTCAGTTTCGTCTCCCTGTTTGGCTGGAATCTGTTCTGGGGTGACTATTGGATCCTGGGACTCGGTAGTGATTACGACTTTGCGGTAGTTGGTATGCCGAGCAGAAAGTATTTGTGGGTTTTGTCGCGGCAACCTGAAATCACCGCCGATGACTGGCAGCTGGTTGAGCATATTGTTGAAGCTTCCGGTTATGATCCGGCCAGACTGTTAAAAACAAAACAATAGCAGCGTATCCTCCATACTCTCCAGGTCAAGCGGTACCCTCAGTGTGGCGCTTGCTGATACCGAAGATACTTTCCAACCGAACATTTCCACTGTTTTGCAGATCAGTAATTTGTCACACAGTAACAGTGTCAAAGATCACTTCAGCGATTATTTAAACGACTATTATTTAATTAACTTACTGAATAAAGCAGACTTTCAGTTTGGTTAATCACCGGTTTCGGTGGAGGAATCCTAAGTAGGTATAGGGTTGATGTCTGTCAGGATTACACTGGCTGTGGTCGTTTCAGACAGGTTTAAAAAAATCCAAAATAGAATGGATTGGAAACTGAGCGGGGGAAGTGACATGTTGACTGATAATGAACGGCTTCCGGGCATGGATGATACCAGGTCGAGACCGAGAGGCTTCCGACATATGGTTAAACAGGCGTCAGTTCGTGAACTGGAAGTGATGGCTGTGCGGTTACGGGATGCAGGTGATGAGAAGGGGGCTGAATATCTTGAGCGTCAGGCTGTAGCCCTTCTGGATAAAAAAATATGCCGTCGAGTATTGACTCAGAGTCGCCACTTGAAAGCTGGGATTGACGGGAAGGAGATACCTCTGATTGAAAGTCTGTCCTAGGGCCTGTTAACACGAATCCAATCGGCTCTGTTGCCCCCATATTGATACTAAAAAGAGATGGGCTAGGGCTGTTGGATTGGCAAAATCAGATCCTAAGCCCTAAGTATCTAAAGTAAATTTTGTGTTGGCCGTTGAGTGAGTCTGACAGGGATTTGATTAAAGATTTCAGATATAGCAGAAAAAGCGACCATAAGAATTGTTGTGATTTTGGGATAGTTTTTAGTTGTAAAAACTACGTAGCTGTAGATCGTGGTAGTAATGGAAGAGTTAATTCAGCAGTACACAGATCATGCCAAAAACGGTTTCTACTCTGTTCACTTGTCAGAGATCTCAAACAAGGGAAACCAGGCGTTCACCACATCCGATATTCTCAATGACAAAGGCGTCCTTGTAGCACGTAAGGGCATCAACATCGATCGGGATGTACGACAGCAACTGATCAAACACAAGCTGCTGAAGCCTCTGGATAACCACATAGGTCTGGCACATCAGGCGGATACCCAGACCCTGATCGCTGAATTCAGACGACTGTTAGAAAAATATCCTGACCTGAACAGAGTGAATGAGGCCCTGAACTATGGACCTGAGTTCGAAAAACTGTTGCAACTGGAAAGACTGCATCCGCTGCTGACTCAAAAACTGACCGTTCTTGAGGCACAGATGCATACTGAGTTTGAAAAAAGCATCTTCTCCGCCTGGCTCTCTACCATGATCGCACGGGAGATGGGACTGAGTGTGGATGAGCGGCGTGACATCCTCGTTGCGGCGCTGATGCACGATATTGGACTGCTTCATCTGGATCCTGAAATTGTCTGCAGCAACAGAAAACTCTCCGCTCAGGAGTGGAGTACCGTTCGTGCACATGTGATTGTGGGTAAGATTATTGCTGACTCAGTACCAGGCATCTATCCAGAGGTCTCCCGAGCCGTCATAGAGCACCATGAAGACTGTTTTGGCGCAGGCTATCCATTCGCCTTGAACGAGGAGCAACTCGGTAATCCTGGAAAGATCATAAGCATGACCGACAGTATCCACTCCATCCGGGTCAAATCTTTTCGAAACAGCCAACGAACCCTTGGTGATATCAAGCCATACCTGCAACTTAACCCTACCACCAACGGTTACGAAGTGTATCGGGCAACGATGTCGATCATCAAAAAGTCAGGCCTGCAACCGGTCAGGTTGAACGCTGACGATTGTCCAAAGGATTATGCCAAGAAACTTGGTAAACAGATCGATATCCTTAGAGAGGCAAAGCAGGCCCTTGACGATATTCACGAGAACCTGTTGGAGCTCAAGGAGCGAATTGACCAGCATGATGCCAGGCAGCTATCCGCGATTGCCGCAGTCACCTGTCGAATACGCTCTACACTGGATGAGTCCGGACTTTTGAGCAGTGAAATTGCCGCATGGCTGTGTAAGGAGAGAGAGCTGTCCAGGGTTGATCAACAGGTCCTGGGTGAATTCAATGAGATCGAGTTGCTGATCAAAGAGCTGACCTGGCAGATACGCAATACTGTGCGGATGTTTCACAGTTACAAGGATTCGGATGCAACCCGTGATGCTATGATGCTGGAACACATTGAGGCATCAATCGAGTCGATTCAGGAGATCTTTGACCGGCTTGGTTAGGGGGGTGATAACACGAAACCAGGTTTTTGCCAGGTGAAACGCTTCGGGTGCACCCTCTCCCATCAAGGTATTGCTATCCGGAAAAATCAGTGCGTCTGTGTTTATTCGATGATCATGGTGATGCTTCACCTGATTACTAACCTGACCATCAGCGTATTTGGTGGGGCATGGCCCCACCCTACATCCTGAAATCGATGGTAGTATTCGGTGGGGCAACATCCTGAAATCGATGGTAGTATTCGGTGGGGCAACATTCTGAAATCGATGGTAGGGTGGGGCCATGCCCCACCAAATAGGGTTTGAGTAAGCACCATACAGGTCTGTTTGAGTTTGCCTTGCGCAGATTATGAATCTTTGATTGTCAGGCAATGCCATGACTTCTACCCCCAAAATCAAGTGCTGCACAGCTTTCAGTAGATGAAACGTATTTATTCCGGACAGCAGTGGGGCTGGGTCTGTTTTTCTATTGCTGGCAGAATCGATGATGGTCACGGTTATGAGAGTCGGCGCTCATAATCGTCATAGCTGAATTGCCTGATCACTTCGATCTCCCCCTGTTCATGACGAATTGCGATGGCCGGGTGCGGGACTCCGTTAAACTGGGTGGTTTTAACCATCGTGTAGTGAATCATATCCTCAAAGATCAACCGCTCACCGATTTGCAGGGGGTGATCGAATGCGTAATCCCCAATGATGTCACCGGCCAGGCAGGTCGGTCCGGTGAGTCGATAGGTATAGGGACGGCTGCCTGGTTTACCCCCATGACGGACTTCCGCCCGATAGGGCATCTCCAGTACATCGGGCATGTGAGCTGTGGCCGAGACATCCAGCAGTGCGATGGCGATACCTCCACGCTCGATTAGATCCAGTACTGTGGCGACCAATGGACCGCTATCCCAGGCGATGGCTGAGCCCGGTTCAAGCACGATATCCAGGTGTGGATGACGTTGACGAAAGCCTTTCAGTGTCTCGATCAGGCCGTCAACATCGTAACCCTGTCGGGTCATCAGATGACCGCCACCCAGATTGCACCACTTCAGGTTGGGCAGCCAGCGAGCGAATTTCTCTTCCATGGCCTGGATCAGTCTGGAGGTTGCATCGGCGTGGGATTCACACAAAGCATGTACATGCAGGCCTTCTATTCCGGCTGGCAAATCCTGCGCGGCCTGTTCAACAGAGATGCCGAGTCTGGATTGGCTGTGGCAGGGGTTGTAGAGATCTATAGCCACTTCATCGATGGCGGGATTGACCCGTAAGCCACAGGATTTACCGGCAGCAATCGCCTGATCCCCCAATCTCTGCCATTGGGAGAGGGAGTTGAAGCTGATCCGTTCGGCCAACGGCAGCAGCTCCGGGAACTCGGCTTCGGAGTAGGCTGGCGCATACAGATGAACATCCCCGCCGAAATGGGTTTTGGCCAAGCGTGCCTCATTGTAGGAGCTGGCGGAGCAGCCCGACAGATACTCCCTCACCATTGGAAAGGCCGACCACATGGCAAAGCCCTTGAGTGCCAGAATGATGTTGCAGCCTGACGCCTGCTGCACCCGATCGATCAGCTGAAGATTTTCTCTCAGCCTGGCCGCTTCGAGCAGGTAGCAAGGTGAGGGCAGGGCGTCGAATTCGCTACTCATCGACAGGCAGTGTGTCGATATCGATGTCAAATGCCTGGTCCTGCCAGGGCAGGCCGTAACGCTCGAGATCCGCCATAAACGGATCCGGATCGTACTGCTCCATATTCCACACACCGGGCTCGCGCCACTTGCCTTGCAGAATCATCTTGGCGCCGATCATTGCCGGCACACCGGTGGTATAGGAGACACCCTGGGCGCGGGTCTCTCGATAGCAGGCCTGATGGTCGCAGACATTGTAGATATAGCGGCTCACTGGTTGACCCGCTTTTTCACCCTTGATGATACAACCGATATTGGTTTTTCCCTTGGTACGGGGGCCCAGGGTGGCCGGATCAGGCAACAGCGCCTTGAGAAACTGCAAGGGGACGATCTGCTGGCCCTGAAACTCGATTGGTTGAATGTGGTCGAGTCCCAGGTTCTGGATCACTTCGAGATGTTTCAGGTAGCTTTCACCGAAGGTCATCCAGAAGCGCATCCGCTCTACCGGAATATGTTTGGTCAGAGATTCCATCTCTTCATGGTAGAGCAGGAACATCTTGCGCGGGCCGATCTGCGGGAAGTCGAATACCCGGGAGATCTCCATCGGCCTGGTTTCAACCCATTGACCATTTTCATAGAAGCGACCGTTGGCGGTGACCTCGCGGATGTTGATCTCCGGATTGAAATTGGTGGCGAACGGATAGCCGTGATCGCCCGCATTGCAGTCGAGAATATCCACCTGATGTATGCGGTCGAAATGGTGTTTCAGTGCGTACGCAATGAACACGTTGGTGACGCCGGGATCAAAACCGGAACCGAGCAGGGCGGTCAGCCCCGCCGCCTGGAATCTCTGCTGGTAGGCCCATTGCCATTTGTACTCGAACTTCGCTTCGTCCGGTGGTTCGTAGTTGGCCGTATCGAGATAGTGCACGCCGGTCTCGAGACAGGCATCCATGATGGTCAGATCCTGATAGGGCAGAGCGACATTGATGACAAGTTCGGGCTCAACCCGTTTGATCAGTTCGACCAGCTCCGGCACATTGTCCGCGTCCACCTGGGCGGTCTGTATCGTCGTGGATTCGATCTCACTGGCTATCTGATCACACTTGGAAAGGGTTCGGCTGGCCAGCCAGATTTCACTGAAAACCTCAGCAACCTGGGCACACTTGTGAGTGACGACTCTGCCAACGCCGCCGGCACCGATTATCAATACTCGACTCATGGTTCAACTTCCCGGGTAGATTTGGAATATGCGCGGATTTTAGTCCCAGATTATGGGTTTTGTCTTGTGCTTTTTTTCGGCCTGCAGAGTTTAATAAAACTAGAATTATCTGAATATTCCATTGGCCACGAATGAACGCCAATCACCGTAAATGGACACAAAAAAATCGCAGTCGATTTCTGCTGTCCCGTTAACTTTGATCGATATGAAACAACGAGTTAATTTCAATTGGTTTCTCTAGTCTATAGAGGTTTGTGACATGTAAAGAGATAACCAAGCAGAAGATCAAGGCTAGAAAATGCACCAATCATCAGTGTACCAATCAGTGAGAGAGTAGCTCCCCTCTCCCCTTGCGGGGGAGGGGCCGGGGGAGAGGGGGGTATCCATCAGTACCCTCATCAATCTAAACATTCCCCAGTACAAGGATTGATGGGCGAGTGCCATTTACACTTGAATTGCATCAATGGCTTGATGCTCACCCTCTCCCCAACCCCTCTCCCATCAAGGGAGAGGGGCTTTTATACATCTCCTTGGATGTTTTTGAGTTAACGGTACAGTAGTGATCGCCTATGATTGTTTTGCTGCTATTGGTGTCCATTCGCGGACAGAAAACTAAGGCACCCGTCGGAACATCCACCAGGCCAATCCCATGAAGAACAGCAGCGGTAAAGCGGTGGCGAACAGGGCATTAAACGAATAAACCACAGCCATATAGGAGAAGGCCCGGTTGAGCAGGTAGAACACAATCCCCAGCATCGCTCCGACGAATACCCGCTGTCCCACACTCACACTGCGCAGAGATCCGAACACGAAAGGGATGCTCAACAACAGCATCACCAGGGTGACCAGAGGCGCGGCGAGCTTGCCCCAGAAAGCGACCTCATAACTGACCGATGCCTGCCCGTTGTTGCGCAGATAGTCGATGTAGCGCCACAGGTCCCAAGCAGCGAGCATATGAGGTTTTACCGTCAATACATCGAGGGAAGCCGGTTCCAGTTGGGTCTGCCAGGTCAGCTCATTTTGTTGGTGGACCTGGATGCGTTGATCGCTAAACCGACTCACCGAGACACCATGCAAGACCCAGCCGTCAGACTCATAGCTTGCCCGTTCAGCATAGATCGCCCGGAGTAGGCGGGATGCACCGTCGTATTCATACAGAGAGACATCGGCGAGTTGTGCATCGGGCAGCACCTGACGGATATTGATGAAGGTGTTGTCGTCGCGGGACCAGAACCCGTAGCGGGTCTTCAGACTGATCTGATCGGAGAGCGCCTCCATTTTCATGCGTTGCGCCTGCTGTTCCGTGAGAGGCGCCAGATACTCGCCGACCCAGATTACTGCGGCCAGAATCAGCAATCCCGCCTTCAATACCGATGAGACGATCCTGGCGATGGAGATCCCGGCGGCACGCATCGCCATCAGCTCCGAATTGCTCGCCAGTACGCCCAACCCGATCAGGCTGCCGAGCAGGGTTGCCACCGGAAACAATTCATAGATGTATCGGGGTAGTCCCAGAAACACATAGCTGTAGGCCTTGCCGGTGGTATAACCACGCTCGACGTCCTCCAGTTCGGCCACTACCTCGAAAAAGCCGATCAGCACCAGCAGCAGTAACATCACCGCCAGTACACCGGTGAGTACCGACCTTCCGATGTAGCGATCCAGGGTAGTGATCATCCTGGAATCCGTAGTTGGACAGGGTGAAGTGTGCGCTTGTGGGGGTGCAGGGCAAGGCGTTGCAACGCCGCCATGCGCCGCCACAAGCGCGCAATTCGCCCTGTAACGTGACTCACCCAGCGAGGGATACCCTCTATCGAAACATTTTTCATCTTATTCAATAACTTAGTAACAGAATGGAGTGGTCAACTGCGGAATCTAGGATCATGCCGGCTGACTCCTCAGTCGGCGCCGCAAACGGCGAACCGGCGGGGTATCGGGCAACAGCATCAGCAAGCCGACGACCGCCAGGCTCAGATGGACCCACCAGATACCCAGCCACTCCGGTGTGCGTGCGTGGATCATCCAGTTTTCAGCAGCACCCTGCAGGCTCAGGTAGACGGTATAGAGCACAAAGGCGAAGACCAGCCGGCCAAAGGGGCCTTGTCTCGGCAGAGTCCGACTCAGGGGAAGGCTCAACAGGGCAAACACCAGCAGGCCCAGCACCTGGGAGAGGCGGACCTGAAATTCAGCCCGATCCTTGATCGAATCCGAGTGGAGCAGATCGTAACTGGAGAGGGATCTTCGGGTCACTTTCGTCTCCCCGCCGGTTGAGGTCTTGATCAGCAGTGCATATTCATCGAATTCACTGACCTGGTAGTCAGCCTGACCGGGTATGCCGACATAACGCAGCCCATCCTCCAACACCAGATAGCGGTCGCCACTATTATTGTCGATCCGCTGATAGCCCCGTTTCGCGCTCACCAGGGTCAATGCACCCTCCCGGCGTTGTTGTACGAAAACCTTCTGCATGCGGCGTTCGTCACTGTCGAGGGATTCCACATAGAGCACCAGATCTCCCTGACTGTATTCGTTAAAACGACCGGCACTGATCCCGGCCAGCTCCATTGCCTGCCCCTGCTGACTGCTGAGCAGTTCGGCACTCATGCGACCGGCCCAGGGGGTCACGTAGAGCGAGAGCCAGCCGGTGATCAGCGCCACCGGCACGACCACCAGAACCATCGAGCGGTAGATCCGCATGCCACCGATGCCACAGGACTCCAAGGCCACCATCTCGCTGTCCCGGTACATTCTGCCCACCACATAGAGCACGGCAAAAAAGAATGCCGGCGGGATCAGGCGGGAGAAGTAGACCACCATTTGCAGTGCCAGGGCCTGGGCAAGCAGCTCCGCATGCAGCTCGCCGGTGGCGACCTCCTTGAGCAGTTTGATGAAGCTGTTACTGGAGAGGATCAGGGTCAACACCAGCAGGATCGCCGACATCGCCTTCAATACCTCTCGCAGCAGATAGCGATCGATCAGAGTGATCAACGTGACTTCCCGGCGGTGGTGTGTATTTCAGAAATCATTCATTCAATTCAGGCTGTTCCGCCGCAAATCCTCGCAAATCAGGCTTAAGTCCGCAAATGGAAACAGATTTTAACTGACAGCAGACAGTTCTGGGTGGTTTTATGACTCATGGCTATCTGTTCGGCCCGGCTAGCGGGATCGGATTCGCCAGGACCTTATTGGAATTACGATCCCCATTGAATAGAACACTTCAGACACTATTCTATCCCTTTGATTTTCAGGTTGTCGGCTTCTCTTGCCTCCCATAAGATGTGTCACAATGAGTGAGCAACGATTAGAAGAGGCCTTTGACTTCATGGAATACAGCATCAAAACCGGTGACCTGACCAAACAACGTACTGCCTGTTTGATTCTGGGGGTGTTTGCCAAACGGCAACTCTCGCCTTCAGCACTGCTCGTGGATAGAGCCAGCAAAGGCCACCTCAAGGAGATCCTGAAGCGGGGAGACATGAATGGTGAGAACGGTCAGCAGTTGATGCTTTATGATGTACCGGGAATTCAAGCGGAACGGGTACTGCTGCTCGGACTGGGCAAAGCATCCGAGTTGAATCGCAAGCGTTATATGAAGGTACTCACAGCCAGCATAAAAAGCTTGAATGAAGGGCATGCCATCGAGGCTGTCTGGGGTTTGTGCGACATTGCGGTGAGCAATATTCCCGAGGCTGGGATCGTCCGCGAAACCATTGTCCAGTGTGAAGAGAGTCTGTATCAGTTCGCAGAGACTAAAAGTACGGTCAAAAAGCGCCAACGACCACTCAAGCGGCTGGCTGTCTGGCTCGCTGACAGACGTCATCTGAAAACGGCGCAGAAGGGCCTGCAGCAGGGTAAAGCCATTGCCAAAGGCATCAAACTGACCAAGGATTTGGGTAATCTGCCCGGTAACTACTGCACCCCCACATACCTGGCGGACCAGGCGCGTAAGCTGGGCCGCTCCCATGACAAGCTGAAGGTGCAGGTGCTGGAAGAGAAACAGATGGAGAAGCTCGGCATGGGAGCACTGCTTTCCGTCTCCCGGGGTAGCCGACAGCCTGCAAAACTGATCATCATGAACTACCAGGGCGGCAAAGCGGACGCCAAACCGGTGGTGCTGGTCGGCAAGGGACTCACCTTCGATGCTGGTGGCATCTCGCTCAAGCCGGCAGCGGCGATGGATGAGATGAAGTATGATATGTGTGGCGGCGCGTCTGTTTTCGGCACGATGATGGCCTGCCTTGAGATGGATTTGCCGATCAACCTGATCGGCGTGGTTCCCAGTTCCGAAAACCTGCCGGATGGGGATGCCAATAAACCAGGTGATGTGGTTACCAGTATGTCCGGACAGACCATCGAAGTGCTCAATACGGATGCTGAAGGACGGCTGATCCTCTGCGATGCTCTGACCTACAGTGAGCGTTTCAAACCAGCCACAGTTATCGATATCGCCACCCTGACCGGTGCCTGTATCGTTGCTCTGGGCAATCAGGCCTCAGGCCTGATGGCGAATAACGAGGCACTGGCGGAGGAGCTGCTGGATGCTGGTTCATCCTGTGGTGACCGGGCCTGGCAACTGCCTCTCTGGGATGAGTATCAAGAGCAGCTCGACAGCAACTTTGCCGACATGGCCAATATCGGCGGCAAAGGTGCCGGTACCATTACCGCAGCCTGTTTTCTCTCCCGCTATACGAAGAAGTTCAAGTGGGCTCATCTGGATATCGCCGGTACCGCCTGGCGCTCCGGGTCGGCCAAGGGGGCTACAGGTCGTCCGGTTCCCCTGCTGACCCGCTTTCTGATGGGGCGTTGCGGATTATGAGTCTGTTCTTGAGTGCGGAGCTCTGCTTTGCCGGATAAAATCCATGACACAGATTGACTTTTATGTACTCGATGAAGGCTCCAGGGGTAATCGTTTCACCTTGACCTGCCGGTTGTGTGAAAAGATTTATCACCAGGGACGCCGTATCCTCATCCATACTGAAAGTGAAGATGAGACAAGGCACATGGAGCGTCTACTCTGGACCTTTCGCCAGGGCAGTTTCGTGCCTCATGGGATTGCCGAACGTTGCGATCACAGTGTCACCCCGGTGATTATCAGTCATCAGCAGGAAGCTGGAGAAGAGCAGGATGTATTGATAAATTTAAGCCGAGAGGTGCCAAACTTTTTTAGCCGCTTCAAGCGGGTTGCTGAAATCATCGACCAGGAGCCACCGGTTGTGAGCGCTGGTCGGGAGCGATTCAAATTCTACCGCGACCGGGGCTATCCATTGAACAAACACGATATCAGATAGATGAGTGACGAAGAGAAAAAGCCGGAAGTTGATGATGAGATACCTCTCCTGGAGGATGTCATCGAACCTGATGAACTGGCTTCAGAATTTCACACCTTTACCAAGCTGCCTGAAGCCTCGGAGGATAGCGGGATTCCCGAGTATGATGAAGTTCTGCTGGCGATGCGTGATGAGATTGCAAAGCAGTTGCAGGATGACCTCAGCAAGATGCTCTCAGAGGTACTCGAACGTGCCATCGAGGAAGCCGGGGAACAGATTACACGCGCCTTGCACGATGAACTGGATACGACCCTGGAGCAGAAGATCCGCTATCACATCGACCAGCGCCTGGATATGGAGTTTGGCCCGAGGGGGCAGTTCGATCCCGAGCAGGATTGAGTACCATCGGGTTCAGTTCCCCATCACTTTAAGCCAGCCTTTCGATTGTCGTCCATGAAAGTCACACAACTCGATCATCTGGTACTGACCGTTCGGGAACTCCAAGTGAGTTGCGACTTTTATACCCGCATACTGGGTATGCAGCTGGTGGAGTTCGCCGGTGGCAGAAAAGCTCTCAAGTTTGGTGCACAGAAAATCAATCTGCACGAATATCATAACGAGTTCGAACCCAAAGCTGCACTGCCAACACCGGGCTCTGCCGATCTCTGTTTTCTGACTGAAGCACCGGTGAGCGAAGTGGCCGTCCATCTGGAGCGGAATCAGGTTGAGATTATCGAAGGGCCGGTGGAGCGAACCGGTGCTGAAGGGGCAATTCTTTCGATCTATCTGCGCGACCCGGATGGCAATCTGCTGGAGATTGCAAACCGGCTTTGATCTGGCAACCCGTCACTGTTGCACTTGGATTAAGATAGATTCCAATCAACCTATCGGATCAGAATTTTTAGTCCGCAAATGAACGCAAATGCTGCTGATGCATTGAGTTACCGTTGTCTCGAAAACACGCACATACCAAAAAAGTAAGCATAAAACCCCTCTCCCTTGATGGGGGAGGGTGAGCATCAAGTAGTTGATGCAATTGAAGCGTTAAGTGCACTCACCCGACATAGCTTGTATTGAGGGTTGTATCGGTTGATGAGGGTGCTGATGGATACTTCCCCTCTCCCCCGGCCCCTCTCCCGCAAGGGGAGAGGGGAGCTACTCTCTCTGCCGGTTCGAGGTGTTTCAGATTTACCATTTTTACGACATGTGCTTATGTCTGATATTTGCTGGGATGTCCAAGGACTGGATCATCTGGCTTTGCTGAGTTATTAGCGGATTAAATAAAACACGCCATTCCCAAAAAAATCATCAGCAACAATTTGCCTTCATTCACGTTCATGAGTGAAATGAAATTGATAAAAACTATCGCCAGTGAACGGTTAGCTGCAATCCGAGATAGTCGTTGACCAATGGGTCGATGCGTTGTCGGTAGGGGCTGTTCCAGTCGGTATCGTCGTAGATGCCGAAGCTGGGACTGCGGTAGAAGGAGCGTAGTTCCAGTTCACTGTCGGTTTCGATCCAACCATCCACAATGGTGTTGAGGGTGCCCAGAGGGTCAGTGAGGACGAGCACGCTCTTGTCCCAGAAACTGTAGCTCGACTGACTTTTAATCTCTCGACGGGTGTCTTCGAAATACCAGCCGAGTAGAGAGCCGAGACCGGGGGTGAAGATCATGTCCTGGATCGAGACAGGTTCGAACAGAGCTTCCAGGCCGAACTCATAGATCGAGGAGAGGGCGAATGAGTACCAGAATGCACCGGTCTCACTCAGGCCACGCTCTCTACCCCTTGTGTAGTAGGTCATGCCCCAGTAGGGGTGAAGGATGTAGTTGATGTACCACTCGTCGGGATCCCAGCGGGGATGGGTGACATTGTCCCACCACTTATTGACCGTGTACTCCTCTTTCTGCTCATCGGTCCAGGCGGAGATCTCTTCCGGAAGCACATACAGCAGGCCGACGATAAAGAACTGGTAACCGAAGAAGTATCCCGCATCCTTGCGCAGCCCAGGATAGTCTGCCGGACTGGTGTCTCCAAGCTCTCTGCCGTATCCGTAGGGTCGTTCAACAGCCGGTTCGCTGCTGTCGAGGATGACGTTGCCGGTCAACGCGGATAGGCGGGTGGAATTGAACAGTGCACTGCGTTGCAGCTCTGTCTCGTAGAACGAAACCGGGCTCTCTGAAAGCCATTCTGAACTGTTTGCCACGCCCCAGGAGAGCAGGCTAATGATCAGGATAATCAGTCGACTCATGGCACCTTTCATGTCTGCTTGTCTGATTGCACTCTGCATAGATGCCAGAAATCCTTGTAACACCCGGAAAATCTAATACAACTTGGATCCACACCAATCGCCCGGCTCGATTGTGGGCGTCATTGGCTAATTTTGGTGACCAGTCCATGTGGTCCAGCCAGTTAGTCTCAGAAACTGACTACCTGCACCTAGGGCCTGTTAACACGAATCCAATACGTCCTGTTGCGCCTTGCTGGACGTAAAAACAGTCCCGGCAGAACGTATTGGATTCGTGTTAACAGCTACTATTCATCGGCTGCCACTCTGATTCCTAAACCACCAGCCCTGAAATCCGGGGCTGAGACGGTGATGAGTCGGGCCAAAGAAAGAGGCGTCAGGATCGTCAAACCGCGCGATTATAGCGGATTGGGGGGCGGTCGCCCACTGCTATTGTGAGGTTTTGAGGGTCAGTTGGTTTTGCGCAGGTTTTCCAGATTGTTCAATACCCGTTGGGCACGTTGAATCTTCTCCCGTGCCCGCTGGTCCTGGGGGTCGAGGGCGAGTGCCGCTCGCCAGGTCGCTTTGGCGCTTTCGATTTCACCATCCCGATAGAGCCGGTCCCCGGCGCTCAGCAGGTTGTCGATATAGCGTTGCAGTTGCCGGTTGACCTTTGCCAGCATCTCTCTGGCTTGGCTGTTTTTTGGCACATCTTTGAGGATTTTCTGCAGGGCGTGTTTGGCATCCCGCAGCTGACCACTCTCCAGTAGTCGGTTGGCCTCCGACAAACGCTTGTTCAGCTTATCCTTCCAGCGTTTCTGGCGGGCGGATTTCTCTTTTTTCTCCAGTGCATTCTTGCTTTTGATCTGCTCTGTCAGCAGGTGATCCATCAGGTTCTGATCGGACTCGTCCAGCTTCAATGAGAGCGCGATACTGAGGCAATCCTTGGCCAGTGCGTTGTTCCGTTTGTAGTGACGCCAGCCGCAGTCTGACAGGGCAAGACGCATGCTCTGTAGCTGTGATTGGGTCTGTTCCAGCAGTTGCAGGTATTGGGGGTTGTTGCTGGATTTGGTCAGTTTCACCAGGATCGGCAGCTGGTTTTTAAGCGCCGAGGTGTTACTGATCAGCAGTTGGTCGTTCAGCTCCTCCTCGACGATTTTCTGTTGTCCGCGCAGATTTTTCAGTTCCTGGAAGTAGGTTTGATTCTTGTGTTGCCCCACACTGGCCTGATTGAGTAGCTGGATGGCCTCGCTGTAGCGTCCTTTGGCGACCAGCTGTCGGCTATATTCAAGGGAATCATCTTTGACAGGCGCGGGTGTCTCTCTGGATTGCAGCAATTGACATCCGCTCAGCAGTAACTGACAGATACAGAGTGTAATTAGTGTCCGAGAAGACTTCATCCAGGGTGTTTGTTCAGGATATAGGCCATGGTGCGCATCAACCATTGACCAAATTCTCGCGACGGTGTTCCCGCGATGGAGGGAGAAACCCGATTTTTTTTGCCTCTGATTTTCAATTCTGGCTGTCGGTGCAACTCTACCATCTCGTTGACTCCTGGAAACTCTGCCGTGGTCTCACTCATCATTATGCCATCAGCCGGAGCAGCGCCACAGAGCCTGGAGGCCAGATTCACACTGTCTCCGACCACGGTGTACTCCAACCGGTCGGGAATGCCGATATTGCCGGCCAGCATGACACCACTGTTGATTCCGATGCGTAGCATAATCGGCTCTTTTCCCTCTTGCCGGCGTTGTTTGTTGATATGTCGGACCATGGCCTGGATCAGCCAGGCGCAACGAACCGCCTGCTGACCATGCTCGTTGTCGGCTTCGGGGACGCCAAATAGGATCATAGCACTGTCACCGATGAATTTATCGACCACCCCGCGACAACGATGGGCCGCATCGGCAATCGCACCGAGATAGAGATTGAGCAGCGAGGCGACCTCATCCGCTGGCAGATCTTCCGACAGCTGGGTGAAACCCACGATGTCGCAGAACAGTACACTGCCTTCCATCTCCTGGTTGGCGAGTCGTGGCTGTGAGAGATTGGAGAGGATCTTGTCCGCGACAACCGGTGAGACATAGCGGGAGAGGGCATCCTCAACCTGGCGTTTTTCCAGCATCCCGGCCGACATGCGCTCAAAATGGGCGTAGACCTGTCCGATCTCATCCTTTCGGTCCTCATCTCCCTGGGAGATCAGCATCCCCGTTTCCGGTTGATGGCCGGCCTGGGCCAGCAGGGTGATCGGTCGGCTGAGTCGCTTGCTCAGCACATAGGAGAGAATCGCGGCGATCAGGATCAGACCGATGGTGGCGAAACTGATGATACGAATGGTGCGTTTCTGGTTGCGGTCGAGAAAGGCCCGATCCAGGGTGATCACAGCGTGACCGGCGATGACATCCCGGAAATGGATCGGGCTGAAGAAGGTAATCGCCGGATACCGTCTGTTATCCTCATCCCGCCAGGACCAGATCATCGGGGTGAGCTCCTCGGTGGTTGGCAGCTGATGGGGTACATTGCCCGAGATCACCCAGGGTTTCTCCGAAGGTACGATGGCCGCACCCACCACATTGTCGTTCTGTGTCTGACGACTGACCAGACCTTGCAGGTTGAACTGGTCATCCGCCAGCAGGGGTTCACTGGCCGAGTGGGCCAGCTGCTCAACCAGTACCTCTCCAAATCCCCGGACTTCGCGCATATGAAAGCTGGTCTGCTGGGTGATCAGAAACCAGCCGAGAATGCCCATGACCATGGTGATCAGGGTACCGATATAGATCGTCCACTTGATGGAGATCGGAACAGGTGCTTTACGAAATAGTCGAACCAGCCAATTTATCAAAACGATAATCCAATATAGTCAATGGAATGGGGGTGTTTATATTGGTTTTATATGAGGATTTCAGAGCAATCCGGGAGCGAGATTATAACCCTATTTCCGCACGCTGTCGTAGACTCTGTCGATATTATCGATAAGGCCCGACAGAGGCACCGGTTTAATCGCTCAGGCGACCCGTTTGATGTGTTGAATCAGTCTCGCCGAGATCTCCTCGATCGACATGGAGGTGGTCTCGAGATAGGGGATGTTATAGTGCTTGAACAGGCCCTCAGCCAGTTTGACCTCCATTTTACACTGTTCAAGAGAGGAGTAGCGCCGGTCCGGGCGTCTCTCCTGGCGGATACGTTGCAATTGATGTGGATCGATGGTCAGACCATACAGCTTATCCTTGTAGCCGTTGAGGATCTTCGGCAATAGATCGCTGTGCAGATCGTCATCGGTGAGTGGGTAGTTGGCAGCCAGGACACTATGCTGCAGGCCAAGAAAGAGGCAGGTAGGGGTTTTGCCGCTGCGGGAGACACCGATCAGAATCAGATCAGCTGTCTCATAGTTCTTGGTAATTGCACCATCGTCATTGTTGAGGGCGAAATTGACCGCGTGGATACGCTGGTCATAGGCGCGACCGTTCTTGGTGGTATGGAATTGCCCCAGGGCATGGGAGGAGGGAAGACCCAGCTCCTGTTCCAGGCGGGTCGTGAAAGTTTCGAAGAAATCCATGACCGGCACATCCAGGGTTTTGAAGTAGTCCCGGATCGAGGGATCCACCAGGGTGGTGAAGACGATCGGCTTCTGTCCCGACTCCATGGTTGTCTGATTGATCCGCTCAGCCACCCGGCGGGCCTTTTCCAGACCGTCTATGAACGGCCAATGCACAGTCTCATATTCAAAGCCGTCGAATTGGCTCAGCAGGGAGCGTCCCATCGCTTCGACAGTGATGCCGGTATGGTCAGCCAGGAAATAGACGGTACGTTTCATCGGGATTTCAGTTGACTCAAGATTGTGTCACAAGGGCAGCGGGGAGACCGGTGGTCTCCCCGCGACACTTCAGTCACTCAAGCCGGTCAACAGCCTCCAGGTATCGACAACCGTGTCAGGGTTCAGGGATACACTGGTGATCTTCTGTTCTACCAGCCATTCGGCAAGATCGGGATAATCGGACGGCCCCTGGCCGCAGATACCGACATACTTACCCGCCTTGTTACAGGCCTGTATGGCCATGCTGAGCATCCGTTTGACAGCTGGATTTCGCTCATCGAAGCTATTGGCAACCAGCCCGGAATCCCGGTCCAGTCCCAGGGTCAACTGAGTCATGTCGTTGGAGCCGATGGAGAAGCCGTCAAAGTACTCAAGGAACTCTTCCGCCAGCACGGCATTGGAGGGCAGTTCGCACATCATGATCACACGCAGGTCGTTTTCACCCCGTTTCAGTTCATTCTGTTCCAGCAGGCTGATGACGCCGGCAGCCTCATCCAGGGTGCGGACGAAGGGAATCATGATCTCGACATTGCTGAAGCCCATCTCTTCCCGAACCCGTTTCAGGGCGCGGCACTCCAGCTCAAAGCAGGGTCTGAAGCTTTCAGAGATATAGCGTGATGCGCCACGAAAACCGATCATCGGATTCTCTTCGGAGGGTTCATAGAGCTTGCCGCCGATCAGGTTGGCGTACTCATTCGACTTGAAGTCGGACATGCGTACGATGACCGGCTTGCCCTCGAATGCGGCCGCCAGGGTGGAGATACCTTCCACCAGCTTTTCCACATAGAACTCCACCGGATCGTCGTAGCCGTTCATCTGGCTCTGCGCGGCCGCCTTGATATCCTCAGGCAGCTTGTCGAACTCCATCAGCGCGCGTGGATGAACACCGATGGTGGTGTTGATGATGAACTCCAGTCGAGCCAGGCCGATACCCCCATTCGGGATTCGGCTGAAGGCGAAGGCGCGGCTCGGATTGGCCACATTCATCATGATCTTGGCCGGTGCTTCCGGCAGACTGGTGACATCACCCTGGGTGACCGAGTACTTCAGCAGGCCCTCATAGATGAAACCGTCATCCCCTTCCGCACAGGAGACCGTCACCTCCTGGCCTTCCTGGAGTTTTTCAGTCGCATCATGACAGCCGACCACGGCGGGGATACCCAGTTCGCGGGCGATGATCGCCGCGTGGCAGGTACGGCCGCCCCGATTGGTGACAATCGCCGAAGCCTTCTTCATCACCGGTTCCCAGTCAGGATCGGTCATGTCGGTGACCAACACATCGCCGGCCTCCACTTTGGCCATCTCACTGGCGTCGGCAATCACCTTGGCGACGCCGCTGCCGATACGCTGTCCAATGGCGCGACCCTGAGCCAGCACTTTGCCGCCACTCTGTTCCAACTTGAATCGCTCAACAGAGGCGGTGTCGACCCGGCTCTCAACAGTTTCTGGGCGCGCCTGCAGGATGTAGAGCTGGCCGTCGGTACCGTCCAGACCCCATTCGATGTCCATCGGACGCTGGTAGTGTTTCTCAATGGTGATCGCCATTTGGGCCAGGCTCTCAATCTGCTCACTGGTGAGTGAGAAATTGGTTTGATCCTGTGGCGCCACATCGACCGTCTTGACCCGCTCCTCGCCTTCCTGGCCGTAGACCATCTTGATCGCCTTGCTGCCCAGGTTACGGCGCAGTATAGCGGGTCTGCCGGCTTCCACATTGCCTTTGTGCACATAGAATTCATCGGGATTGACAGCACCCTGCACCACAGTCTCACCCAGGCCGTAGGAGCTGGTGATGAATACTGCATCCTTGAAACCGGATTCGGTGTCGAGGGTGAACATTACCCCGGCTGAACCGACATCGGAGCGCACCATCCGTTGGATGCCCGCAGAGAGTGCCACATCCTCATGGGCGAATCCCTGGTGAACACGATAGGAGATCGCCCGGTCGTTATACAGAGAGGCGAACACCTCTTTGATCGCGATCAGAACGTCATCCAGCCCCTCTACGTTGAGAAAGGTCTCCTGCTGTCCGGCAAAGGAGGCATCGGGCAGGTCTTCCGCCGTCGCTGAGGAGCGTACCGCCACAGAGGGTACTTCCGCGGCATCGCCGACCAGCTTCTTGTAAGCGGCAGTGACCGCGTTCTCCAGCTCTTCCGGGAACTCGGCTTCAACCACCCATTCGCGCACTGTCTTGCCCGCTTCCGCCAATGCCGTGACATCGCTCACATCGAGTTGCTGCAACAGCGGGTCGATTCGCTCCGCAAGGCGGTTGTGTCGCAGAAACTCACGATAGGCGTGGGCTGTGGTGGCAAAGCCACCGGGAACGGAGACGCCGGCATCGGCAAGACCGCTGATCATCTCGCCCAGCGATGCGTTCTTACCGCCGACCTGATCGACATCGTGCATTTTCAGGTTTTCAAACCAGATTATTTGTTCATTCACCGCTTGCCCTCGGCTTGTGGATTGATTGGATGGATCAGTCATTGTTTTAACCTCTGAGGTGGTCTCCTTGACGTTGGCAGCTGTTTCCGCTGCACAGACAGCTTTTACCGCAGCCTGTGCCCTCTTCCTTATGAGGACCAAACTCAGGATGCAGTTTAGAAAAGCGTCGGGTGATGGACTGGACGATCAACCAGCCCAAAAACAGAATCGGTATCACAGTCATGGCGATGAGAAAGTCGAGCATCGAATCAACCTCCGAGTCCGGCAAAGCCCATGAACGAAAGTGAAAGCAGACCACCCAGCATCAGACTCACGGCGGCACCCTGGGTAATGCTTGGCATGGTGGATAACTCCAGCTTCTCGCGCAGACCTGCCATCAGTAGGATCGCCAGGATAAAACCCAATCCGGCACCCAGTGCGTAGACCAGGGATTGCAGGAAACTGTACTCCTTGAATGTCTGAAACAGGGCCAGACCGAGAATTGCACAATTGGTGGTGATCAGCGGCAGAAAGATACCCAGAGAGCGAAACAGGGCAGGGGTAAATTTTTTCAGGGCCATTTCCACCAGTTGTACAGCACTGGCGATCACGGCGATATAGGCGATCAGACGCAGGAATTCGATCTCAAAGGCCACCAGGACCTCATTGATGAGAAACGCGCAGACTGAACTGACCAGCATCACGAACAGGGTTGCCAGGCCCATCGGCAGGGCGGTATTGATCTTACCCGAGACACCGAGAAACGGGCACAGGCCAAGGAACAGGGCGAGTACGAAGTTGTTGGCCAATACAGCGTTGAGAAAGATAAAGCTTAGAGTTTCTGTCGCCATAGTGGTCACTTGATTAGGTTAGAGGGGAACAGGCCGTATCGGCCTGCACGGATCTGAACGAATTTCATCTGAGAGAGCCTGATGTTCATGATTCTGCCGCCGGGTTCAGTTCTGTCTCGGATTTCCGCTGCTTCAGCCACTCAAACAGCAGCAGCCAGGCACCCAGTACCAGAAAGCCGCCGGCGGGCAGTACCATCACCACCCAGGGTTCGAATCTGGGGCCAAACAGATCGATGCCGAACAAGCTGCCGGCACCCAGGATCTCGCGCACCACACCGAGGCAGAGCAGGGCCAGGGTAAATCCCAGTCCCATGCCGGTGGCGTTGATGATCGACTTCAATGGCGGATTCCTGGAAGAGTAGGCCTCGGCCCGGCCCAGTATCATGCAGTTGGCTACGATCAGCTGGATAAAAGCACCCAGTGCATTGTAGAGATCCAGGGAGATCGCCTGGATGGTATAGTCGACAATGGTGACGAAGGTGGCGATGATGACGATGTAGGTGGCGATGCGCACCTGCTTGGGAATACTGTTGCGCAGCAGCGAGATCAAAGTGCCTGAGGCGAGCAGTACGAAAAGTGTGGCAATACCCATCGCCAGGGCATTGATTGCCGAGTTGGTCACTGCCAGTACCGGGCACATACCCAGCAGCATGACAAACACAGGATTCTCACGCCACAAACCTTCACTGAAGGTATCCCAGGTGATGGTGTTGTCTTGTTTTTTCGCCATGGTTATCAGTTAGTTCAAATCAGTTGTTGTCAATCAATTGGACTCTGTCTTACTTTGCGCATGATCATTTAATCAGGCATTGTTCACTGCGTCCCGCTGTCAGGAGTTTCAGGCTCACTTGGCGGTGGTGGCGCATTGCGTACTACATCAATGTGCGGCATCAGCTGGGGCAGCAATTGCTGAGTAGATCGATTCAGCGCCTTGCCGACCGCCTGTGAGGAGATGGTGGCGCCGGATATGGCGTCGATCTCCCAGGGGTTCTGTTTGGTGCCCGCTTTGACGGTCACAATCTCGTTTGCCAGTTTACCCCCACTCGCATTCAGCTTGGCCTCCAGTGCATCAAAGTTGGCGACAAAGTCGGCATCGGTAATGATCTTGTCCCCCAGTCCTGGGGTCTCAGCCAGTTTCAGCACTTTGATACCACGAATGCATTCGCAATCCGGATCGTAGCCATACAGCAGGTGGATCATATCCGCATAGCCCTGAGCGCCAGCCTTGGCGGCAACACCTTTCAGGTTGCCCTGCTGATCGTAACCCGCATACACCAGCACGCCCTCAGTGGGACCGTCCGGGGTGACGGCCGTCACCGCAGATTCTGTGACCAGGAAATCACGCCGGGCAACCGCACCGGGGATCACCTGAAACACCGCGGCCTCGATGGCGCGCCGTTGGTTTTCAGCGATGATCGGTTTGGTCAGCTGGTAGGTGAGTACCACCAGAAAACCCGACAGCATGGCGATTCCCATCAGGGTGCGGATCATCGGGCCCGTCGGGGTGGACGGTTGGATGGCTTGAGCTTCCGGTGTACTCATTTGCCTGCCCTCTGCTCTCCGAACACCCTGGGTTGAGTGATCTGATCAATCAACGGTGTGGCGGCATTACCTAGCAGGATGGCATACATCACACCCTCGGTAAGGCCACCGAAGAGTCGGATGATCACAGTGATCACGCCAATCATCAAGGCATAGATCACGACGCCGAGGGGGGTAACCGGTGAACCAACCATGTCACTGGCCATGAACCAGGCACCGAGCATCAGGCCGCCGGAGAGCACCACGAACAGCGGGTCCGGATATTTGACCGGATCGATCATGTAGAAGATTCCGGCGGTCACAGCGGCACCGACCAGGACCAACACCGGAATGCGCCAATCGAGCATCCGTCTTGCCGCCAGATAGAGACCACCGGCCAGGATCAGCAGTGCAGATGTTTCACCGGCGGAGCCGGCGGTGGTACCCAGCAGCATATCCATATGATCGGTGACCACCCCTTCGAATTTCTGCAGTGCCAGCGGTGTGGCACCGGAAAAGGCGTCCACGGTGACTTCCGAGACCCAGTCCGTAATCCCAGGGGGCTGCAGAAACGGGGGGGTGAGTGTGGTGGGGATGAACTGGCTGAAGCGGCCGTCAAAAAATGCCGGAGTCCAGGTGGTGATGGCAACCGGAAAGGCCGCTTGTACGAACGCCCGCCCAATCAGTGCGGGATTCATGGCGTTCATGCCGAGACCGCCAAACATCGCCTTGCCCAACGCCACACCGACGAAGGCGGCTACCGCTCCCATCCAGAGGGGAAAACCTGGGGGCAGGGTCATCGCCAGCAACAGTCCGGTGATGGTGGCGGACCAGTCACCGAGGGAGCTGGACTTGCCGCTCAGCGCATTGAACAGGCGTTCACTCAACAGACAGGTCAGGGTGACGACCACCAGCAGTGCCAATGCGCTGATGCCGAATTGCCAGACAGTGAATGCACAGATCGGCAGCAAGGCGTAGACCACATTGCGCATGATAACGACCACATCCTCCCCGGCATGGGCATGAGGAGAGGTACGCAGTTCAATGGTGGTTTTTTTACTCATGTTTGTTTTTCAGCTATACAACATAGGCCTTAGGGTTAGGCAGCCTGTTCCCGGTTGATCGCTTTGGCGATCCGAAAATACTGCACCAGGGGAATATTCGAGGGGCAGACATAGGAGCAGCAGCCACACTCGAAACAGTCGGTCAGGTGATAGTCTTCAGCCATCTCCTCATATTTGCGTTTCGCCGCCAGTTGTCCGAGCATCGAGGGATTGAGATGCATCGGGCAGGCACTGACGCAACGGGCGCAACGGATACAGGGCCAGATTTTATGGCTCTCTTCCTCGATAGAGGGTTCATTGAGTACCAGCAGTCCGGAGGTTCCCTTGGTAATCGGGGTATCCAATGCGGAGACGGCTGGCCCCATCATCGGACCGCCCAATATAAACTCGGTGCGGGCACCCTCATAACCCACATGGTCGAGAATATGTCGGATCGGGGTACCCAGAGGCACCAGGTAGTTGCCCGGTTTGGCGATGCCAGGTCCGGCGACGGTGATCACCCGTTCGATCAACCCCCGTCCTTTTGGCAGTAGATCGCCTAGACCGGCCAGGGTCCCCACGTTGTTGACCACCACACCGACATCGGCAGGCAGACCGCCGGTGGGTACTTCCCGGTCGAGGGCCGATTTGATCAGCATCTTTTCAGAGCCCTGAGGGTACTTGGTCTCTACCGCCTTGACCTCAACCGGGCTGCCTTTGGAGAGGTGGCCCTTCAGTAGCTCCACCGCATCCATTTTGTTGTCTTCGATGCCGATGATCGCCTTTTCCGTACCGGTGGCGCGCATCGCGTAGCGAATCCCGCGCAGCAGGGCTTTGGGATGCTCCAGCATGATCCGGTGGTCACAGGTCAGGTAGGGTTCACATTCGCAACCATTGACGATCAGCGTATCGACCTGCTTGTCATCAGGAATGGCGAGCTTCATATGCGACGGGAAGGCCGCGCCACCAAGACCGACCATGCCGCTGTCCTGGATCGCCTGGATGATCTCCTGCGGGGATAGTTCGCTCATATCCCGCGGCTGTTCCCAAAGCACCTCCTGAGTCGAGCCCTCATAGACATCGATGAGGATGGCACTGGTCTTCGGGCCCTTGGGGGTTGGCATCAATTCGATACCGGCCACTCGTCCAGTGGCCGGGGCATGCAGAGGGACTGAAAAGTTACCGTCTGCCTTGGCAATCGGTTCACCCCGAACCACCTCCTGACCTTTGACGACCAGGGGTATTGCCGGTTTACCAATATGCTGGTCCAGCGGCAATACCAATTGCGGGGGGAAGGGAAGACGGCGGATCGGTTTATCCGCCGTATCCTTGTGATAGGGTGGATGGATACCGTGTGTAAAGCCTTTCTGCCCAAACAGCAGGTTGAACAATCCCATAGTCTCTCTGATCTCGTTTAACCTTGAGTTCGCAATTGAACACGGTGTTGTGGGAAATCCATTATCGGGTTTGCCATAACAGTATCCTTGCGCCGAATAGTAGCGATCAATTGCGGAATCGAGATTTAACAGGCGGAGCCGAAGCTCCGCATACTGTTAGCCTTATCGACCATGCCGGCAGAGCCCCATGGTCGCCCTGAATTTACTGAAATTTCGCGGCCCGTTTGACAAACTTTTCCAGGTCTTTTTCAGTAGTGTTCCAGGGTGATCCCGGATGGATGCAGGCAGCCGTACACTTCTCGGCAGCCTTCACGATATCCTTGAACTTACCCCCCTTGGGATCGACGATAATCGCTTTCTTTTCGTCGTTGTAGGCGAAAATTTTCGGATTGATCTCGATACATTCGTCACAGGCGGTGCATTCCGGGGTTTCGATCCATACCGGTTCGTAATCCGCAGAATCTGCACCGTTACTTCCCGCCGGGGCAGCTGCCCCATTGCTGCCGTTGGCTGAGATGGAACCTGCCAGGGCGTCTGCATTGCCGCTGGCGGCCATCGACAGCAGAGTGGAGCTGAGGCGGTTGGCCATATCGACCTTGGCCTGATCGACCAGGGCATCCACATCCACTTTGTTCATCTCACCGGCGACACCCTTCAGCTGACGCCAGAACTGTCGGCGCTCTTGACAGGATTTGGCGATCTCCTGTGCACAGATGATACGCATAAGACGGTTCTTGCTGTCCACACCCCAGATGTAAGGGAATTTGCCTTCCCGATCATCTTCATCCATCTCCAGGAACTCATGCATGGCGACCATGTCATCGTTCCAGGTCTCTGGAGGCGCCGTGCGGAACTGCTTGCGGAAACGCCCTTCGGTGACGGCAAAGTCGGCGAAGGTCATGGGAACTTCCAATTTACACGCTTCACCTTTGTCGTCCAGGTAGTCGATGGTGTAGGTCGGCCAGTCATCGTCCAGTGAAGGATTGCCATCCAGATCGATACAATCCTCAATGGTCTCACCGGCATCCGGATCATATTTCATCAGCGGGTAGGCTCTCGATTCCACAGCCATTTTCGACTGTCTGAAAGCGATGTCGTCGCCAACTCCATGCTCCGGAGGACAGACCGCATAGATGTTGAACAGTGCCGGATGGCGGCTGTTCAGGCCATCGATGTAGCCTTCCAACAGGTGGGTGGTGTTACTGATGGTGCCCTGCAGGACGTAGGTTGTCCGATGGGCGATGCCGATCAGGGAGACCTCTTTACGAATCTCTTCCTTACCTTTCCAGGCCTTACCGTAGGGGCTCATATCCGCAACCTGGCCGATGTAGCCGGAGGTACAGGCCTGACCACCGGTGTTGGAGTAGACCTGGGTATCGAGTACCAGGACTTTCACCGGCATGCCGGAGGCGAGGGCACGGGAGAGGTTTTGGAAACCGATGTCATACATCGCGCCATCACCACCGACCGATACGACCGGTGGACAGAGCAGCCACTCCTCTTCGTTGAACTGCTTCCAGTTGAACTGCTGGAAGAAGGCGCCGTGCTCGACGGCATTGTACTTGCCCGCCAGTTCCAGTTCCGCTTTACGGATGGTGGCAAAGCCGTTCGCCATCTTACGCATGTGGCCTTCGAAAAGGCCCATGGCGACGGATGGGCTGTCCTGGAACAGGTGGCTGGCCCAGGGGAACGGATAGGGGTTGAAGGGGTAAGTGGAGCCCCATACAGAGGTACAACCGGTGGCGTTGACAATACCCATCTCCGCTCGACCGTTGTTGGTCTCACCTTCGGTGTAACGCCATTTCAGATCTCTCAGTTCATCCAGCAACCGGGTTGTGGACTGCAGCCACTCACGATCGATGACCGTCTTCTCGTGGTCGCTGTCCAGATTCTCGCTCAGTCCGGAGAGGGTCAGATCACTCTCTTCACTGCCGGACATCGCTTCCGAGATGGCTTTCGAGCTGCTCAGATCCACACCTTCGGCCAGTTTCAGTCGGATGTGTTGTTCCAGCTGTTCGATCAGTTTGTCGATCTTCTCGATCTGCTGTTTGACCCGCGGCTGCATCAGGGCAGTGACGGTTGAGGTGAACAGATGGATGATGGTCTTTTCACCACAACCCAGGCAGGCGCCGTCACCACAGGAGAGGGAGTTGTAGTTCTCCTTGTCCATCAGCAGGGTCTGCAGCGCACCCACTTTCTCATCCAGGTCGTCGATGCGGTTGAAGGAAGGATCACTGGTCGGCAGATCCAGCCAGAAATTCCAGTCGTCACGCATGCGCGCAATCGCGGCTTCGTCCTGATGGGTGGCGACCAATGCGTCGTCTTCACAGATGGTGACACACTCCATGCAGCCCTTACAGGTGTATGGGTTGACGGTAATGGAGAAGAGGCCACCACTGTTTTTGCTCTTCTTCTCCATATTGTTCCAGTAGGGTTTGGTCACGGAGAAGTCGAACTCACCCAATGCCTGCAGAAACAGACCGAACTCCTCTTCCAGGGCAGCCCGCGTATCCTCTTCAATCTCGGCGGCACCTATGGTCTCGAGTACGGCCTGATCCAGCACGCTGCGCACGTTGGCGGCTTCACCGGCCTCTTCGAGCAGTTCACGCAGACGTTTCTCCACGTTGCGGCTCTCTCTGCGCAGGTATTGGGTCGGACGGCCAGCGGTTTCGATGCGGTTGATCGCAGTGGCGAAAACATCGCTGACTTTGTTGACCAGGCCGGGGATCGCACTGTCGGGACAGATGGTGTAGCAGTCGCCACAGGCGGTGCAGTTTTCTGCGACCCATTTCGGGTAGTCGAAACGGATCTGGGTCATGTCACGGAAGACACCGGTGGAGGCCGGCATCAGCGACAGAGCCTGGTAGGGGTCGGCCAGATTCTCATTGCCCTTACCGGTGGCATAGAAGCTGCCGGTCTGTTCCCAGAAACGGTGTATATCGGAGATGCCGCCTTCCGCTTCAGGCAGCTGCTTGAGCATCACCGGCATGCCGATCTCTTTCTTCACCGGCAGCTGGGCACGGCTGCCAATGGTCTTGTTGGTGATCTCATGGATCTCATCGAAACCACGACGTACAACCCGCAGATTGTCTTCAACCACCCGGCGACCCTTGCTGCCGAACTTGGCTTCGAGCTGACTCTCGATGGCGCTGAAAAGTTTCTTCTCATCCAGCCCTGCCATCTCCATCAGCGGAGAGCCGGCAAAGAAGGCGCCCTGGAACGCGTTACCCTGCATACGCAGTTGCAATTCAGCGTCGGAGGCCTCCTCTTTGGCGATCTTGAAACCATCCACATAGAAGACATGGATCTCGTTGTCGATGACCTGCTGCTGCATCCAGCGGGGGAAGGATTCCCATACCTCATCCGCTGAACCCAGGTACGACTGGATGATCAGGGTGCCGCCCTGTTTCAGACCGGCCAGCGGGTTGGAGTGACCGAATACGTTCGGATCCGGGCTCAAGACCACATCCACATAGTGATACTCACAGTTCAGCGGAATCGGTGTCGGTGCCGCAGAGAGGTAGTAGGTGGTGGGCTGACCCTTCTTCTCGGAACCATATTTCGGATTCGCTTTGATCTCGTAACCGAGCAGATCATAGAGGGTCATGACCAGGTTCTTGCCGGTGGTGATGGCGCCCCAGCCACCGACCGAGTGCATTCTTACGGTAATCGAGCCTTCCGGCATCAGGTTCGGATTTTCGGAACCGCGCAGTGCCATATCACCGATGTTGGGATAGGCTTCAAGCAGTTTCTGGATATGGATCTCCTGCTTGGGCGTATCCGCATCGCGTACGAAATCGATCCCCAGGTAGAAGAACTTACGCTGACTGCCGTCAGGTAACATATTCTCAATGGCGGCAATCAAGGCCTCAGGCTGCAGGTCACGGGAACCCAGGCCGTAGGCGCCGGAATAGAGGTGAGGGGCGTCGGCGAAACTGCTGTAGCTGTCATACTTTTCATAGGGCTGTGCCAGTTTGCCCGCTTTTGCCTGACCGTTTTCGATACATTTCGAGACCACCGAGCGGAGTTCCCGCATCAGTGGCAGATCTTCAGCCAGGGGCTGGTCGGTACGTTCCAGTACACAGACGCCTTTTTTACCCTTCAGAATCTGCCCCAGGAGGTCACCCGGAAAGGGGCGGAACATGGTGATATCGACCACGCCGATCTTCAGTTTGCGGGTCTTTTCCAGATAGTCGGCCAAACCATGGGCCTGTACGATCATCGAGCCCATGCCGACGATCAGATAGTCTGCCTTTTCTGTGTTATAGCAGCCGATGCGCTCGTAACGGCGACCGGTCAGTTGGTAATACTCTTCCATCGCCTGATCCGCGATCTCCGGGATGTGCTGGAAGAAGTAGGGCCTTTGCGCAGCGGTGGTCTGCATATAGGCATCCTGGTTCTGTACCGAGCCTGAGAGCATGGGGTTGTCCACATCCCAGATGGCCGGTACCCGGCGACGGGTCTCACCGAACAGCAGCTTCTGTGCCGGGGTGGGGCATTCGATCTCATCCTCCGGAAGACCCAGATATTCGGCAATCAGCTCCCGTTCAGGCACCTGCAGCGGTTCGATAAGATGGGTGGTCAGAAAGCCGTCCTGAGCAACAGCCGCCGGAGTCAGAGACAGCTCAGCGATCTTGCGGCCGATCAGGTTCAGATCGGCGGCACCCTGGGCGTTGTTGGCGAATACCTGGAAAAAGCCGGTATCGTCAATACAGTGAAAATCGTCATGGCCGCAGTGTACGTTGAGCGAGGCTTTGGTGATTGCCCGGCAGCCGATATTCAGTACATAGGGGAGGCGCTTACCCACGGCCGCATAAAGGGATTCATGCATGAATGCGATGCCCTGGGCAGAGGAGAAGTTGGTGGCGCGCAAGCCGGTCATGGACATGCCGGCAGTAACCGCAGCGGCCGCATGCTCCGACTCCGGCTCGATAAAGATCAGTGACCGATCAGAAACATTGACATGCCCTTTGGCGGTCTCTTCGGCCCAATATTCACCCATCTGGGTTGATGGAGTGATGGGGTATGCACCAGCGGCATCAGAGGCTTCCCTCTCACACATGATGACTGCCCCGTTACCATCCATTGCCATACGGATGCCAGGGTATTTGAAGCTCTTCTCTTCTTTCTTACCGAACATGGAAACTTCTCTTTGCTAGGTTTGCAATTTACCTTCCACCACTCTCTCGATGCGTATCTCAAAGAGTGGAAACAGAAAGCATAGGCTTAAGGTTTTCACCGCCCACATCAGATAGGCAGTGCTTCTTTACGTACTATGCGCTTGGCTTGTTGTCCTTTGATGACTCCCAGGGTTTCATCAAGCCAAACAATTGCCCCGGTTGGGCAACGCTCAGTAGCAATAGGGGAGGCTAAACTAATCTTGTTATAGTCGATTACAGCCAAATTGTCTTGAATACTAATCAATCCTTCCGGTGAGTCCTTTACGCACCTTTCGCAGGCGGTGCAGGCGACTTCGCAATCATTCTCTGCGCTGTCACCATGTTCCAGGTTTTTACAGGCCACCCACAACCGATGAGCAGCATCCTGAATTGAGAACAGATCCTTGGGGCAGATATCGACACAATCGCCGCAAGCGGTGCATTTTGCGTTGTCCACGATGGGCAGTCCGTTGTGATCCATAGTGATTGCATCGAAGTCACACACCTCCGCGCAATCGGACAGACCGATACAGCCCCATGTACAGCTTTTCGGACCGCCGGAAACGACTGCGGCCGCGCGGCAGCTCTCCAAACCATTATATTGGGCGCGCATACGGGCGACATGATTGCCACCGGCGCACGCTAGACGAGCTACCCGTTTCACCACGTCGCCACTCTCCACGCCCAGGTAGTCGGCGATGTCCTCGATTGCCTCAGCGTTGCTGACGGTACATTGAGCGGGGGTAACCTCGCCGGAGATCAGCGCCTCGGCGAAGGGACGGCATCCGGCACTGCCACAGGCGCCACAGTTGGTGGCGGGCAGCATGCCTTCGAGATCATCGATTCGGGGGTCTTCAAAGACCCAGAGTTTTTTGTTGGCAAATACCAGCATGGAAGAGAGCAATAGGCCAAGAATGCCCATGAAGAGGATAGCGGTCGTGACGTTTAGTGCGATCTCAATATCCATTTCCAATACCCGATGTCATGCCTGTGAAACCTAACTGAAACCCTTTAGAAACCTTACATAGTTTAATGTTGGGGCTAGTATTGGTCTATGGAATGGGTTAAATAGAAAGTATTAATTTTTATAAATACTTCAATAGCATTGAAAAAACTAATGATCACATAAGTGCCCTGATTGATGCCAATCTCTACACTCAACTCTATACCCAAGGCATAGGATTTCAACCATGCTGGCCTATCAGAAAGAGTATCGGCGGTGTGGGCTGAAATTTAACCTAATAAAAGTGGTGGTATAGCAACAGCGATGTCCTTTTCAGCTAACCATACTTGTTGTTGGCCTGAGTGCGCTGGTGATTGGATCGGGGAGTGCTGTCGGTGACTCAAAAGGGCCACCATCCGGAGCCACTTTCCAGTCTGCTTCGGCAGCTGGCGATCTGTTGGCGGTAACGTTTTGCATTACTCTCCACCCGGCGCGCCACCTTGGTCAGCCAGGGTTTTTTCTTGAAGCTGTCTTTTGCGTAACCACCGTGCCCCTCATGGTAGGCCAGGTATTGCCGGTACGGGTCCCATTTCGAGATACCGAGTTTGCTGTGGGTCATTTTCACATACCAGCCGATGAAATCTACGGCATCCTCATAGTCATCCCGGTCTGCCCAGCGATTACCCGTCTTCTCCCGGTACCAGTCCCAGGTGGAGTCTTTAACCTGAGCATAACCGTAGGCGGAGGATTTACGAAACCAGGGAATAAACCAGAACAGCTTCTCCCTGGGCGGTTTGGCATCATGCCTGAACCTGGATTCCTGATGGATGAATGCCAGTTGTATATGAATGGGTACACCCCATTTTTCAAACGACGATTGGGAGGCTTCGTACCAGTCGCTCTTTTCCTCAAAGATCTGGCAGGCGTCAGCGGTATCTTTGGGGGGCGAGCTTGAGCAGCTGTTAAGCAATAAGAGTGAAGCTGAGAAAGCTACTGTAAGTTTTTCTTTTTGCTTGAAAATAACTTGGCACCTCAAGTTCTGCATGAGTTACCGGCCTATCCTGCAGGACTGCCGGGTTCTTGTCACGTATAATAGCGCCGGTTTTGACCATGGGCCGAGCGTTACTATCCCCATATCGGGTATTTTTGTGCCGGCCTTAACAACAAAAACACGATTTTAGAAAAACAACTTTCAGGAGCGATCATATTATGAAGCTGATACTTTTAGGTGCGCCCGGTGCGGGCAAGGGCACAGTTGCCAAGGAATTGACCAAGCTGGACGGTTCAGTTCAGATTTCTACCGGTGACATCTTACGTGGTGCGGTCCAGGCCGGTACAGAACTGGGCAAGCAGGCAGAGGCCTTCATGAAGGCGGGTGACTTGGTACCTGATGATCTGATCATGGGCATCATGGAGCAGCGTCTGCAGGAACCGGATTGTGAGAATGGCTTTCTGCTGGATGGCTTTCCCCGTACCATTCCTCAGGCAGAGGCCTTGGGTGAACTGCTTAAAAAGATCGATGTGGATCTCGATTTCGCCGTGGAGATCGATGTGCCCAGGGAGGTGATCCTGGATCGCCTGACCACCCGCAGAACCTGCGAAGCCTGTGGCGCCATCTACAATGTCAAAAGCATGCCGACAAAAGTCGAGGGTGTCTGCGACAAATGTGGTGGAAAAGTCGTACAGCGCGATGACGAGACGGAAGAGGCGATCTCAAACCGTCTCGACGTCTATCAGGAAAAGACCGCACCGCTGGTCGGTTACTACAGCAATGAAAATATGCTGTTGACCGTCAGCGCCACCTCCAGTGAGGCAGTAGTGAATGCCATTCAGGAGAGGCTGAACGGCTGAATATGGCCTACGCGGTAACAGACAACCCGCTCTGTGCGGGTTGTCTGTTTGGCAGCGCTCAGCGTGATTCCCGGCTATTATCTTTTGATTACAATGAGGAGTGGTTCTATGCCCGAGTTTGGTAGTCCCTACATGCTCGAAGAGTATACCCTGGATGATCTGAAACAGAACCCGATTCTGGTCTGGGCAATGCATGATACAGACAGTGGAGAGAGACAGTTTCTCACACCTCTCCTCAATACCAGGAATCTCAGTCCTGATTTCAACCATGCCAAAATACTCCTCTCCGTGGTTGGCGAAGAGGTGTATGCCGAAGCCAGCTACAATGTGGAGGATCGTTCGATCTACTCAATATTGATCTGGGACGGAGACAACTCAGTCGAAGCAGAAGACTGTGATCTGGAAGCTCCAATCACCTTGCAGGCAGTCCCTGAAATTGATGGTGAAGCCAATGTGGTATTCGTGCTCAACTCGAAGGAGGACTACTACGCCTACCGGGACGATACCGCTCGTTAGTAAAAATTCCACACAACAACAGCATTCTTGTACAGAAATTGTTATGCTTGTCGGATTAACAGGCCCTGGTCTGTCAACTCAAGGATATTGTAAAATTCGACGGATTGAATTTCTGATGTAAATTGGATGACGTCTGTTAGTACCATCGAGAGATAGCAATAGCTAAGCCATGATCAAGCTTTTTGGAATCTATATCTCTAAGGCCGTAGTACTGCTGGCCGTTGCTGAGGTCTTGATATTTTTCTCTTCGATGCATGGCGCCATTCTGCTATTCCATCAAATCGCCAACCAAACAATCTCCAGTTTGGAGGGCAACATACCAGTAATTTTCTCGCTGGTGATGTTCTCCGCAATGACCGCCCTGGGCCTCTACCAGAAGGGGTCGATGGCAACCTCATCGGGCTTCCTGCTACGGATTATCCTGGCCTTTCTAGTCGGTGGTGTGGCGATGCTGTTGTTACTAGTTGTTGCGCCCATATTCGTTGGTAATGGCCAATCGGTACTCAGTTATGGTTTGGCTCTGTCACTGCTCGGAATTCTGGTGGCGCGAACCATTTTCGTTCGTGTGACTTCCGATAAAATCCTGAAACGCCGGGTTCTGGTCCTGGGTGTGGGAATCAATGCGGATCGCATTGAGGAGTCGATGAGAGATAAAGATACACTGGGTATCGTGGTGGTGGCCTATGTGAATCTCGGTGACAGAATTGAACTGATCGATAAGGATCGGCAGATCGTCAAGGATCAGTCGCTGCTGGAGATATCCAACCGCCTGGCGGTGGATGAGATTGTGGTGGCTGTGGATGATCGACGCAAGAAACTGCCTAACCATGAGTTGCTTGAGTGTAAAATCAAAGGGATCAGAATACTCGATCTACTGACCTTCTTTGAAAAAGAGCTTTCGATCATCAATATCGATCTGCTCTATCCCAGCTGGATGCTCTATACCGATGGTTATCGGCAGCGGGCATTGAACCGGACGATTAAAAAAGCCTTTGATATGTCAGTAGGCATCATAATCTTTCTGTTTGCCGCGCCACTGATGGTTCTGGTTACCATCGCCAGTCTGATCGAATCCGGGGGCCGGGATCCGATTCTTTACAGTCAGGTTCGTGTAGGCAAAAACGGTAAGCTGTTCAAGGTCTATAAATTCCGCAGTATGCGCACCGATGCCGAGGCGGATGGTGTTGCCAGGTGGGCTACCAAAAATGACGCCCGTATCACCAAGCTGGGTGGTTTCCTGCGCAAGACCCGGCTGGATGAGTTACCGCAGATCTACAACATACTAAATGGGGATATGAGCCTGGTAGGACCACGACCGGAGCGGCCGGAGTTCGTCATGCAGCTGTCGAACGACATTCCCTACTATCCACAACGACATTGGGTCAAGCCCGGTCTGACCGGTTGGGCGCAGATGCTCTACCCCTATGGTGCATCTGAAGAGGATGCCAAGCGAAAGCTTGAATACGATCTCTACTACGTCAAAAATGCCAGCACCATGCTCGACTTCATCATCCTCTTGCAAACCATTGAGGTGGTATTGCTTGGCAAGGGTGCCCAGTAAGTTGCTCTAACCGGTCGCTTAGAAAGTCGTATTCCGTAGATCGTACAAATCCTTGATCGAATTGTGACTTGCTGGCAAGGGTAATCTACCCAAGCGGAACAACAACATATCGCATGCATCATCAACAATTCCCTTTGTTCCTTCGAAAATCATGTTATATCATCAACTGATGATATTGAGTTCCAGCGGAACAAAATTCATGTGGTGTAACAGCATTGGATCGCTGATTTTCGGGTGATATTTCACCCTTTATTCGAATAAAAAATGATTAAAGCGATCCTCTTCAATGAAACGTATCGACATCTTCCCCTGGGACGATAATTTCAACACCGGTCTTCCCACGGTCGATGAGCAGCATCGTCAATTGGTGCGGCTGTTGAACGAGCTGGCATCCCAGTTTGCATTCGAATCGGATCAGATCGACCTCAGCAAGGTATTTGATGGGCTGTTGGAGTACACGGTCTACCACTTCGAGACAGAAGAGGCCATCTGGCGTAAATATCTGCCGGATGAGTCATTGGAGGCGAGTCATCGGGATTCCCATCAGGCCTTTATCGATCAGTTGCAGGCGTTGATCAGTCAGACAGAGCAGGGATCCGAACATCAGACCGCTGAAAAGACCCTGGAATTTCTGGTTCGCTGGCTGGCTTCCCACATACTTGAGTCCGATCGACATCTCTCCTACATCATTTTAGGCCTGCGCCAGGGGCTTGCGCTGGAAGAGGCCAAGCAATATGCACTGAAAGAGATGAGCGGGTTTACCCGCAAGATGATCGATATCATCCTAGTCAGCTACGGGATTCTCTCCAGCAACACACTGCGACTGATGCAGGAGCTGGCGCAGCAGAAACAACTGGAGACAAAACTGCTGCGACAGAGCGGTTTTCTCAAAGTTCTGATACAGACCTTGCCCGATCTGATCTGGTTGAAAGATCCTGATGGGACCTATCTGGCCTGTAATCCTAGATTTGAGGGTTATTTGGGTGCCGTTGAGGATGAAATTCTGGGGAAATCAGATGTCGATTTCATGTCGGCGGATAAGGCGGCATCTTATCGAGAGCATGATCAGAAAGTTATTGAACAGGGTGGTCCGAAGGTCCATGAAGAGTGGGTCACTTTTGCAGATGGTCATCGTGAGCTGCTGGAGACCACCAAGACACCGATGTTTGACGAACAGGCGAGCCTGATCGGAATCCTGGGCATTGGGCACGATATTACAGAGCGTAGAAAGACCGAAGATCAATTGCGTCAGGCCGCCAGCGTTTTCGACTCAGCCCGTGAGGGCATCATGATAACCGATCCTGACGGCACCATTCTGGATGTCAACAGTGCGTTCAGTCGTATCACCGATTACAGCCGGAAGGAGGTGCTGGGGAAGAATCCCAGATTGCTGGCTTCCGGACGTCACGATAGCGCCTTCTACGCCGACATGTGGCAGGAATTGCTGAAGCACGGACATTGGTCGGGAGAGATCTGGAACCGGCGAAAAAGCGGTGAGGTCTACGCTGAAATGCTCACCGTCAGCAATGTCTATGACGAGCAGGGCAGTCTTAAATACTACGTGGGACTCTTCTCCGACATAACGCCGCTGAAAGAGCAGCAGAGGAAACTGGAACGTATCGCCCACTACGATGTGCTTACCGGGTTGCCGAACCGGGTTTTGCTGGCTGATCGACTCTATCAGGCGATGCTTCAGGCGCAGCGTCGCAACACACTGGTGGGTATCGTCTATCTGGATCTGGATGGTTTCAAGCAGATCAATGATGCGCATGGCCACGATGTGGGGGATCTGTTTCTGATTCAGCTTGCGGAGCGAATGAAGCATGCCTTACGCGAGGGCGATACCCTGTCACGCCTGGGAGGGGATGAGTTTGTCGCTGTGTTGATGGATCTTGCTGATCATGCCGCGAGCGTCAATATCATCGAGCGGCTGATGGCATCGGCAGCCGAACCGATACATACCAAAGGTATGGAGTTGAAAGTCTCGGCCAGCCTCGGTGTTACCTTTTTTCCTCAGGCAGAAGTGCTCGATGCGGATCAACTGCTGCGTCAGGCGGACCAGGCCATGTATCAGGCCAAGCAGGCGGGAAAGAATCGCTACCATATCTTCGATGCTGAACATGACCGGACGGTTCGTGGCTACCACGAAAGTCTGGAGCGGATCCGTATTGCCCTGAAAAGTGGTGAGATGGTGCTCCACTATCAACCCAAGGTGAATATGCAGAGTGGTGACATCTTGGGTATGGAGGCACTGATTCGTTGGCAGCATCCACAGCGAGGGTTGCTGTTACCCGGTGCTTTTATGTCTGTCATAGAGCAGCATCCGTTCTCTGTGCAGTTGGGTGAGTGGGTGCTGGATACCGCGCTCGGACAGATCGCAGAGTGGCGACGGGCCGGGGTGCCGTTGCAGATCAGTGTAAATATCGATGCGATGCATCTTCAGCAACCCAATTTTGTCACCCGCCTGCGTTATCTGCTGGCAAAGCATCCCAATGTAAAGCCTGGTGATCTGGAACTGGAGGTGCTCGAAACCAGTGCATTGGACGAGATCGATCAGGTCTCTGAAATCATTCGCGAGTGTCGGAATCTGGGGGTTGGCTTTGCCCTGGATGATTTTGGAACCGGTTACTCCTCACTGACCTATCTGAAGCGACTGCCCGCAGGGCTGCTCAAGATCGATCAGAGTTTTGTGCGGGACATGCTGGATGACCCGGATGATCTAGCGATACTGGAAGGGGTGCTCGGTTTGGCATCCGCGTTCAGTCGCAACGCCATTGCCGAGGGAGTTGAAACCCTGGCCCATGGTGAGATGCTGCTGAAACTGGGATGCCAGCTTGGGCAGGGGTATGCGATTGCCCGACCCATGCCATCCGAAGAGGTCCTGCCGTGGTTAAGTGATTGGCAGCCCGATCATCTTTGGAGCGAAACAGCCCGACTCAGCCGGGATGATCAACCGCTGCTGTTTGCTGCGGTTGAGCATCGGGCCTGGATTGCCCATCTGTTGCAATATATCCAGGGCGAGAAGATGGCCCCACCGGTGCTCGATAAACATCAGTGTCGATTTGGCCAATGGCTGGACGGGCAGGTCGATAGCCGATTGGCCGATTCTCCAATGTTACGGAAGATCAGCACTTTACATAATGCGATTCATGACTCTGCCGAGCAGCTTGTTAAGCATAAAAGCGGTATCGAGGTGAAGGATTTCTTTAGTGAAATCGAGATTTTTGAATCTCATCGTGATGAGTTGTTGCTGATGTTGAACGAACTGATGGAGCACTCCAGTCAGGATTAGCAACAGCACATTCTGAGACGCCTGGTTTCTCGGTCATCCTGACCCTTATCTTCGCTTCAAACCACAGCGGCCGCCGCTAACAGCTGAGCCGACACCTTGGCACTCTGGAGTTTGCGGGAAAATCTCAACTTCTGCGGATAGGGGAAGACATCCGCCTGTTGACCGGCTGCCAGGCTCTCCTGGGCATTCTGCCAGCTACTGATATCAAACAGATCCGGATGCAGTTCCATCAGCATTTTGCGGATTTTCGGATCGGTGCTGATGAAAGTGATGAACTCTTCCGGAAAGATGTCATTGGGATTGACACTATACCAGGGCTCATCTCTGAACAGATCGAGCGAGCTTCTTGGCGGCGGGATTCTGCGGAAGTTACATTCACTGAGATAACAGATCTCATCATAGTCGTAGAACACCACTTTACGCTGGTCGTTAACCCCAAAATTTTTGAACAACAGGTCACCGGGAAAGATGTTCACGCCCATCAGCTGTTTCAGCGCCAGCCCCCAGTCGCCGAGAATCTCACGCGCCATCTCGTCATCAGTCTCTTGCAGATAGAGATTGAGAGGTGTCATGCGGCGTTCGATATAGAGGTGCTTGATCACCAGTTTGTCATCGTCGATTTCGAGTTGATTGGCGATGGTGTTCTGCAGCTCCTGGAGTAGCTTTGGTTCAATCCGATCCAGCGGCAGTGCCACTTCGGCGAAATCGAGGGTGTCAGCCATACGTCCGATACGGTCATGTTTCTTGACCTGCAGATAACGCTCTTTGATCAGCTTGTGCGTAACCTCTTTCTGTGGTGGAAATTGGTCGCGTATCACTTTGAATACATAGGGAAAGGATGGCAGGGTAAACACCTGCATCACGAGCCCGGGTGTGCCAGCGGCAAGCACGAATTTATCCGTACTGTCGTCGAGATGGTTGAGCAGATCCCGATAGAACTCATTTTTCGCCTGTTTATGTAACCCAATGCTCATGTAGAGCTCAGACAGGGTTTTGTCGGGCATGATGCTTTTCAAAAAAGCGACTGTGGCGGTGGGGACCGGGGTCTTGGCCATGAAGTAGGCCCGGGCAAAGCTGAACAGGGCTTCCACATGTCGGCCGCGGATCAACAGGGCATCGACGAAGAGCCCACCCTCCTCATTGTTGATCAGTGGGATGATGAACGGACGGATTTTATCCCCATAGACCATTCTGCCGATCAGGTAGGCCGCCTTGTTGCGATAGAAAGGGGATTCCAGGATATCGAAGCGCAGATCTTTGGGCAGGCGATCGAATCCGGCCTGCTCAATCAGCGAGTCGGTCAGCAGTTTGCAGTCCCTGTCGATGTTCTCGTAGGGCAGGGAGAAGTAGAAGGCGGAGAGCATGTCCCAGATACAGCCCTGCAGATCCCCCTCATCCAGATGGAAAGACATGTAGACCTGATAGCGTTCGGAGAGGCCCTGACGATCCACCTGGGATTCGATGAAGATCTTGTCGTTATCGTAGTAACGCCTGTCAAAGAGCCTGCAAAACACTGAATTGTAAAAAGTTTCAGCCAGCTCAGGACGGCTGTGGGTACGCAGCAGTTTGCTGTAGATCTGTTTCACTTCCTGCCACAGCCTCTCATCCAGCACCTCAATATCGAAACTGGATTTGAGTCGTTCGATCGCCTCTTTGACTCGTAGATCATAGAAGTTGATGCGCTTTGCCGATGCCTCACGCACGGCCTGCCAGTCCGCATGTTCAAAGCGTTGGCGGGCCGCACTGCTGATCTCCTGAAAAAAGGAGAAGTGTCTCTCAAATCCAGTCAGGATCGAGCGGGCGATCTGTTGAGGCTGATTCTGCATTGTTTTGGTGCGTCGTTTTTCGTTGGGTCGTTATATCTGAGTGATTAAGTAAGGTTTAGCAGATTTTTATTGCAGTGCACTATTTTTTTTGTCAAAGCTAACTATTGAGATTTTTTTGAAAATAATGTTGACCTTTTCACTATGCTTTAACGCAGTGCACAAAAAATTGAACACGCCTCAGAGAATGGCAGTGTGATTTTTCAGCCGTTACGACCGCACCAACCAAGTGCGCGGCGAAGAATATGAGGAGATTGAAAATTATGTCGAGTACCACATCAAACCTCTGGCATCAGACACAAGAGGTCAGAATCACCGGCGAGATGAAGTCGGAGTATCAGGAGATACTGTCACCGGAGGCACTTCACTTCGTTGCTGAGCTGGAGCGTCTGTTTGGCGATACCAGACGTGAGCTGTTGAAGAGCCGTTCGCGACGCCAGCAACAGCTCAACCAGGGTCAACTGCCCGATTTTCTGGAAGGGACCAGCGGGATCCGGCAGTCTGAATGGAAGGTTCGCCCGGCACCAAAGGATCTGCAGGATCGACGGGTGGAGATTACCGGCCCGGTTGATCGCAAGATGTTGATCAACGCCCTGAACTCCGGGGCAAAGTGTTTTATGGCGGATCTTGAGGATGCCCACTCGCCTCACTGGAATACCACCGTGGAAGGGCAGATCAATCTGCGTGAGGCGGTAAACCGCACACTCAGTTTCACCAGTCCGGAAGGCAAGCAGTACCAACTGGATGATCAACTCGCCACCCTGATTGTGCGTCCCCGTGGCTGGCATCTGGAAGAGAAACACATGAGTGTGGATGGCCGCCGCATCAGTGGCGCCTTTTTCGATTTCGGGCTCTATCTGTTCCATAACGCCAAAACCCTGCTGGAGATGGGCAGTGGTCCCTATTTCTACCTGCCGAAGATGGAGAGTTACCTCGAGGCTCGCCTGTGGCGTGATGTCTTCGCCTGGGCGGAGCAGGAACTCGGTCTCGATCAGGGCACCATTCGCTGTACCGTACTGATCGAAACCATCACCGCTGTGTTCGAGATGGATGAGATCCTCTATGAGTTGAGAGACTACATCTGCGGTCTCAATTGTGGCCGCTGGGACTATATCTTCAGCTTCATCAAACGTTTTCACGCCCATCCGGAATTCGTCCTGCCGGACCGCAGCCAGGTCACCATGACTGTGCCTTTTCTCAGAGCCTATTCGAAGCTGCTGATCAATACCTGCCATCGTCGTGGCGCCCACGCGATGGGCGGTATGGCGGCACAGATCCCGATTCGCGACGATCCGCAAGCGGATGCGGCGGCCAAAGAGAAGGTCAGACAGGATAAGGAGCGGGAGGCCACAGACGGCCATGACGGTACCTGGGTAGCGCATCCCGGACTGGTGCCTGTGGCGATGGGGATTTTCAATCACCACATGCCTGAGGCCAATCAGCTCGATCGTTTCGACGAGTCGCTGTCAGTCAAGGCGGCCAATCTGCTGGCAGTGCCTGAAGGTGAAATCACCGAAGCCGGATTACGCAACAACGTCAGTGCCGCATTGCGCTATACCGCCGCTTGGATCGGTGGTCGTGGTGCTGTACCGATTCACCACCTGATGGAAGACGCCGCCACGGCTGAAATTGCCAGATCTCAGATTTGGCAGTGGATCCGCTATCCAAAAGGCGTTCTGAGTGATGGCCGCAAGGTTACCTATCAGTTTTTTGAGCAGGCCGTTAAAGACGAACTACATGAGATCAGGCAGGAGTTCGGAGAGCTGGCCTATGAGTCGGGCAATTTTGAGCAGGCAGCTGAGCTGTTGAAACAGATCGTTGCCAACGATGAGTTTGAGGAGTTCCTCACCTTACCGGCTTACGAGCAACTTACTTGATTGGTCGTAGCGATACCACCAAAACAATATCGAGACATGACTGGAGATGAGACAAATGACACGTAAAGAACAGATCGAAGCGTTGAACAAGGATTGGGCAGAAAATCCCCGTTGGACAGACGTCAAACGCGGTTACAGCGCTGAGGATGTAGTCCGCCTGCGCGGCTCGGTTCAACCCGAATACACCTATGCACGGAAAGGCGCCGAAAAACTCTGGGACCTGGTTCGCGGCGATGCCAAGAAAGGCTATGTGAACTGCATGGGCGCCATCACCGGTGGTCAGGCGATGCAGCAGGCGAAGGCCGGTATCGAGGCGATCTATCTGTCGGGCTGGCAGGTTGCCGCCGACGGTAATACTTCCGAAACCATGTATCCCGATCAGTCTCTCTACGCCTATGATTCGGTGCCGACCATGGTGCGTCGTATCAACAGTGCCTTCAAGCGTGCTGACGAGATCCAGTGGTCAAGAGATATCAATCCGGGTGATGAAGGTCATGTGGACTATTTTCTTCCCATCGTGGCCGATGCGGAAGCCGGTTTCGGTGGTGTACTCAACGCCTTCGAACTGATGAAAAACATGATCTCCGCCGGTGCTGCCGGAGTTCACTTTGAAGATCAGCTGGCAGCGGTGAAGAAGTGTGGTCACATGGGTGGCAAGGTGCTGGTGCCGACTCAGGAAGCGGTGCAGAAACTGATCGCCGCCCGTCTGGCAGCGGATGTGATGGATGTGCCCACCCTGGTACTGGCCAGAACCGATTCTGAGGCGGCCAATCTGTTGACCTCCGATGTAGACGCCAACGATCAGCCCTTCCTCACCGGTGAGCGTACTGCCGAGGGTTTCTACCGGGTCAAGAATGGTCTGGAACAGGCCATCTCCCGCGGAGTTGCCTATGCACCTTATGCGGATCTGGTGTGGTGTGAAACCGGTACACCGGATCTGGGCTTTGCCCGTGAATTTGCTCAGGCGGTACTGGCTGAAAATCCAAACAAGCTGCTGGCTTATAATTGCTCACCATCTTTCAACTGGAAGAAAAACCTGGACGATAGCACCATTGCGAAATTCCAGGATGAGCTTTCCGACATGGGTTACAAATACCAGTTCATTACCCTGGCGGGTATCCACAATATGTGGTTCAACATGTTCGACCTGGCCTATGACTATGCCCGCGGTGAAGGCATGAAGCACTATGTCGAGAAGGTTCAGGAGCCTGAATTCGAAGCCCGCGACAAAGGCTACACCTTTGTTTCTCACCAGCAGGAAGTCGGCGCCGGTTACTTCGACGATGTCACCACCGTGATTCAGGGTGGTGCCTCATCCGTGACCGCTTTGACCGGTTCCACTGAAGAAGAGCAATTCGACAGTGCGGCAAGCATGTAGTCTTCCCAGCGTGTGATCCAGCGCTGAATCATCCATTCAGCCGCTGCCTTCACACCGCTACCCAGTTTTCTGCCCTTCGGCCGTGCCTCCTGGCACGGCTTTTTTTTCTGTTCAGACAGGGGTGTTCGGGCTGGCGTTGTTGGACATGAGTAAGTGCTATAACTTGATATAACACAACAAAAAATCAGATTGGAGAGCGGAGATGACTACCACTGAAAGCACCCTGAAGACAGCTGATCTCTATGACATACATGAAGAGTCACTACAGATCTGCTATCCCGGATTTCGCCACTATGGAGGACAACATGCCTTCAGCGGTCCTATCGCAACCCTGAAATGCTTTGAAGACAACTCCCTGGTCCGGGAGCAGTTGGATCAGGCGGGGCAGGGAAGGGTGCTGGTGGTGGATGCCGGAGGCTCACTGCGTTGTGCTATGTTGGGAGACATCCTGGCTCAATTGGCGGTGGATAACGGATGGGCAGGGATCATTATGAATGGCTGCATTCGAGATGCGGCGGAAATCGGTGAGATGCCCCTGGGGGTTATGGCACTCGCCACCAATCCCCGTAAAAGTGTCAAAAAGGGTGTTGGAGAAGTGGGCGGTGAGGTCTATTTTGCGGGGGTAAGCTTCAAGCCCGGTGAGTGGCTCTATGCGGATGAAGACGGTATCGTGGTGCTTGACCATCAGGCGACTTGAGTCGGGTTTTTTAATCGTTAATCCATTCGGCCCGGATTTATTCATAAGTTGCCTAGTGAATTCCCCGTCGGATCACGGTATAACCTGCATTCAACATCCAACCAAACGATGGTGTCTGTATGGTTTTGCTGATTGTCTATGTCTCCATAGCCTTGGGTTTTTCCTTTCTCTGCTCGGTTGCCGAGGCGGTGATTCTGAGTGTCACACACCCTTATATTTCTGTGCTGGAGAAGGAGGGGCATAATGCCTCCTATCTACTGCGCAAGATGAAGCAGAACATCAATGATCCCTTGGCTGCGATACTGACCCTCAACACCACCGCCCATACCATCGGTGCCGCCGGTGCCGGTGCTCAGGCTGCGGTGGTATTCGGCAACGCCTATGTGGGGGTTGCCTCAGCGGTATTGACCCTGATGATTCTGATTTTCTCCGAGATCATTCCGAAGACTCTCGGTGCCCACTACTGGCGCCAACTGGCGCCGATTACCGCCTATGTGCTGCAATTCCTGATCTGGATACTCTATCCCTTCATCTGGATGTCCGCGATACTGACCAAGCTGCTTTCCGGTGGTCACAGCCATGGACAGTTCAGAAGGGATGAGTTTGCCGCCATGGCTCAGGCCGGTGCCGACGAGGGCAAACTGGAACAGCATGAATCCCTGATTCTGAAAAATCTGCTGCTGTTAAGGGAGACCCGGGTGAGTGATGTAATGACCCCGCGGACAGTGGTCTTTTCATTGGACGAGGATATGTCGGTCAGTGACTATCTTGAGCAGCACAACAGCAGCCGCTTCTCGCGGATTCCGGTCTACAAGGATAACCGTGACCATGTTACCGGGTTCGTGCTGCGCAGCGACCTGCTGCTTTCCCATGCCCGTGGCAATTCTGACAACCCGTTAACCGTCTATCGAAGAGAGATCACTGCCGTACCCAACAGCAGTTCCCTTCAGGCAAGCTTCGAAACCTTCATGGAGAAGCGCAGCCATATCATGCTGGTGGTGGATGAATATGGCAGTATGGAAGGTATTCTCACCTTGGAGGATATTGTCGAGACTCTACTTGGCATAGAGATCGTTGATGAAGGTGACAAGATCGAGGATATGCGCAAACTCGCCAGGCGGTTATGGAAGAAACGGGCATCGAATATGGGGATTGATATCGAAAATCAGGGTTAGTCAATCCCTGATCGATTCACAATTCATCTCGCTGATGGTTTAGCTCACTTTTTGTCAAACTGGTGAGTGCCCATGACTGTGCGAAATAAATTCAGGTGATTCAGATCTGCTGTTGCAGATGGTGTAAAGACGAATGGACACCAATCACTGCAAATTTTCGCTAAAAACTCCGCAAAGCCTGAGGATTGATAGCTTCGTCATCGATGTGACTCTGCAAGCAGGAGTTTCCTAGTTTACACTTGGAGCTTCGTATGTACGTTAATAACAGGAAGAATAGGATGAATCGAATGTATCAAGTTGTATCTATTGGAATTATGTTGATTATTGCGATGAGTGGCTGTGGTGGTACCACAGGTGGTACAAAACCGGTCTCAAGCACAAAACAGCAGACAGAGGTGATCACTGCCTCTGGTGGGCCTGCTGTGAGTGTTACCAAGCGGATCAACTATGGTAAGAACTCCAATGTGCCCGAGAAGGTTAAGGCAGAGTGTACCCTGGATACCAAACTACCCGCTTATATTAGAACCTTCGCCGCTGAAACTGATATTGCCGTCAATCTGAAAGATGGTGCGGTCAGCAAAAAAGCCAAGGGCAGGGTGCTGAATGTTGAGTTCAGCAATGTGGTTGGTGCCGGCGGCGGGGCCTGGAGCGGCGCAAAGTTTGTTGCTGTTAAAGGTGAACTGTTTGAGAACGGCAAAAAAATCGGCAGTTTTAACGGACGCCGTACATCCGGTGGCGGTTTCTTCGGTGCCTACAAAGGTACCTGTAAAATTCTGGATCGTTGTGTAAAAGCGCTTGGTAAGGATATCGCATTGTGGATGATCGATCCGTCAATGGATGCGATGATCGGAGAGTTTTGAATTGTCGTTGGACAGGGTCTGATCCGGTCGACGACTGGTTCACTTGCAACCCCAGTGGGCCTGCCTGCAGACCGGTTTTTATAGCCGAGTCTGCAGGCAGGCTCAACAGGGACTACCTTTATTAAGTTTTAGTCGGGGCCATCAGGCCTCATACCAGCCTCTAGTGCTGTTGACGATTCTTACGACTGAAAGCATCACGGGAACCTCAACTAAAACACCTACCACCGTTGCAAGCGCGGCGCCTGAATCAAAGCCGAAAAGAACAATCGCAGTGGCAACTGCCAACTCAAAAAAGTTACTTGCCCCGATCAGGGCGGAAGGTGCAGCAACACAATGGGCAACACCAAGCTTTTTATTGAGCAAATAGGCTAATCCTGAGTTGAAATAGACCTGAATCAAGATCGGGATAGCCAGTAGAACTATGATCAATGGTTGAGAGAGTATCTGTTCTCCCTGAAAACCGAAAAGCAGAACCAGAGTTGCCAGCAGGGCAGTCAATGATGGTATATGCAGGGAATCAAGTCTTCTCTGGAGCAGACTCTCACCGCCGGAAGCGAGTAACCGCTTTCTCCAGACCTGCCCCAAAGCAACAGGTAGAACGATATAAAGCACTACCGAGAGTAGCAATGTGTCCCAGGGAACGGTGATCGCGGATAGACCCAGTAATAGGCCGACTACGGGTGCAAAGGCAAAAATCATAATGGTGTCATTCAGAGCAACCTGACTCAGGGTGAAATTTGCATCGCCTCCGGATAGTCGACTCCAGACAAAAACCATAGCCGTACAAGGTGCTGCCGCCAACAGAATCAGGCCGGCGATATAACTGTCGAGCTGGTCAGCCGGCAGATAGGCTGCAAACAGGTTATGAATGAAAACCCAGCCAAGCAAGGCCATGGAAAATGGTTTCACCGCCCAATTGATAAAAAGTGTTACACCGATACCTTTCCAGTGCTCTCTGACATGGTGCAGTGAGGTGAAATCCACTTTGATCAGCATCGGTATGATCATCAACCAGATCAATATCGCAACCGGAATATTGACGTGGGAAAACTCCATTTTTCCAATCATCTGAAACTGCTCGGGAAAATAGTTTCCAAGTATGATGCCGGCGACGATGCACAGCCCTACCCAGACAGTCAGGTAACGCTCAAAAATCCCCATCTCACTGCCTGTCACACGTTTGGCGGTAACTTCACATTGGGCTGTCATTTCTGTTCTCGGTTCATTTGTACTTAACGGATGTCACGCTGCAGTGTCTTTGGATGTTTTAGGTGTGCTATTGCCAATCAGATCAAGTTGTTCCTGAAGCTTTAGTTTGTCCAGTGAGGCTATTGGCAGGTTTACAAAGATTGAAATCCTGTTTTGCAGTTCATTGAAGGCTTTGACAAAGGCTGCTTTCTTCTCAATCTCACTACCTTCAACACCGGCAGGATCCTTTAGGCCCTAGTTCAGGTGCGGCATTTCGATTCTGTGCCATTGGCTACTTCCTTCAGCTTGATCAGATCGGATTTATAGGGTTCATGACCAATGGCACCCGTTTTAGCGGCCTGCAGGATTCCGCTTACCCACTCAGGTAGTTCAGAATTGATGCGATAGTAGATCCACTGTCCCTCTCGTCGATCAATGACCAGTCCTGAGTCGCGCAACAGCCCCAGGTTTCTGGAAATGTTGGGTTGCGCTCCACCAATCACATCATTCAATTCGCAAACACAAAGTTCATCCTGTTCAAGCAGCAGAAGAACAGAGCGCATCCTTGTGGCGTTGGATAACGCGCTAATGACAGATTCAGTGTTCATGTTCTTCATGGTGCATATACTATAAATGATATATATCAAAAAACAAATATATATTAAGGCTAAATTACAGAGTGAATCGTATTTGTCTAACTTTTGTACAAATCAATCCTGGATGGGACTGTTGAAACCCGGGACAGATATCCTGTGCCGGGTGGAAGGTTGCTCTGCAGAGATCTGATCAGAAGCATCGGTTGCTTTGTGGCTGTCGGGTTACCGTCTGTCTGCCTGTTGTTCTTTGCAATAGGCTTTGGATTTCATATTTGCAGCAACTGGATCGACTCCCTGATCGATATACTCTGCTGTCATTTTTTTACGGCAATCCTGGTAGCTAAAGTACTCAACATCGACTGACTCTGAGCAGCCGGATATGAGGATTGGGATTGCAAGAAATGCTGAATTCATCAGACTCCCTTCCTATACAGAGACACCAGTGTTTAATCGGAGTAAACGGAGTCTTTCAATCAGACAGTGCATTGATCTTTTGTAACATATGTCTGGTGCTTGCATCCGTCTGTTTGACAATACCTGTGAGAACTCTTGTCGGTGCGATCTTATCCTTCTGATCACCATAACAAGGTGACCCTCTGAAATAGACTCTAAGCGTATGTGCAACCAGTTTTTCCGAAGCAGAAAATCTTGGCCGGTTTGCCTTGATCGCCTGGATAAATGCACTGTCACAGTCACAATTCATATGTCCATTTGCCAGATAACAGTAGTCGTGCTCTCTGCAGATTGAATCCAATGTATCGATGGGCGGTGGGGCAGTGAGTGGATCACTCGGATGGTTCAAACCGCACCAGTTACCATACTTTGGCAAAAAGGATGAGGACTCCTCTGTTCTGTCAACTCTGTTTGTATCAATTTCATCCGCGGCTGCATTGGACAGGTTAACCAGAGTCAGGAGGAGGGTAAGAAAAAAAGTGATGATGTTATTCACATGAATTCCTTTCTATGAATAAAACACTGCATGCTGGATTGTTGTAATGATCAATGCCAATCCGTTGGAGCTTACAAGCTCTATAGATAGGAACCCGGGGCGACCACTTTCATACCATGGATCACCAGGTCCTCGTAAAGCGGACTGTCGATGCGTCCCAGCGAAAAGATCAGGGTCGAGTCCTCCGGTGCCTTGACTGCGGCCTGGTGTCCCACCAGTTGTGTGCCGGCAATGTCGAGTCGACTGTTGTTGGCCTCGATTGCCACTTCGCCTTCGAGGTGACCTCCGGTGATATAGACGTTTGAATTGCGTGTCTTCAGGGCGGTGCCCATGGCAATCACTCGTGTTTTGCGTAGGCTGACATTGGAATCGACAATGACGATGTTGTTGATTTCTGCATCGTGGACTACCACATCTTCACAGCTCTGTATCAGCAGGCTGCCAATGCGTCCGCTGATCACATGGCCCGATTCACTGTTGCACTGTACCGTCTGGCGGAAAGGCTGGCTGGCCGGTTCGGCGTTTGATTTAGCTTTTGTCTTGTAGCTTTGGCTGAGATGGGGCCTGAGCATATCGTGGAACAGTTCAGGCTGATCGATAAAGGCCACATGGCCGCCGTTTGGAATCAGCTCCAATCGGGCGTTGGGCATCAGCGATTCGAGTACATAGCCAGTTCGTATGGGAGCGATCTTATCCTGATCTCCCCAGACGATCAGGGTCGGTTGGTGAATGGTCTCCGGAATTCGGCTGAAATCATTTTGCACCAGCGCCAGTCCGGCAATGGCTGAGGGGTCGCCACGCAGTACCTTGTTGCGGAATGGTTCCAGATTGATCAGCAGGTCCATATTCACCGGGTAGCGTTTCTCCAGGGCGCTCATCAGGGCACCCGCCAGATCAGTGACCTTGCGTTCGTTGAAAACATTGTACTGGTTGAGCACCCTGTCGACGCCCAGCGGAGCCAGATACTTGGTGTAGGCTTGGCGGTGGAGGATGCCAGCCGCATCGATCAAGGTCAGGGTTTTCACCGCTGCCGGGTAGCTGTGGGTGAACTGCAGACTGATTGCGCCGCCCATCGAGTGACCAACCAGGTGAAATGGCTTGCCGACATGTTTGTCGGTCAGCTGATGGATCAGCCGGGCGTAGTTGACCGGTGAGTAGAGGGCGTTCTGCTTGGTCGAGCGGCCGAATCCCGGCAGATCGAAGGTGAAGATGAAATAGTCCTTTTTCAGCCGTTGCAGAATATCCTCCCAGCAGGTGGAGGCCTCATCCCCAAGACCGTGAACCATCACAACGGCCGGCTTGTTGGGATTTCCGGCGGTCCTCAGGTAGACCTGGCCACCGAAGACCCTCTCCTGCTCATACCACTCCCGCTCATGGGGTTTGGCATTAGCTTGTAGGCCGACGAACAGCAGCGAGAGCAGAAACAGCAGTACAGTTGGTTTTCTCATCATAGGATAGTGCTCAGAAGCTTTCCTTCACTCCAGGGCAAGATGATAGCAGGGTGAGTAGTCCCCTTGTAGTTTCATTCTATTCTGTTCGGCAAAGGCAATCAGTAGCCGGTCCATGGCATCCACCACCTGCTGTTCCCCATGCAGCTTGAACGGCCCATGCTGCTCCACGGCACGGATGCCATCCTCTTTGACATTGCCGGCGACAATGCCTGAAAAGGCTTTGCGCAGGTTGGCGGCGGCCAGATGGGCTTGCTGTTGTCGGTTGAGCTGCAATTGCGCCATCGCCTCATGGGTTGGGATGAAGGGGTGTTGCAGGTCGGTCTCGATATGCAGTTGCCAATTGAAATAGAAGGCGTCATTGCCGTCATAGCGGTAACTTCTTACCCGTTCCATGTCCTCAGCCATGGCTTTTGCCACGGCTTGCGAATCATCGATGATGACCTGATAGTATTGGCGGGCTTGATCGCCCAGTGCAATACCGATGAAGCGGTCGATTTCATCGAAATAGTCCGCACACTCGGCAGGCCCGGTCAGGATCAACGGAAAGGCGTGCTCCCGGTTGTCGTGGTGCATCAGGATGCCGAGCAGGTAGAGCAGTTCTTCCATGGTTCCCGCACCACCGGGAAAGATCACCACCCCATGACCGGTGCGGACGAAAGCTTCCAGGCGCTTTTCGATATCCGGCATGATCACCAGATCGTTAACGATGGGGTTCGGCGGTTCCGAAGCAATGATGCCGGGTTCGGTGATGCCCAGATAGCGTCCATTGCCGATACGTTGCTTGGCATGGCCCAGTGCCGCCCCTTTCATCGGGCCTTTCATCGCCCCGGGGCCGCATCCTGTGCAGATATTCAAGCCTCTCAGGCCGAGTTGGTAGCCTACCTCTTTGGAGTAGTCGTATTCGGATCTGCCGATCGAGTGTCCACCCCAGCAGACGATCAGATTGGGATCCATGCCGGTGTGTAAAACTCTGGCATTACGCAGGATATGGAATACTGCCGAGGTGATATGTACCGGGTTGTCCAGATCGTAAGCAGGATTGTTCTGAATCTCATTGTGGACGTAGATGATGTCCCTCAATACGGCAAACAGATGTTCCTGGATACCACGGATCATCCTGCCATCCACAAACGCGCTGCCTGGGGCATTCTCCAGGCGTAACTGGAGTCCCCGGTTACTCTGCATCAGATGGATGCCGAAGTCCCGGTAGCTGTCGAAGATATCCTTCGCATTATCGGTTTCACTGCCGCAATTGAGTACCGCCAGTGCGCAGCGGCGAAACAGTCCATACAGACCCCGTGCACTGGTATCCAGCAGGTCGCTGACTTCAAGGTGAGAGAGTACTTCCAGGCTGCCGCCCGGCCTGACTGTGGCACTTAACCGAGTGATCGGTGGTTTGGTTTCGCTGTGGGTCGCTGAGGACAACTTGTTCTGGCTTGCTTTACTCATGGTGCTTCTGGTTTGAGTCCGTTACACATTATCGTGAACCTGAGGGTTCAGGAAAAGGCTATCCAAAAATCAATAGACCGAGTAGCAGCCTGAGAGTTCGAGGATGTGACCTTGTCACATCCTCGATGCGATTTCCTCGCCGGGTTGGTGAGGGTGACAGTATCAGCGACTTGGCAGCAGGTCCTCGATGATTTTACGCTCTTCAAGCAGCTCTTTTTCCGAGGCTTTCAGACGCGCGTTACTGAAATCATCCAGTTCCAGGTCCTGGACTATCTCATAGTCACCATTCTTGCATTTCACTGGAAACGAGAATACGACGCCCTCATCAATCCCGTAACTGCCATCGGAGTGGACCGCCATACTGACCCAGTCACCATCCCTTGTACCCAGTGCCCAATCGTGCACATGGTCAACGACCGCGTCGGCTGCGGAGGCAGCAGACGAGAGGCCGCGTGCCTCGATGATTTCTGCCCCGCGTCGCTGAATCCGGGGAATGAAGTGGTCGATCGCCCAATCCTGACTGACCAGATCGAATACCGGCTGGCCGTTGATCTGACAGTTATCGATATGGGGATACTGGGTCATGGAGTGGTTGCCCCAAATGGTCATTCTGGTGATATCGGCCACCAGCGCATTACTCCTGTTGGCCAGCTGTCCCAGGGCCCGGTTGTGGTCCAGACGGGTCATCGCGGTAAACTGACTGGGTTTAAGATCCGGTGCATTGGCCGCTGCGATCAATGCGTTGGTATTGGCCGGATTACCCACCACCAACACCCGTACATCCGCGGAGGCATGATCGTTGATTGACCGGCCCTGATTGGAGAATATCTTCGCATTTTCAGTAATCAGGTCTTTACGCTCCATGCCCTTGCTACGGGGTTTTGCGCCAATCAGGATGGCGTAATCGGTACCTCGAAAACCAATACTTGGGTCATCGGTGAGGACGATATCGTGCAACAGGGGAAAGGCACAATCCTCTAACTCCATACCAACACCGTTGAGTGAGGAGATGGCTTGGGGGATCTCAAGCAGACGAAGAATGACTGGTTGGTCCTGACCGAACATGGCGCCTGAAGCGATGCGAAATGCCAGCGCGTATCCGATATGTCCGGCAGCGCCGGTTATGGTGACTTTTACAGCGGGTTTCATTTCAGTTGGATCCTCCCATTAATTTATTAGATGCCCGGATAAGTATAGTTAGTTCCGTTCTTGTGGCATAGTCAATTCTAAAGCTAAAAGCGATGTATTTATCAATCCTTTTTATTGCGCTGCGCTGGATTCGTGCGAACAGGCCCCTAGGCTTTGGCAGATTCAGCCTCAATGATCACTTCATGCATTTCAATGGCGCCTTCCCCTGTGAAGGCCTCTTTCGGCATCGGATTGGCGTGGGCCTGTCGAAAGTCATCGCTACCAACCCAGTTCTCGAAGGCGGCTCTGTCCTGCCAGCTGGTCAACACGATATAGGGTGTATCCGGATTGCTTGGTTTCAAGACTTGCATCCGTACGAAACCGGGTTGTTTGTCAATCTGACCGCTGCGGGCCTGAAAGCGGGCTTCGAACATCTCCTGGTAGGCCTCAGCGACCGGAACTCGGTTGGCAACAATAAACATTTTGACTCCTGGGTTTCTGATTTCTTGGGTGGCGTAGTGGTTATCTGCCTAAATGGTGGTAGGCGGGGAGTGTCTGCAGCCTGTTGTCGGGTTTTGCTTCGCCAACAGTGAAGTGATAGAGGCTTTGCAATCCACTATCTGTCACTCCCGCAATCTGGTGAACCGCATCATCGAAAAAACAGCCGATGCCCGTGCCTCTGACAGCATGGGCCTCCGCTTGCAGATAGAGTACTTGTCCGATCAGCCCGGCCTCCCAGAAAAGCTCCGGATAGGCTAATGGCCCGAAAGCCTGCAATGCGGTGTCGAACTCCGCCAGCATGCCGAGGCTGAAAAAGCTGCTGGCAGCAATATCCTGATGGCAACTGAGGGCTCGCGCAGCTTTTTTTACCTCAGTGCTGACCAGTTGATGGAGCAGAATATGGGCAGGACAGCTCTCAATCGGCTGCCAGCTGAAATCCTTATCCAGGCTCTGTTTCAGCCCGGGAAGCGCCTGCGGCGAGCGGGGCAACAGATAGAGGCCGGGTGACAGCTCCTCCACCCGGTGGACAAACAGCAGCAGATGTATTCGGGGCTGGTAGGGCCAGCTTTTCCAAGGCTGTTCGTTGGCCCGGGGCAGGCAGTGGTCGAGGATCCGATAGAAGTGGCTCAGTGGCAGGCTCGATTTACCGTTGAAGGCCTGTGCACTTCGCCGCTGCAGAATGATCTGGCGGATCGGCCGGTCCGGTGCCTTGGCGGGTGCCGGGATCGTTTCTGCCAAAGGCGATTGCCGGCAGGGTGGGCACTCCATGAGGGGTTGTTCCAACTCATCGATCAGTGGCCAATGGTGGCTTGGCTGTTGGCTGAGCCGATTGGCAGTGCCATGCCACTGACTGGTTGTGGGGAGTTGGGTCTTCTCAGCACCGCTCAAGTCCGCTGTCTGATCCGGCTGCTCCTGGAGGCGAAATATCAGATCCGGGTATTCAACCTCGGCATCCTTGAAATCCTCCTGTCTGTTGAATCCCAGTAGTTTTGCCAGCTCCTGACGGCTGACCGGTAGACGTCGCAGGTAATATCCAAGTGCTGCGGCAGAGTAGGCGAGGGCACCGATCGCATGACCGATGTCGAGCTGCACATAGCGGTAGGCACGCTCACCATATTTCCAGGCTTCACGCCAGGCAATGCTGCTGAAGGCCAGCAGGATCTGCGGCTGGCTTTGTGAAGCTGATCCGGTTTCCGCACGCAACTCCAGGGCGTGGGGATAGGGGGCATAGTGATAAACCCCATTCTTTAGCGACTTCAAGCCACTGACCAGCAAATAGGTTTCTGTCGGATGCAGATTGCCGCTGGAGGGGTTGCAGCGCAGTGACCAGCGATCAGGTCCATAGACCTTCCAGGCGGCCAGACCCATGCTGAAACGCAGCAGGCTGGAGATCTCAGTTAATCCCCAATCCTTTAAGGCAAGCTGGGATTGCAGGGTGCTGAGGCTAGCCAGACCCGGTTCGGGCAGCTCGTCAAAGTCCAGGGGAAGTTTGATCTGAGGGGCAGCTTCAAACAGTCTGAATGGATTGGGTTGCTGCTCCCAGTCGAGATATTCCGGGCCGGCAGCGTATCGGTCGAAGTGGTGCTTGGTCCGCTCGTGATAGGCGCGTACCAGCTCCAGGGTTGAATTCGAGTGGTTCGCAATCATAGGGGGGGGCGACTGTCTTTCACTCTGGTTTGGGTGGTGCTCACTTGACTGGTGTTGTTACCAGCCGGAGTCGCCCCATACCTCTCGCAGGACTCACTTGCTTTCTATGAGGCGGCCACTTCATCGGGAGTTTTGGCCCGGATAGTAAGCGCATGCAGTTCACCGGAGGCAATTTCCTGATTGAAAAGGGTTAATATGGAGCGTTGTCGCTGCAGGCTTTTCATCTCGGCAAACGCAGGTGTGGTGACATTGACCTCAAAGCTGCAACTCTCCCCGGCAACGCTGATTTCCGCATCCGGATAGATCTCTTTAATGCGCTGCATCAAATCTTGTTCATTCATGTCGATATCTCGTTGCTCATTAGGAACGGCCCCATTTTCTCACGGTTTCGCATCCCAGGGGCAGATTGATTCGATGGGAAATTTGTGGAAATCCGGCCGGAATTGACTGATAAAGCCTATCCGACTCACTATACGGACTGGTTCTCCCTGCTACAACCGCTTGATGGCCTGGCAGATTACACCGCAAACGGCCAATCGGCATAATCAACGACGCTGCCAATTGTGGACGTTTATCCTCTCGATTGAGAGATATTTGACAGGCTGCAACAGTTGGTGCAACGTTCTGTTAACCCGGTGAGCCAAGCCTGAATCAAAGGCATGCTTAAAACCACTGAAAAGTGAGTTGCAGGCTCGTCGGCTAAGAATAATATTCCGGCAGGAAGGTGACCATGGATATCCATAATAAACCGATTCAAGAACGTATTGACTGGTTGTTCAACCACGCCAACAACCACTCCTGTGACTACAGCAACCCGGAAAACTGGTTGGCCCGAACCCGCTATCTGGCAGAGCACCCAACAGCGATTGCGGTACTGAAATGTATGGATGGGCGTATTAATATCCCGATTGCCACCAATACTCCGAAAGGTATTATTCAGCCTTTCCGCAACCTTGGTGGCATGTTCGATCTGGGCTGGCCCCATCTGGGTGAAGTGTTGGCCAGCTATGTACAGAACATCATTTCTGAAGGCCGTCACACCATGATTCTGATCACCTACCACTTTTCCAAAGGTGATCCGCAAAGGGGGTGCGCCGGATTCAATTACGATACAGAGGCGGCAAAAGCCCATACCTACGAGATCAAACGTCAGGTAGAAGCGGTATTTGGCGGAGGACACCAGACGGTCTATCCCATCGTCTGCGGTTTCGAGACCGACGAGGACGCCCTGATTCTGCATGGCAGCAATGGGGAACTGCTCAATATGGCTGAGATCAAGTCATTTGAAAGGGATACCCTGAGACCACGGCTGGAAGCCCTGTACCCGGATATGTCACAGCAGATGCGGGATGATCTGCTGCCGCTGATTGCGGGCAATCTCGATCATATCGAAGCGGCCAGGCAGAAGGAGCGTGAACTCGACATCGTGCACCGGGAGTGGATGATCTGCATCGGCCGTGGGTTCGACTTTCTGCACATGCCGAATATTGCTCTGATCATCGGTCCTTACAGCCCCAGTCTGGCCGATCCGATTCATAAAGCAGCCGGTATCATCGAGAGTAACATGCAGGCTGGCCGGATACCGGATGATGGGTTTCTGCTGTTTGCCTCGGTACCTTTTCAGGATGTGGGTGTGGATCAGGCCAGGGCCAAGATGAAATCCAATTTTCTGTGTGAATTCGCTGCCAAGGAGATTCGCCAGAGCAATCCGCAATTGGCTGAGAAGATGCATGTGAAATCTGCTGTGTTGAATTGGCAGTCACGGGCACTCGAGATACTGAATGAAGAGCATTGATCGTTTTGGGGTAAGCTGGGATTGAAAATTGAGCGTGTGGCTCTCAGCTTTCCCTTAAAGAGCTTCAGGGCCTATGAGCGCGAATCCAATTACCCTTGCTTGCTGGGATTCGTCTGCACAGACCCTGATTGAACAGCTGGCAATCAAAGCTTGAATTGAGTCACAAGGGCTTTCAATTTTGCTCCAAGGTTAGATAGTTCCTGACTCTTATCCGCTGTTTTGCTGCTGCCTTCCGCTGCGGTTTCAGATACCTCGGATATTCGCACAACACTACGATCGATCTCATGGGTTACCGTGGTGTGTTGTTCCGATGCCGTTGCAATCTGGGTGTTCATGTCCAGGATAGTGGTTACTGACTGAACGATGTTATTCAGAGCATTACCAGCGCGACCGGCAGTCTCTACGGTCTGCTTTGCAGCGGTAAGTCCACCACTCATAACTTGTGCCGCATTCCGTGTTCCACTTTGCAGATTCTCGATGATGCCATGAATCTCACTGGTCGAATCTTGGGTGCGTTTGGCCAGTGTGCGGACCTCGTCAGCAACAACGGCAAACCCTCGTCCCTGCTCACCGGCCCTTGCAGCTTCGATCGCCGCATTCAATGCCAAGAGGTTCGTTTGATCGGCGATACCACGGATCACATCAAGGACCGATCCGATTGACTCGCTGTCAGCTTCCAATCGATTAATCACATCGGCGGCATGGGTCACTTCAGCAGCCATTGAATCGATTGCATTCACCGTATCGTTCATCGCATCCTTGCCTTCGGTCGCTTCATTGTTTGCCTCCCTTGCGGCCGATGCGGCGGAGTCTGCGCTGTGTGCAATCTCCTCCACTGTTGCTGCCATCTCTGTGATAGCTGTAGCAACCTGTTGTGTCTCAAGACGCTGCATGTTGACACTTTCGCTGTTTTGCTGAGCAAGGCCCGATAGGGTTGCAGTGGCACTATTCAACTCATTCATCGAATCGCAGGTCTGGATCAAGGTATTTTGAATCTTGCTAACGAACAGATTGAAGGCGCTTGCTACCTGGTTGATTTCATCGCTACCTTTTTCTGGCAGACGTTGAGTCAGGTCACCTTCACCTTCGGCAATATCCTGCATGGTCGTTTTCAAATCATTAATAGGATGTATTATGCGAATGACAAAAAAGACACATAGAGCTGTCAATATCAAGATGCCGATTACTGTCATGGTACCGATTTGCGTCCAAATCAAATTCGTCGCACTTGATTCAATGGTCTGTTTGGCTTCCATGTTCGATCTTGCACTCTGATCATTGACTAACGCAAAGTTGGTTTGTAGCTGCTTGGTGATTGATTCAGCAACACTGTTCATTGCGCTTGTTACTTTGGCGCCACTGTCGTCAATCAGCTTTTGAAACCTGGTTTGCATTTCGTCCATGCGCTGATTCACGCCTTCAACTGTCACGCCGAGTTGGACAGTTGCCAGCTTTTTACCTTCAAAAATAACTGGGCGGATGATCTCCTGAATATTGCTATCTGCAGCCGAAGCAGATAACAGTTTGTCCATCGGAGTGCGGCCTTCACCTTTGCCTATCAGCCCTTTTACTAGGGGGTTTTTTCGATTTACATATCGTGTCAACGGGCGTTTTCCATCTGCCCGGATATAGAGTGCATAGATGACCCGCGGATTCTTGTTGGCTACTTTCACATAGTCAACCAAGGTAGAATACTTCTTACCGAGGATAGCCTCTGCGGATACAGCTGCTAGCATGTCAGCTATCGCCTCGGCAGTCTCAATCAGTGAAGCATTCATTACTGTTTTGGTGGTCTCAAGTTCACCTTGCATGCTCTTGGTTAAATGGTCGGCGAGTAGTTTGCTGGTCTGATTACCGGTTTCCGCTACCGATGCGGAGACCTGTTCCAGGTTCTGGTCCAGTGTTTTGCTGATCTCATCTTGTCCGACTTGCAGACTGTTTCCTACCTCCCTGTTAAGTGAATCAAATCCGTGAACAGTCAGATAAAGAGAGACAGCTGAGAGTAGCAGCACACCGGTAATGATTGCTCCGATCATGAGCTGAAAGAGTTTTCCTTTGGCGTATTGCATTATGGTCGTCGTCTTCATTTGATTTCACTCGTTACCCACCCCTGTGACACAGAGCGTCAACAGGGGCATATTTGCGACAGGGATCAGTAGTCAAAGCTATTGATATGCACCCACTTTAAGCAGCTTTTGCAGATCTTCCACTTCCGTATAGTCAAGCGGTGCAGTCCAACCTACGATTTTGGCACTCTGTGCGGCCTTGGCATCACTTTTCAGAGCAATTAACGCATTGGCAGCCCGGCTGGCTACATCGTCCGGAGTATCCGAAATTTTTGCGAATGGCCACTCCGGGTAGAGTGCAGTGCTGACAACAAAAGGGAAGCCTGAGTGTGTTTTTGATGAGATGATCTTAAATTCAGAAAGATCGATATCACCAGCGGAAGCCATACGTTCCAGTGTATCAGTGCGAACAGTGCCGGCATCCACTTCACCATTTTGCACGGCAAACACCACATTGTCGTGTTTTCCGCCAAACTGCAGACTGGCGAAATCTTTTGTTGGATCCACGCCCTGATCAAGCAACTCTTTGTATGCCATCTGCCAACCACCAAAAGAGCTCTCTTTTACCGCCATGAAATTTTTGCCTTTGATATCAGCGGCACTGTTGATGTCATCTCGATCTATATAGGTGAGTATGACACCGCCAAAGGATTTCAACGCCTCTCCTTGACGGGAATTAACCATTGTAGCTACAGCTTTGGCTCCATATTTAACTTGCGCGGTAACAAACATGGAGGAGTTCACCAGAAAGAAATCCACTTCTTTATTTTCAATAGCAGGAAAAACTTCATCAAAATCCAGGGGCACAATCGTGAACTTGTCACCGGCAATTTTTTCAGTCATGTATTCTGCAGTGTCACCCCATTTCTTCATGGCTTTAGCAACGCCTCTTTTTGCCAGTACACCGATTTTGTAATCATCGGCGTATGCAGAATTAGTAATGGCTAAAATACTGGAAAGTACCGCAATAGAGGCAATAGCCAATAAACGTTTCATTTTTGACTCCCGATTGGTGGATTGATTTGTTATCTGGTGATGCTCGGATTTTCTTTGAACTGCATTGAGTGGTGACTAATCCAGCAGAAAATTGAAAAGATCATTTTTGCTGTCATTGCATCCCCGATATTTGTCCATATCGGCTCAATTAAGAAATGCTTAAATCAGGAATAAAATTCTTCAGGCAGGGCTAATTGAATTCCTGCAAGAGAGATTAGAAGTCACAGCTTTGTCTCTGTATTTCCAATAAGTTTCTCGGATACCTCTGCTTCCGGTCGGTAACGTAACAATCCCCTTGCCCAGGAAGAAAAGGAGAGGATAGGATTATTGTTCCCTGGGCGGCATCAGGGTTACATTCTCTTCCTGCTGGGAGATCAGCAGGGAGTGGGCCTGCTCGGCTGTCATCGGTCTGCCCAGCAGATAACCCTGCCCAATACGGCATTTGGTTGATCTGACGAAGCTGTGCTCCTGATTCGTCTCAATGCCTTCAGCGATCGCTTCCATGCCCATACTCTCGGCGAGCTCCAACATACTTTGAACGATGGCTTGCCCGGTTTTATTACGCTCGATGTTGCGTATGAAAGTCCGATCGATTTTGATGATTTTTGCCGGCAGGTTATGCAAATAGGCCATCGAGGAGTAGCCGGTACCAAAGTCATCGATGGCTAATGGTATGCCGATGTGACTCAGCTGCTTGAACACCTCTTTGGTATGGTTGATATCATGCAGCATTGCCGATTCGGTTAACTCAATTTCCAGTTCATGGCCACTAAGGCAATACTCGGTAATATTGCTGGAGACTATTTTGGCAATATCGGTTTGGGAGAACAGCATGGCGGAGATGTTGACGGCCATTTTGCCTGGTTTCAATCCCTGTTTTATCCACTGCTGCTGTTGTTGACAGGCCATTTTCAAAATCATCAGATCAATCTCGGCAATCTGTCCGGAGTGTTCAGCGATCTGGATAAATTCACCAGGCAGCATTAAACCTTCAGTGGGATGTTGCCAGCGTACCAGGGCTTCGAATCCGCAAATGGTATCGTTGTGCAGATCCCATTGTGGTTGAAAGTAGACAGTAAACTGTTGTTCACGGATTGCCGTACGCAGATCGTGTTCAATCTGTAGTGTCCGTTTCACTCGCTTGTTGATCTCATCGGAGTAGAAGAGAAAACTGCCCCGGGCACTCTTTTTTGCCTCGTACATGGCATGGTCGGCATTGATTACCAGTTCATCCGCTTCCAGTGCATCGTATGGATAGATGGCGATGCCGATACTAGCCGAGAGTTCCACCTGATGGCCATTGATGTTATAGGATTTCGCCAACTCATGAGCGATGGTGTCTGCAACCGACTGCGCCGCTGCAGTGGCGTGATCCCGATCATCCAGGTCCGCCAGAATCACCGTGAACTCATCCCCCCCCAAACGGGCCACTGAATCGTCTTCACGCAGACTCTGCTGGATGCGCTTGGCTGCGAACGTTAAAAGTTGATCTCCGTTAACATGGCCCAGACGATCGTTGACACTCTTAAAGCGGTCGAGATCGATGAACAACATTGCCACGCAGTTTGATTTTCTTTTCGCATGGGTTATTGCGGTTTCGAGTCTGTCAATGAACAGTGTTCGGTTGGGTAGGCCGCAAAGACTGTCGAAGTGTGCAAGGTAGTCGAGTCGGTTGTTCTGGGATTCGATCTCTTTGTTTCGCTGCTCAATTGTCAAAAGATTGTGGGTTCTTTGACCTTCCAGACGAAAAAGGCTTACCGCAACAATGATGCCTGTGGTGAGCAGCATAGCCACCAGAATGACGGTGATTTGCTCGAACCTTTTCATTTCAGCATTGATGGATGCTTGCAGCAGGGTCTTGACCTGGTCCGCTTGGTCGATAAAGCTGGCAAACACCTGGTCAAATTTCTGATCGATGCCGGAACCCGGCAGGGAGGCTGCGTAGTTGCTATAACGTTCTTCAGCAATACGGCGGAATTGATCAAGTGCTTTGCGTACTGACTCAATCTGCTGACGCATCGATTTCGATTGCAGTGGTACGAAGGTTCCTTCCTGATTGCTGCCCCCCTCAAGCAGGGCGCGTGCATACCAGTCGGACTCATCCAGATAGTGCCAGACATCCTCGATCAGTTCATTGCGGTCGCCGGAGATGATCTCCTCGAACCAGAGGTGTGCCATGGTGGCATTGTGCTTGATTTCCATCGCCGCATCGATCTGTGGTGCATGGCGACGGGCCATTTGATCACCAGTGAACGACAGATAACCGACAATGCCGAGTGAGATCAGCAGGGTCACGCCAAAGCCTATGGAGAGATGTCCGATCTTCGGTGGTTTCATATTGTCGCTTTCTTAATCCCATCTATCCGTGAGGAAAGGTTGAAGAATCGCAATTATGTTACTTCGGCAAACCTACAGGGGATAAAACCACGAATTGTAATGATTGTGGATTTATTGACCTGAAAACACTGTAGGCTATTCTGCGATTAGCCTCTCGTGATTACAACTCTCAAAAATAGGCTTTTTTTCCAACCAATCAATTACCGTTCGAAATAGCAGTCGATCTAGGGCCTATTGGATTAGTGTTAACAGGCCCTAGCAAACCATTTAAATCTGCGATTGAGAAGGGCATGCAACAGGTCAATGTACCAAGTGACCAGTTGGATCATCAACAATGCAAAACCTAAGGAGAAGTAGAATCGGTTTTGACGGTCATCTGTGTTGACTATGCCTGAACCCGTTTTGTTGAGGCTGAGTTGGTAAGCTAAAACAGAAATACGCCGGATAAGTCGATAAGCCACCAACGCCTATGCCACATGAAATGGATGAATTTTACGAGTGGATAGAAGATCTCCAGTCTTCCTTAACCATTACCATTTATTATTGATCAATGAGAGGGGTAATCGGCTGGATGGGAGGGAGATCGGATCATACAAATGCTGATCAATACATTCAAGTCACATTAGAAGATCACTGCAACCTGGATAGCCATGCAGCTGCGGTTGCCTGAGTCAAATCCAGTACTTTTCCGGGAAACAGACCGAACATCAGCACCAGCAGGGAAAACACCAGCATGGTCAACAGTTCTCTGGGTTTCAGATCCTGAGCGGTGCGAACCTGACTGTCGGTAATTGGTCCGTAAAAACTTTGTCGATAGCTGTTGAGCAGATAGCCGGCTCCGATGATGATGCCGAACAACGCTGCCAACCCGGCACCAGTATGGGTAGTCAGGGCGCTGATGAGGATCAGAAACTCAGCCGGGAATCCACTGGTACCGGGTATCCCCAGTGAGGCGAGACCGAGAAACATGAAGAAGGCAGCCAGCAGCGGCATGGATTGGGCCACACCTCCGAGATGGATCAGATCTGTGGAGCCCAGGCGATGGTGCAGATAACCGGTGAGTAGAAACAGGCCGCCGGCAATCAGCACAAAGTTGTAGAGCTGGAACATCGCACCCTGCAGGCCCTGCTGATTGAAAGCGGCGACACCCAGCACAACCAGACCGACATGGCTCATCGATGAATAAGCGAGCATACGACGCAGATTGGTCTGATTCAGTGCGGCCAGTGCACCATACAGGATGCCCACCACGCCAAGCCCGGCCAACAACCAGTGCAACTCCTGGGCAGCGGTGGGCGCCAGGGGGATGGCAAAACGGATTAGTCCATAGGCGCCCAGTTTCAAGCCGACCAACAGTGCGGCAATCGGCACCGGCCCCTCCAGGGCTACGATCGGTAGCCAGGTGTGTAGAGGGAACAGAGGGGTTTTGATGGCAAAACCGATCAGCAGGAAAACAAAGACGATGGTCTCCATGCCTGGGGGCAGGGGTGTGTCGAGCAGAGTCAGATAGTCGAATGAGAGTCCCGCCGGGGGAGTCGCCCCGATGATCTCAGCGTGGTTGATCGCCAGTACGGTAAAAGCCAGCAACAGGGGGATACCACCGGCCAGCATGAACAGGGTGTACTTGGTGGCGGCGTAACGCCGATGTGGGCCGATGCCCCATAAGCTGATCAGAAAATAGAGTGGCGCCAGGGTCAGTTCCCAAAACAGGAAAAAGGCCAGGGTATCGATGCTGATAAAGACCCCCAGAGTGGCGGTGGCGAACATCAGCAGCAGACTGTAGTAGATACGCGGCATGTTCTGGATCCGCTTCCATGAAGCCAGGGTCACGGCGATAAACAGCAAGATCGTCAGCGGCAGAAAAGGGGCGGAAAAGCCATCGATGCCGAATCTGAAATGGGCATCCAGCGCCGGTATCCAGGGGTAGGTCTCCACCATCTGGAAGTCACTGCTGGCACTATCCAGCAGAATCAGCGCAGCGAGGGCCGGGATCAGGGTCAGGCCCAGTGTGACCAGGCTGATCAACCTGGCTCTTACCTGGGGAATCAGCCAGATCATGGCGATACCGAGCAGTGGCAACAACAGCAGGGTTGAGAGCAGCGGCATGTTGGTGAGTGTTTCGATTCGGCCCATGGTGATTAGCTTCTCAATGGGATGTGTAGAGGGCACTCAGTGCCGACAGGGGCTGGTCGATCAGTTTCAGCCAGGGTTCGATATAGAAGCCGGCACTCAGCAGCACGACCACCAGGGAGCTGACCACGAACACTTCCGCTTTGGTGATTGCAATGTTCTGATAGGCTTGCGCACCAGCGGGTCTGGGGGCCAGAAATGCCCGCTGGAAGGCCCACAGCAGAAAGCCGGCGGCTGCCACATTACCCAGAGCGGATGCGATGGTCACCAGGGCACCGAACTTGTGGATTGCCGATTCCAGAATTAGATGTACCGCATCGAATCCCGGGGTGCCGGGCATGCCGATGATCGCCAGGCCACCGATCAGAAAAGTGATGCCGAGAAACGGCAGATTGTCGAACAGTCCCCCCAGGTTGGGTAGCAGGGTGGTATGGGTGCGACGATAGAGCAGGCCGGTAGTGAAGACCAGGGCGGCCAGTGCGAGACCGAAGGTGAGCGATAGAATCACACTGCCCATGAAAGCGGCATGTTCCAGGCTGAACACCCCGAGTATCAAGATTCCGGTATGGGAGATCACCGCATAGGCCAGCAGACGCCGCAGGTTATCCTGCATCATGGCCAGGAAGGCGGCGTAGAATATGCCGCACAGGGCAAAGGTGACCACATAGTTGTGCCACTCGATCACGGCCGTAGGCAGCAGCGGCAATACGAATCGAAACAGCCCATAGATGCCGATCTTCAAACCGAGCAACAGGGTAGGTCCAACAGCTACGTTGCCGTGCTCGGCAACCAGTGGCAACCAACCGTGCAACGGAAACAGCGGGGTACGGATGGCCAGACCGTAGAACAGCAGAAAGAATGCCACTGAACGGAAAGTCTCGGAGACTGGCGCTTTGGCCAGTTGAATCAGATCGAAGGCCCAAACCCCCTGGTGACTGTCTGCGTAGTTCCAGCCAAGCAGCAGGGTGCCGGTCAACAGCAACAGAATGCTGATCGTCATGAACTGATAAAACCGCCGCATCGCCATACCTTTGTCCGGGGAGTTACCCCAGCGCCAAAGTATGTAACCCACGATACCGATCTGGACTGCCGAGATCAGCACAAACAGCAGCAGGTTGAGGGTAACGAACATACCCATCAGGCAGGCCTGTACCGCGAAGGTGGCCATGAAGAGGTGGTTGTAAGGTTTGAGCTCGCGAACCTTACCATAGAGTATCAACAGCAACGTCAGCAGACCGGTCAGCAGGATAAATACCACCGAGAGACCATCCACGGCGGCCTGGTAATTGAGGACGGAGAAGAGCTGTGCGGTTTCACTGAACTGCATACTGCTGACACTGCTGTCGTAGTGGCGCCAGAGATCGATGCCCAGCAGCAGTTCAATTGAGGCGGCGGCGATAGCAGCCGGCACCAGCAGGGGATGGCGCTTCAGCAGCCAGATGGCAAACAGAGAGAGCAGCGGCAGCAGTTGCAGCAGTGAGAGTATGGGGTAGCCGATTTGAGTCGACCAGTGGATGGTATCTATGGTCATCAGGCCCTCCTAGAGAATCACCGCAAAGGTCGCCATGACCAGCAGAATCAGATAACGGGGCTCAGTCAGCAACTGCTCGACCCGTTCCACCAGTGTGCCGATGCGATGCATCGAATCCCACAGACTGGCGCCGCCCTCCCGTAACACCAGGTGGGACTCGAACCAATACAGCAGGTTGGCCAGCCAGGCCATCAGTCGACCGGCCACACCGGTGGCCTGATTGACATCCACCGGGCCGCCCGGTTTCTGCTGTTGGATTGCTTCCCACTGGCTCAGCGAGGAGACACTGCGGGAGTAGATCGGCAGGCCGACCAGACGGGTCACCACCTGTTCGTCGAAATACTGCACATCCTTGGCCAGGGAGTTGGTCGGTCTGACCAGTAGCACATCGGCCAGTGGATCGAGCCAGAAGCGTTGCAGTGAGGCCCGATGCAGCCAGCGTTGGCGGGACAGCCACTCAGGCACCGCTGGGGTGGGCTTGTCGATCTGATTGACCAGGCCGGGGGAGGCGAGAAACTGGAAAACCCGCCAGATGGCGTGTAGCGCCAGATGCCAGGCTGCCAGGGTGAACCAGCCCATGCCGCACCAGAAAAACATCCAACCCAGTTGCGTAGTGGTGGCGAACATCAATGAACTTTTGATGTCGGTCTGACTCAGTCCGGAGAGCCAGCCGTAGGCCACGGTCAATAAACCCAGCAGGGCAATGATCACCATGATTGCCGGTGCCTGCTGTAGCAATGGGGCGAGGCGAATCATCAGGATCACACCCGCATGCACCATCAACGAACCGTAGAAGATGGCCGAGGTCGGTGTCGGTCCTTCCAGAGCCCTGGAAATCCATGGAGAGAATGGGATCTGAGCCGATTTGGCCAATGCAGCGATGACAAAGCCCATAATCACCACGCCGGCAGCCAGGGTGTCCAGCTCACTGCCATGGCGGGCGATCTCCGGCCACTCCACACTTCCCAGCCAGTAGAGGGAGAGGGCGATTCCGAGGATGAACCCCGCATCGCCGATGCGGTTGGTGACGAATACCCGCACCGCATTTCTGGTGGCCGTGGTTCGTTCGATCGCATAACCGATCAACAGATAGGATGTGACACCGGCAATCTCCCAGCCGACAAAAGCCAACACCGCATTGCCGGCAATAACGATCAGCGACATGGCGCCGGAAAAGAGGCTGAGCAGTAAGAAGGCGCGCTGAAATCCTGCTTCCCGATGCAGGTAGTTGACCGAGAACCTGAGGGTCAGCAAGGCGATCAGGGTTATCACCGGCAGCAGTGACAGGCCGATAACATCCAGACTGAAACTGATCGACAGTTCGATCTTGCCACTGCTGAACCACTCACCCAGGATGACCTGCCCGGGAGGGCCCTGCCAGAGGCCCATGATGGCCAGAGCCAGACTCAACAGAAATGCAATCGCAGCAGCCGATAGTGCGATATGAGCGGTCAGCTGTTCACCCGCTTCCCCTCTGTTGAAGTTGAGGATGTAGCCAAGTGCGATAAAGGCGGCTGCGAGCCAATAGACGAAGGGGACCAGCCACACACTCTGCTCAATCATCAGCGGTATCCTCCATCGGCGTTTTGATCAATGCGGTAGGCAGTGCGCCTGATGAGCCCAGATACCAGGCTTCCGATTTATCCACCTTGGTCAGGGGTCGCTCATCCGCTGCCTGCCAGGCTATCCATCCCTGGCGGGGATTGAACAGCTTCAACTCGCCGCTCTGTGGGTCGATGGCCACCAACTGTACCCAGTCGTTGCCAACCAGTTGCTGCAATGGCGGTTGACGTTGGTAGATGGTGGTGAGGATCTCTGTGCTGGCCTCAACCACCACCAGCAGACGCATCGCTTCATGGATCTCGATCATCTGGCGGGGCAGGCCGGTTCGAAGATCCGAACTGGCACCCTCCATGACCCCGAGAAAACCGGTCACATTGTGGGTGACCTTGGATCCGCTGCCATAGTTTTCGTTGTCCACCGTGGAGAAGTAGTACTCGAGGCTGATACCGGCACCCACCGCACCATTGATCAGCAGGTGGCGCTCCAGCACCTCTCCTTGCGGATCGGTGCTGGCATCGTAAGAGATCAGAAACGCCCGTCGGTCGAAGAATGCACCCCGGCTGAGACTGCGCCGACCGATGAAGGCGCAGGCGTTGGTGGCATGGCCCAGCTCAGGCCGGGCCTGTGAGAAGTCGTTGGCACGGCCTGCCACATGATCCATCGCCTGTTGGTCGGTCAGATTGTGCGGTGCGGAGGCGAAGCGTCTGCAGCGCTCCCGGGCGTGACGTTGACTGGCCTGTATCAGGGCCTGGTCAAGTTGGTCGGCGGCCGCTTTCAGCGAGTCGGGTATCAGGTCCAGGTCATAGCAGATGACCTGATCGCTGCAGGTGTCGTGCTCTGCACCGATGAACCAGCTCCCAGCCGGGATTTCGATGCCCCGTTCACTCAGCAGTTTACGCACCTCGGTGCGGTTGGCCATGGCTGCGACCAGTCGGGCATTGGGGCCACTGAAACGACCGGAGCAGGCACCGCAGTTGTAGGCGGAGGTGTGTGGATTGTTCTGATTTCTGGAGCCATGTCCAAGGATCATCACCAGCGGGCTGAAGCCACTGGTGAGGCCGGTAGCCTTCAGCAGGGTCTGCACCCGGTCGGCCTGCTCGATATCGGTAAATCCCAGGCGTGGCGCCTGCAGTGTTGCTTCCGGACTCTCATTGGGTGCTGTGAAATCGATGCGGGTCTGCAGATCCTTTTCAAAGCCGCTTTTAAGTCGTTGCTGCAAACGGCCAAACAGACCGGGTGCGAGGACCTTGCCAATCAGCACCGGCAGGGTCAGCGGAGCAGCCAGTGCTGAAAGCAGGCCGGGCAAAACAATACCCTGGCGGGTCATCTGCAGAAGTCTCTGGTGGCCCTGATTGAGCAACGTGTGACGTTTTCTGTGTTGTGCACCCAGGGTGGCCAGCTCAGCAGCCGGCTGTTCGCATACCTGATGAACCGGAATCACCGGTGCCGGGATTACCGGCGCCAGCGGGGCCGCGGTTGTATCGTCCAGTCCCTGCCAATTGTGGGGCACATTGAAGTGGGCGGCAGCACCCAGGGTCTCAACTTCCGGGTAGATCTCTTCCAGATGACGCCGGATACCCTCCTCACGATCATCCATGCAGAAGATCAGTTGTGCAGCAGGCGCACCATCACGATCGGTCCAGGCTCCGCGACCATGATTCTGTGCTAGGGCCTTGAGAATGTTGTCCCGATAGTGTTTTTCGTAGGCTTTCAGCCAGATATAGCCCTGGCGGTCCTCATCCAGTTCATCCAGCGCGGTGAATATCGCACCGATCTGATCGAAAGTGAGTTGGCTCACTTGGCTGCCACACCAGCCCAGGTGCTGAGCAAGCTGGAACAGGGGCCAGGCGCCGTCGCACAGGGTTGGCCGATCCTGACCTTGCGACTGGCCACTGCTCAGGCGCCAGGTCCAGATCAGTTGTGCCAGGTGGTTCCAGTGTTTCGCATTGGCCGGGGCATCCCCCTGCTCAGGGGCGTGCAGCGCCCGTTGTGCGCGACTGGCGAGATATTCCGGCAGACGGCTGTTGAACAGCGCCTCCCTGACGGTGAACTCATCAAACTGATGGCGGAAATACCAGCGCAGCATGTCGAGACTCGACTCGATATTGAAGTGCTGGGCACAGAGATTGTGGGCATGGATCCGTTCCAGGACCAGGCGAACCGCAAGGTAGTCGAGCATCTCCACCGGTGCGGCGAGGGATTCATAGTTCGGATTGTTATGCCGCCAGAGCACCATGCCTGACCAGCCAGGCAGTTCGAGTGCCAGCCGTTCAAGATAGCCAGTCCACTGCTCCTGTGCCAGCCCCATGCGATGCAGTTCGCTGATGATGGTCTCCAGGGGATCGTTGTCCAGCAGTTCAAAGTGCTGCTGCCAGCCTTCGATGCCGGCCAACTGCCAGGCAGGGTCGGTAGCGGCCTGGGATCGCCAGAAGTGGTAGAAACCACCTTCGGTAAACTCCGCTTGCCAGCTCGATACCCCCTGGTCGAGAAAATTGCCCAGTCCCCTGATCAGCTGGGGTCTGATGGCTTCAAGCAGGTCCTCACCTGTCAGTGAAAGCAGCAGGTCGCGCATGGTCTTACTCTGGCCAAGCTGCGCCAACATCTCATCCAGTCGCAGATGAGCTGAATGCTCCATCAATTGGCTGCTGCTTTGTGAGCTGGTCTGGTTGTCGCGGCCATCCAATAGATCATGGAGCAGGGTTTCAGCCAGATCGGGAGCCAGGTCGAACAGCTCCTCCGGATGGGTTGGATCGTAGGAGAGGTTGAGGACTGCAAGGCAGGCTTGCCAGAGATGCTCAACTGCCGCTGACTCAGTGCCCTGGCCTGCAGTTTCCGCGTCCGCCAGCAGTTGTCTGCGGGCTGTGACGGGCAGTTCGGGATTGAGCTTTTGCAGTGCACCGTTCTCCTCGATCTGCCAGTTGAGCTGGCAGCCGGAGACAATCGTGGCGGGCATGATCATTGCCGCCAGGTAGACATCGCTGCGCTTCAGTTGATATTGATCGGTTTCCGCCAACAGCAGTTCGGGCTGTAACGCTGTTTCCTCATCAATCCCGTGTCGAAGTTCATCCCGGGTAATCCTTCCCTGACGGAGGAATGCCTGATAGCGCTCAAGCGGAAGATAACCCCGGGCCCCGGTCAGACGGCGGGCCGTTGCCAGGGCTTCAGGAAAGGGGAGATGCTGATAACCGTGCAGTGTATTGTGATGCACGAAATCCCGGATCGGTGCCTGACTGGGCAGAGTGTGTGCAAGATGATCGATCGCCGCTCTGATCTGTTCTCGGATCTCCTGGCTTGGTGAATGAGTTTGCTGCATAACCGGCCTCACAACCTGAACAGCTCAGCGAGCTGGTATGCGGAGGCGTTGACCAGACTCAATACCGGCCCCGGCAGGAAACCAAGCAGCAGGGTAAAGGCTGCCAGAGTAGCTGCCGCGATCAGTTCCGAAGGGCGCAGATCCTCTACATTCTGCATCCCCGGACGAACTGGCCCGGTAAACAACTGATTGATGGTGCGGACCGCATAGGCGGCACTGAGCAGCACTCCAAGAGTCAGTAGAGCGGCCGCCCAGCCCCAACGGGAGAATCCACCGATCAGGGTATTCAGTTCCGCGATAAAGCCCGCCGTACCCGGCAGGGATACTGCAGCGATAAAGGCCAGGGTGGTAAAGAAGGCAAATCTGGGCATTACCCGCACCAGGGAACTGTAGTCCATCACATTGCGGGTGTGGGTTCTTTCATAGAGTAATCCGATCAGCAGAAACAGCGAACCGGCTACCAGGCCGTGTGCCACCATCTGCATCAGTGCACCGTGCAGACCCGCCAGATTGAGGGCGGCAATGCCCAGTAACACCACACCCATGTGGCTGATCGAGGAGTAAGCGATCATCGCTTTGAGATCGCTGTGCCGCCAGGCGAGCAAGCCACCGTAGATCAGACTGATGAAGGCGAGTATGGCGAGTACCTCCTGCAGTGCCATCACCGCATCCGGCAGCATACTCGCCGCCCGCAGCAGACCATAGGAGCCCATCTTCAACAGAATGCCTGAGAGCAGAATCGATACCGGACTGGGTGCCTCCACATGAGCCAGGGGCAACCAGCCATGGAGTGGAAAGATCGGCATTTTCACCCCAAAACCGATCAGCAGGCCGAGAAAGATCAATATCTGGGTCTGTTGGGGTAGCAGTCGGCTCGTCTCGGTCATCGCATCCATGGCGAAGCTGTGACCCGGCACGGAATCGAACAGCACCAGGATGCTGATCAGCATGAATACCGATCCACCCATGGTGTAGAGGACAAAATTGAGCGCTGCCCCGTGGCGGTTGCTGCCACCCCATCGGTCGATCAGGAAAAACAGGGGAATCAGGGTCAATTCCCAGAAGACATAGAAAAGGGACCAGTCCTGGGCCAGGAATACACCCAGCATGGCTGATTCAAGCAGCAGCACCAGCATGTAGTACCCCTTGACCCCTTGACGGATGGCGCTGGAAGCGAGCAGAGCGACCAAACTCAATAGGGTGGCAAGCAGCACCATCGGGTAGGAGAAGCCGTCCAGTCCAAGTGTGAAGGTGGTGCCGAGACGGGTATTCCACTCGGTCTGATGGACAAACTGCAACCCGGCCTGGTTTTGATCGAATGCCCCCAGGTAGGACCAGGCGAGCAGCAGGGTCGCTGCAGAGGCAAACAGGGCGGTGTAGCGGATCAGGCGTACCCCGTCTCTGGGCAGAAACAGCATTGCCAGGACACCGGCAAAGGGTGTCAGCATCAGGTAGATCAGACTAGGCATGGAAGCCTGCCAGCGAAAATGGCACTCGAGATAAGTGCCATTCGCAGAACCTGCTCATCGGTATCAAGCTCGGCTGCTGGCGAGTGGTGACCTGAGTGGGCAGCTATTCCGGTCGTAGCTGTCGCCCAGCTGATCCCAGACATAATTGAGCGCCAGACCGATCCGTGAGTAGAAGATCTCATCACCCATTTTGTCTTTCAGACCGGTACGACGGATGGTATCCATGAACTGCTTTTTCATTCTGGCGACCACCAGGGTGATTCCCTGAGCCTGCAGTCGCTCCCAGAGATGGTGCAGAACCTCTTCGCCGGTGGCATCGATCTGATTGATGCCCTCACCATCCAGAATGATGTATTTGAGATCCGGATTGGCGGCCACTACGCCGAGCATTTTGGTCTCGAAATAACCGGCACTGGCAAAATAGAGCGAGCCATCGAAGCGTACCACCGAGATCTGCGAGCTGGTCTGCAGCTTACGCACCCGGATATCCCGCATGGTGCCGTCCTTGTAGCGGGAGAGTTGAGCGAAACGTGGACGCATGGTGCGCCACAGAAACAGTCCCAGAGAGAGCAGTACGCCGACGATGATGCCTTTGTCGAGATGTGGGGCGAATGCCAGGGTCAGCACAAAGGTGACCACCGAAACCACCGCATCGTGTGGCTCGGCTTTCCAGGCATGGATGATCGGGTCGATCTTGATCAGATTGATGACCGCCATGATGATCACCGCGGCCAGTGTTGCCTGGGGCAGATGATAGAGCAGCGGGGTCAAAAAGATCAGGGTGATCATCACCACCACACCGGTGACGATGGAAGAGAATCCGGTGATCGCACCGGCATTGATGTTGACCGCAGAGCGGGAGAAGGAACCCGATACCGGGTAGCCGGAAAACATGCCTGAGAAGACATTCGACAAGCCTTGCCCAATCAGCTCCTGATTGGCATTGAGGCGCTGTCGGGTTCTGGCTGCCATCGCTTTGGCGATGGAGATCGCCTCCATGAAACCGATCAGGGATATGGTGATCGCGGCCGGAATCAGGGACCAGATGGTGGTTACCTCGAAGGTCGGTATGGAGAAGCTTGGCAGACCGTCCGGGATGGTGCCTACCACTTTACCGCCGGCATCGGCAAAACCGGTCGTCCAGGCCAGTACCGTGGTCACTACCACAGCGATCAATACACCGGGCATTGCCGGATAGAAGCGCTTGACTCCCCACATGATGCCAAACGCGATCAGCGCCATCAGCAGGGTCGGAGCGTGGGTCCCCTCGGCGGCGGCAAGCAGGGTGTTCCAGACAGTCTCATAGTGGTGCTCCGCCCGTTCCGCAAAGACGCCGAAGACCTTGCCCAGTTGTGAGGTGGCGATAATCAGTGCGCCGGCATTGGTAAAACCGACCACCACAGGATGGGAGAGAAAGTCCACCAGCACACCGAGTTTGAACAGACCGAGAAACATCTGGAAGATGCCAACCATCAGTGCCAGCAGCATGGCGTAGGCTAAATAGGTGTCGGGTGAAGTGGCCAGGGGTTCCAGTGCGGCGGCGGTCATCAGCGAGACCACGGCGACCGGGCCGGTGGCGAGTTGTCTCGACGAACCGAACAGGGCGGCGATCATCGGCGGCAGGAAGGAGGCGTAGAGACCGTAATAGACCGGCAGACCGGCCAGTTGTGCATAGGCCATGGATTGGGGAACCAGCACCAGGGCAACAGTTATGCCCGCGATGAGATCGGCCCGAACCGTCTTTTTGTCCTTGAGTTCGCCGATCCATTGCAAATAAGGGATAAAAGCGTTTTTCCAGCCCGCCATCAAACTTCTAATATGATCCCACATTGTTGCTCACCCACTTTTTAGCTGCCTACACCTACCATCTGACACGATGTGCAGCACCTGGGGCCTGATAAGGGGGGGGCAGGTCGTTTCCTGACGTCCCTAAATTGCCACGCTTTATTGTTTTTTTTGATTTTGCGAAGGCGCGGTCGTACTGCGTCGTAAGCTGTTGTTATACATTTTTTGCCTAGAAAACCCGTTCCTAGAACGGATCAAGGGTAAAGGAATCGCCGTAAAATTGAAAGCGGAATTGGGAATTTACTCCCCATCGAAGCGCTGCTTACTTGAGCAAAATGGTCGGGAATTTCTCAGGCGGGCTCTTTTCTGGAAGTTCTGATCGAACTCATCCACGAGGATTTCTTGAACAGTATCAGGGAGAAAATTAGAACTTTAAGTAACAAGAACCAAAACCTGATGAATCTGACTAATCCTTCTTGCCTTTAATTTGACCAACTTAACAGTCTGCAAAAGTAATAGAACTGTAAAACTCAATAAACAATGTTAAGTTTCCGATAGTTGTGATGGCCGTTGTTTGATGTGCGGTCTTTTTGTGATTAGCCAAACTCAGAGGTATTCAGTGAAAGTCTTCTCTTGGAAAAATGTGGTAAGCGGGATCCTGGTCATTCTGTCGATCTCAATCTTCAGTCAGGCCCATGCAGCCAAGCCGTTGTTGGAAGGTGGGAATGAAGTGGGGTTCGTGGTACGTGCCTCGGACGGTACAGCCTGGGGTTGGGGTGACAATCGCAATGGCGAACTGGGAGACAGCACTGGCGAGATGAGTACATTACCTGTCAAAGCACTGGATATCGCCGATATCGTCGACATTTCCACTGATGACTTCTACTCATGGACAGCTGCAGCACTGTCTGACGGCACGGTCTGGGTCTGGGGTAACGTTCTTGGTCGAATGACACACTACATGCCGTTCCAGATTAGGGGGTTCAGCAATATCGTGGATGTCGCAGCAGGACCCTGGCCGATGGCGGCAGTGGGTGCTGACGGTTCGCTTTGGGAATATGCCTTGAACAGTGTCTTCAACGATGACGAACCAAGGCAGATCAATGGGGTTAATAATGCTGTGTCGGTTGCAGTATCCCTCAACAACCCCTACGTTTTGCGAAATGACGGTACGGTCTGGACCTGGGAGCAGGTGAGTGCCTATGACGAGACCCTGGGATACTCGGTGTTGGTCGATGAACTGACCCAGATCGATGGCCTGACCGATATTGTACAGATCGATGGCGGTTATGATCACGCCCTGGCCCTGCGTGCGGACGGCACCATCTGGGCCTGGGGTAAAAACGCCTATGGCCAACTTGGCAATGGTAGCTTCGAGAACAGTAATAGTGCGACACAGGTAGAGGGTTTAACCGGTGCCTATGACATCTCAGCCGGTTATCGGCAAAGTGCTGCTGTTCTGTCCGATGGCAGTGTCTGGACCTGGGGTCGTTGGAAAAGCAGTATCACCGACTTTGTCTCCTTTCCTGAGCAGGTAGGCGGTTTTACCAATGCGGTTCAGGTCTCCACCGGTAGAGGGTTGGGCGGCCTGGTGATGGACAGGGATGGTGATGTGGTCACCTACAATGTCAACACGGTCACTGCCATACCCAATGAGGATGACAGCGCCTTATTAAGTGTCGGTCCGGTTCTGGAGTCGCAGATCCCAACGGCCTGCAGACCGACCTACTTCATGAATGGCAAGCTGCACCTGCCTTGTGTCCACCTGGGTGGGAGTACCCTTTATGATGTAGAGCTCAGTCTGCAAGCAGAGGGTAATTTGAGGTTCGCCGTGGATGCGGCGACTGAATTCACACCCTCTACCCAGTTACAGCAGCGTAATTGTATGACCACCTTTGCCGATGGAGAGGCTGATATCACTTGTCTGGTGGCGATGGATGTCACTCTGGGTCTGGATAATCTGCTGAATGTGGTTTTAACCCACTCGCTGGATTCCGATACGACCACACTGTTAGATCTTACACAGATCACTTCCTACTGATTGCGAAGAACCCGGCGACCAAGAGTTCGCTCGCCGTCGCCGGGTCAGCATCCCGCTTTAACCTGATCCTCTGGGAATCAACTCTACCGCTCGTCAGGCGGATCCATGCCGGTCTCTCTTGTTGCAAATCGATTCATTGGCATGTTTTGAACATAGCCAGGGCATTGATCTGCAATCTCTATGATTGGCTCTTTTCTTCCGATTTTTTCCATCATTACAGCAAGATGGCGTGCTTAAGATACGGTGCAGCATGCCGTTAGAGAGCCATAGACAGTTTCCTGTCTGAGATCGTTATTTTACTTGGAGGTGGTATGCCATGATCGGCACTGGTCTTTCTATTCGGGCAAAACTGATGGCAGTAACCGGCATCACGTCAGCACTCTTTATATTTGCACTCTACTACACGCTCACCGGTACTGATCAGGTCAGTCAGCACTTCACCAGCTTCATTGAACAAGATCAAAAACGCATTGAACTGTTGCGCACCATGCAGGCTGAGGGCTCCCAGGCCGTTATCGCAGCAGCGAAAAAAGTGATGGTCCCCAGTCTGGTTCCACCAGCAAAAGTTGCGGCCAAAGCTGGAGAACAGTTCGATCAGGCGCTGCATGCCGTCAACGCACTCTATAGGGATGACCCGGCAGGGTATGCCAAGCTCAAAGAGATCTCAGAACTGTGGGCGCAATGCCTGCCGAATGCCCTGGCAGTCATCAAATATATCGACGAGGGCAGGCGTGATGAGGCAAAAGGGCTGTTCACTGCTAAGGTGCAGAAGAGCTGGGGCAATATCCGTAAACGTCTGCAACCTTTGCTTATTGCTGAAACCGAACGTACTGCGATTACCCAGCAAACCGTCAGGACGGAGGTGGCGGATATCTTTATGGCCGGTACCGGTCTTGGGGTGATGGCGCTGTTGATTGGGTTGCTGCTGAATTTTCTGATCAGCCGTAACATCATTTGCAGTATCAACCGGGTTGCTGATGGTCTGGAGTTGATCGGCGCCGGAGATGGAGATCTTACTCAGCGTCTGCCGTTGGCGGGTGGGGTTGAGCTGGAGAGGTTGGCGAGCGGTTTCAATCAGTTTGCCTCGGAAACTCAAAGCCTGGTACGCAAGGTCGCAAACTCCTCCCAACAGATGAACTCTTTTTCAGCGGAGCTGGCTGAAGTCGCGCAAGCTTCCAAAGCCACAGCTGATCAACAGGATGAAGCAATGAGACAGGTGGCAACCGCCATGACGGAGATGACAGCGACCGTGAAAAGTGTCGCAGCGAGTGCAGCGGGCGCCGCGACAGCGGCGGAAAACGCCGATGATCAGGCAAAACATGGCAGTCAGGTAGTCGATCAGACGCTGCAGGCGATCGAAACGCTATCCCAGGGTGTTGAGCAGGCGAGTAACGATATGAAAGCGCTTGAGGAGGAGACCGCCCAGGTTGGTGTTGTGGTGTCTGTCATCAAGGGGATTGCCGAGCAGACCAATCTACTGGCCTTGAATGCGGCCATCGAAGCAGCACGCGCCGGTGAAATGGGCAGAGGCTTCGCTGTGGTTGCCGATGAGGTCCGAACCCTGGCCAGCCGTACCCAATCTTCTACCCGTGAAATCAACGATATTATCGAACGCCTGCAGGAGGGTGCACGCAAAACAGCCGGTATGATGGAGGGGCGTCGTGACGATGCGGTGGAGACACTCAATCAGGCCGCTCAGGCGGGTACGGCACTGGACGAGATTACCCGGGTGGTTGCAGACATCCGGGATATGAACGTTGAGATTGCCAGTGCGGCCGAGGAGCAGGAGGTGGTGTCGCTGGAGATCGAAAGGAATACCGCGAGTGTCGGGGCGTTGTCACTACAGAACAAAAGCTCAACATCACAGACCGAAGCAACGGGTTTGGAGATGCAGACAATCTCCAACCAGATTTCACAGCTGGTGGGACGTTTTAAGATCGATTGATCCGGGACTCATTCAATACACCCCGTTACGACTGAAAAAAGCGCCTATCAAGGCGCTTTTTTTATGGCAGGCACTATACAGAAGTATGTGTATCGATTCGACTTCAGGATGCCCATCTAGCTCTAGAGATAGGGATCTCATAGTGCTGAAACCATAGCGTCAATTCTCAAGTTTCATTCAGAGTAATCAATCATTTCACCTGCCAGTAAATCCCTCTAATAATAAGTTGATAATTCCCCTATCAGGAAAGGTAAATTAGTGCTTGGATAAAGGATGATAAATTTCAAAAAAACTGAAATCCGGATTAATAACTTTTCGCAATCGTGATTGATTGTTTGCCAAAAGCTCTTTAACGAACAATACAAATAAGTAGGGGAATCCATATGGATAGAGGCGTGGGTCATTATGCTACTGGTTTTACGAAAAGGTCATTGCTTCGGTTGACCGTTTTACTCTCGGCTCTCCTGTCTGCCGTTGTTTTGGCGCAAACACCACCCCCCGCAGTTGTCCAGTCGAGTCAGAAGCCGCTGCAGCTGGTGGTTGAAAACAGGACCGGGTATGAGGTCGATGTGCTCTATCAGCAGAACGACCAATATGCATTCCACACCAGCATTCCCGATGGTCAGGATATGGTGCAGCAGGTTACCCCTGGTTTCGTCTGGTTCTTTGGCGCTGGCGGCGAAACCATTATCACCCAGTATCGGACCAACTCGGAACAGCAGCAGCGATTGTTGCTTACACCGGAGATGATCGTCTCAGCAGGATTACCCCCAGCCACTTCGGCAAGCACTGCTGCCGCTGAGCAACAGGGTTCGGTACTGCCGGCCGAGTTGCCGCCACCGAAATTCGTCAAAGGGCCTGAAGTCGAGAACGATATCCCGGTCAAACAGGCGTTCGATGAACAGGCAGCGATCGAAGAGTTGGAGCCGATCCGTGCACCCTTGGTTGAGTGGTACAACATCAGTAATGAAGCGTTTGCGATTCTGACTTCAGATACAGCCTTTCTCACCGCCACGGAATCGGGTGCACTGACTGTTTTCAAACAGCCGAAAGGCACTGCCGCTGATACAAAGTCCGGCTGGATGGCCACGGAGGTGGAAGGTAAAGAGGGTATCTATCGAATCAACAATCTCTATATGAACGACAGCTATCTCTATATCGATGAGCTGGCTACCCAGGGTTCACCAGTCAAACTGGGCCCTGAAGGTATGACTTCCCCCACCGGTGAGTGGCGTATCGACAAGGGCCAGACCTATACCTTCCTGGCCAACGTGGTGCGACCCAACCTGAAGATTGGCGTGCGTGACGGCAAAGTGGGCTTAAGCTCTCAGCCTTATAATCGAGCCGAATATATCGATGAGATCAAAGCCCACCAAGCGGGGGATGCCTTTGTCTTATACAGTGCCGAGGCATACCAGACCATCCTCGGTCTGGTGCCTGCCCTGAGTCAGATGGCGGAAAATGTGCGTATTCTCGAAGAGCAGGAAGCGAAGCGTCAGGCCGCCATCGAAGAGAAGAAACGCCAGGCGGAGGCGGCAGAAAGGGAGCGGCGCCGAATCGCGGCGATACCCCAAGTGAATCGCACACGCAGCCATGTGACCAGCAGGATGGGAGTCGGTGATGTCTATGATGGTGAAAATGGAGAGAAGGCCATCAAGTATAAGTTCAATAAGGGTGATAATGTTGAGGTGCTATCGTTTAACCTTCACACCTCAAAGGATCCGGCTAAAACTCAATATCTGGATCTGGCCATCAAGCCTGAGGTCAGCGCCTGGGTGAAGGATGGGGATCTCTATGTGGCGGTAAAGACAGACAAGCAGACCACCCTCAGTCTGCGCCACGGCCAGACCCCGAGTAAGGATTTTCCAACGGATGGCAACTTCTACGTCGGACATGTCCGGGCCAATTTGAGATTCGATGCCGGTCGGGAAGTGCTGTGGAAACCCTCGGTAAAGAACAAAGAGATCGGCTTTGGTTCAAGTTCCGATGTCTCCAAAGGTATCAATGTATCGGCAGAAGAGATCATCGGCGCTGACATGTCGGAGAGTAGCGGCACCAATGTAAATTTCCAGTCCCGGGAGTTCGAGGTTTCCGGTGTGCGGGGGCCCGGACCGCAGATGATCGGTTCGTTGCAGTATGAGTGGGACAGCTGTGCGCTGGCGGATAAACCAAAATCCACCGAACCCTGTACCTATGAGAAGCCGGTGGATCTTTATGATTCGGAGACCCTGAGTCTGCGTAAGATACCTTTGATTGCACACTCGCTTACCGGCATGGAGACAGTCACTGTCTTCAAAAATCGATTTCCAAGGGAAGGCCTCTGGTCGAATGTGCCGATCTATCTGAATATCGATGTACAACTGCATGCAGTGAAGGTGGTCCGCTCATCCAAGAAGAATACCAAGAACAAGGATTGGGAGGATTTCAAAGCGGGATTCACCTACGTCTGGCGCCCCGATTTATGGGATACGGACAAATCCTTCAATGATCAGCATATCATCAAAGAGGCCTTACAGAAGCCGGTCGGCTCAACCTTCAATGCTTCGTTCAAGGTCTACATGCATGCCAATGTGGATGATCTGAAGCCGTTTATGAAGTCCTCTCTGTAGGCGAAAATCAGGAGTGACCATCGATGCTTAAAGCTACGAGAGCGCTATCACTACTCCTTCTCTCTCTTTTGTCGACGACTGTTGCGGCAAAGCTGTCAGCGGATCATCGCTATCTGAAGATTGATTTGGCTGACGCATCAGGCCTGTTGGATCAGGCTGAGCAAAGCGAGCCATCAGTAGATCAATATTCCCTGTTTAAAAAGGTATTGATCGCCAATAGCGGCAGTGGTGTCCCCCAATCTGTCAAAAACAATCGTCGTCGAGACAACGATAACGACAACCGCGGTAACTTTGGCAACAATAACAACAACAATGCCGACAGTGCAGATGACAATAGTGATACGGGTGACTTCAATGGGGAGCCTGCTGTTCCCATTCCGGCAAAGCCGACACGGAAGATCGGTCCACCACCGGTGGTGTCACAACCCGATGCTGATGATGGGGCGGTAAAAGCGGATGCTCCGCCGGTCGATCAGAGACCAGGCTGGGGGGGCAATCCGAAGAGTGTTTGGGGGGATGATCCACAACAGGGTAATCAGGCCAAACCGGATCCCAGGTTTCCTTTTGGCATCCCACCCGGAGTCGATCCCAATAAACCCTTTCCTGCAAACGATGGTAAAGCGAAAGGCTACAACAACGCCCAACAGGCAAAGCCAGATCCAAGATTTCCCTTCGGCATACCGCCCGGCGTCGATCCCAACAAGCCATTTCCAGCGAATGCTGAGAAGGCAAAAGGCTATAACAATGCCAAACCGGTTCAGCAGGTCCAGCAACCACAGCCAAACCCAAACCCAAACCCAAACCCAAAACCGCCGGTGGCTGGCGCTCCTGGTAATGCGGGTAAGCAGCCTGTGCCAGCTACGGGCGGCAAAGCGCAGGGTTACAATAAAGCCAAGCAAAACACTGGCGCCATAGCAAAAACTCAACCACCATTGAATGCTTTGCCAAATGCCAAGCGAGTCTACAATGGAACCATAACTGAATTCTTTAACGGTTCACGTAAGGCCGATGTTGAATATGCCGGACGCGTTGAATGGGTCAATCTCAAGGGTCCGGATGGAAAAACCCTGCGCGATGACTTTGGCCAACCGGTGGCCGAACCTATGCTGATATCCGGTGACCAGCCAGGGGAGCTCGGCAAGAGGCTTGGTGGGGGTGCCAATTCAGTTGTCTATCTGAGTAAATCGAGGCCAAAAGAGCTGGTCAACAAATTTGTCAGAATAACCGATAACAACGGAAACCTCAGACCCTCGAAAGAGCGGACAATTACCGATCAAGCCGTCGGCCGACAAATATTGAAGGACCTGAAAAAACTCAAACCCAAGAGTCCGTTTCGTATTGCCAAACAGGAGGGTAAGGTCAAGATCTGGAAAAAAACCGATAAGTTTGGGATCACCCATCGCTTTGCCTTGACGCGGGATGAAAACATATCCTCCCCCATCTATCACAGTAACGGTGCACCATTCGTCAACAAGGATGGATCGCCTGTGACAGTGACCAATGCGGCAGACCGGATTGCAGAACGTGGTCGATATCTATCGCTCAAAGAGGAGCTGACCATCAACATGGTGATCAGAGAACTCAACCAGAATGGTATTGTCTGGACTGACCACAAGCTTGAGAATCTCGATATCGTAAAAGACAACAGTTCCGTTACCGGATACCGGGTCATCTTTTTCGATTTTGATGCTTTCAGACCGGTGGTGGGAGATTCGAGAAGACATCGCTATAAAGTCGCCCGGGATATGCAAAAGTTTTTTGACAACATCGAGAAGCATGAACGGGCGGGACAGAAGGCGGGAGTCGATATCCATAACTATATGGACTGGACCGTGTTCGCCAACGATAGCTCCTTCAGCTACCTCTATACACCTGGGGCGAATACTTACAGAAAAGAGTACAAGGATTTTGATCGGCTCGATGCGAGAACCTTTAACAAGGCGCTGTTTACCAGTACCGGGAACAATACCATCGGTGTAGAGTTTGAGTAACGCCTAGCGCTGATGGTCGATAGGTTATTGTTGCATACATAACTGTCCCAGTATGAGTCGCAACGATTGATCCGGTGCCTGGCCATCAGCTTGCAGGTCAAACGGATCTTTCGTTTTCGAGGTTTGCATCGGTTTCGTTTAGTTCAATTGGCAGCTCTTCAGATTCATCATCTGCTTGTCCCAGTAGATCGAAATCATCGAGAATGCAGTAGACAGCCGGAACCAGGAACAGGGCTACCAGGGTGGCAGCAGTCAAGCCGAAGGCGATGCTCGCGGCCAACGGGATCAGAATCTGTGCCTGCAGACTCTTCTCCAGCAACAGGGGTGTCAGTCCGGCGATGGTACTGATTGAGGTCAGCAGAATCGGCCGGAAACGTGCTCTGGCGGCATCTTTGGCCGCCTTCATAACGGCGGTTCCCCTGGCGGATGCCTGGCGGATGAAGACCACCAGCAGGATTGAGTCGTTGACCACAACACCGAACAGGGAAGCCATACCAACCATGCTGGGCATGGTCAGATCGAGACCCAGGGCGAGGTGGCCGAACATCACCCCGATCAAGGCGGCGGGGATCACCAGCATCACCGTCAGTGGCGCCATATAGCCTTTGAACTGCAACGCCAGCAACATGTAGACTCCAATCAGACCCAGCAACACATTGCGGCCGATGGACTGGCCGGTTTTGGCTGACTCCTTACTCTCGCCCTGAATATCGAAATGGATATCCGGATAGCGTTCGAGCAGTCCCGGAATGAACTCGGTCTGTGCCAGCGCCAACAGCTCCTGGGCATTGGCCTGGGTGCGATCCACATCCCCCTGTATAGTGACCGTCCGCTGTCTGTCCACCCGGTTGATTCTCGCCCATCCACGTACCTCTTCAATCTCTGCAACGGCCGAGAGGGGGATCAGTCTGCCTTCACTGCCGGCGATGCTCAGGTTGTAGAGATCCTCCGCATCGACCCTGTCACTGGCGATCAACCTCAGATTGACTTCATAACTCTCCGGGCCGATCTGAAATTCATCGATCTTCATACCCTGGTAGGCGGTTCTGACCTGTTCGGAGACCTGCTGGGCATCCAGCCCGAGGACACCGGCACCCGGTTTGAGATGCAGTCTGAACTCCCGTTTTCCCGGGCGAAGGTCATCGCTCAGGTCATTCACACCCTGGTAACCGTTGAGCCAGGCCTGAAGTTCGTTCGAGGCTCTTTTCAATCGCTCCAGATCATATCCCATCAACCTCAGATCAATCGGGCGTCCGCCAGGGCCGAATGCAGGTTCCGTGTATTTGATACTGATCACATCGGTGAGTTGGCCTGTCTCTTCGCGCCACTTGTTGACCACATCATCGAGTCGGGCATCCCTGACCTCTGCGCTGAGCAGATCGGCGACAACACGGGCTACATGTGGACCCGACTCGTAGGCATCCGGATTCTGTCCATAGATGACGGTGACATTGCTGACCAGCGGCAGACTGTCGGGCTGGCTGGGTATGAAGGCCTGGTTGGTCCTTTGCAGGGCCTGGGTGAGTTTTTCAACCACTTCCTCGGTTCTCGACAGGGGGGTGCCCTGGGGCAAAAGAATGCGCGCTTCGAGCACATCCCCATCCAGGTCTGGAAAGCCGACAAACTTCAAGGCGCCACCGGCGGGCACGGCGATGGAGAGAATCAGCATCATGAAGACGATGCCCAGGGTCAGGTAACGGTAGTCCACGGCCCGGTCGACGAGGGGGCCGAACCAGTTGTCCCGGAAGCTGCTGAAACGGGTTTCGAATCCCTGTCTGAAGCGGGAGAGCTTTTTACTTTTCATGTGAGCCAGCGAGTGGCTCAAATGGTGCGGCAGTATGAGAAAGGCTTCCAGCAGACTGACGCTGATTACAATGATCAGCACAATCGGCATGATCCGCAGTATCTGGCCGATATCTCCGGAAATAAACGCCAGCGATCCGAATACCATCAGGGTGGTGGCAAATGAGGATGCGATGCCGGGAAGTACCTGTTTCACACCGGTGATGGCGGCATGCAAGGGTTTGTCCCCTTTGCTCATGCGTGAGGCGATGTTTTCTGCGATCACGATGGCATCGTCCATCAGCAGACCGATACCGATCAGCAATCCGACCATGGAGATCATATTGATGGTGACAGCAAACAGCGGCAGTACAAACAGCGCGCCAAGAAAAGAGACCGGTAACCCCATAGTGACCCAGAAACTGTAGCGCAGACTGAAAAACAGCCACAGCACCAGGAATACCATGATCAATCCCTGGATGCCGTTTTTCACCAGCATGTTCAGACGATCCTGTACCACCGAGGCCCGATCCTGGGTCAGGGTCAGAACGATCCCCTGAGGCGCCTGAAGGCTCTCCTGCTCAACGAATGTCTCCACAGTTGAGAGAACCTCGAGAATATCCTGAGAGCGGGTCTTGGCAATATTCAGTACAGCGGCCCGTTCCCCATTGAAGAGAATTTTGTCTTCATCACGATCGAACCGGTCAGTGATCCTGGCAATGTCGCCCAGTCGAATGGTAGCGCCGGTTGAGCTGGCGATCACCGGCAGGTCGAAGAACTCATCCGCATGTTTCCGCTGATCATCGAAGCGGATCAGGATATCCTCCTGATCACTCTCCAGTCTGCCCGCCGGGGTGCTGATGCTGTGCCGGCGTACCGCATTGGCGATGTCCTGAGCGGAGAGACCGAACTGGCGCAGACGCCAATCGGCAATCTCGATGCGGATATGGTGGTCGGAGAAACCGGATATGGTGACCTCCGCCAGATCGGCCTGGGTCAACAGCTGCGATTTCAGATTTTCCGCGTAGGCTTTCAGGGCAACCGGATCCCGGGGGCCGGTAACCGCCACCGAGATCACCGGTTCGGTTCGTCCCAGCTCTTTGATGATCGGTGGCTCTGTCTGTTCGGGCAGGTCATCGACGGCGTCGATCTCCGCATTCACATCGTCGAGAAAGCGCGCCATCTCCGCCCCTTCGACCATGCTTGCGGTTGCCACGCCAACCCCTTCACTGGCCTCGCAACCCATCTCGTCGAGATCGCTTATGCCTTCCAGCGCATCTTCCAGGCGGCGACAGATGGCATCTTCCACATCTTCGGCAGTGGCGCCTTTGTAGATGACTCTGACCTCAACCTCATCATTCTCGATTTCTGGCAGGGTTTCACGCTGCAGGCCGGGCAGCGCGGTCAGGCCCAGCAGCATGATCGCGGCCATCAACAGATTGGCGGCATTGGGATGACGGGCGAACCAACTGATCATAGCTGACCCCGGGCGCGTTCCTGCAGCAGCGCTTCCATCTGCTGATCCGGAACCGTTTGCAGCAGCATGCCGCTGACAGCCGGTACCAGGTCGGAAATGACAACCCTTTGACCGGGCTGGATGCCGTTCTCGATGACACTGATATCACCCTGGTTGTAGAGAATCTCCACCGGTTGGCGCTGTAACCGATTGTTCTCGTCCGCCAGATAGACGACACCGTTCCTGATGGTGGAGCGGGGCAGGATGATACGGTCTGCCTGGGTTTTGCCTTTCAGCAGTACCTGCACGAACATCCCCTTGGATAGGGGCGGGCGTTGTCCCGGTATGACTTTTTCGAACGGTCGATCCACCGCCACCACGACACCCATGGTGCGGGTGTCCGGATCGACCTTGTCACTGAAGCGGACAAACTCCGCCTGCCATTCGGCTATGGTGGTTCCCAGGTCGAGCCTCAGCAATGGCTCAAAGGCCACCGCTTCGGCCAGATTGCCCCCCAGCATCTCAAACTCAGAGACGTCCCGTCCAATGAACAGACGACGCAGGGACGACATGGGAAAACGGGCCACCACCTCCACCCGATCCACCTCGTCACCCGCCAGCAACAGACCGCCCTTGCTGACAAACTGGTCGATTTCGATTCCCATGTCAGCGACTCGCATATTGAAGGGGGCGTAGACGCTGGTATTTTCCAGATCCCGTTCCGCCTGGCGCTTTTTCGCTTCGAGTACCTTAAGTTTTGTGGGCAGCAGGGCCAGGTTGTTTTTCACATTCTGGACTGCGTTGCGGTTGTTCAGAAGATTCCGTTCCGCGTTATCCAGATCACTCTGTGAGGCGGTCCCTTTTGCGGTCAGTTTGGTGATGCGCTGCAGCTCCCGCTGGGCGATCTTCAGACTGCGTTCCTCAATTGAAAGTGAGGCTTTGACGTTGTTCTCTTCAATCTTCAGTTCAGCCAGCTCTGCGGAGACCTGAGCCAGATTGAGTTCATAGTCCACCGGATCGATCTTCAGCAGCAAGGTCTCCTTGGCGATGATCTCACCATTCCTCAACCTCGGGTGGAGTTCCACGATACGACCGGAGACCTGAGCCACGCCCGACCAGACTCTGGCTGGCTGAATGGTGCCGTAGCCTTCGGCGACCGGGGTCAATGCCAACTGCGGAGCCTCAATTACCCGTACCCGCTTTGTCGGTTCACCCGCCTCACTGGTCACGGGTGGCTGCTTGTTGCCAACCATCACCATCAATACTCCGATCCCAAGCAGGATCGGGGGGATGACCAGGAGTTTGCGCCAAATTGATTTATGATCAGTCATGGTGTTCAGTGACTCTCTCTATCTGTGGGACGGTTAATGATTACTATGGTTGGTGATCGGCTGAGTGTCGAGAATAGCTCGGCACTGAGCTCCAAGCTGGCGTTTGATGGCGTTGATGTTTTCCCCGCTGTAGCGTTTCCGTTTAAGAATTTTCAGCAGGGTGGTCTGGGCAATTCTGAAGATGACAGTCTGACCCAGCAGGCTGTGAACCATATACAGAACCTGGGGATCCTGTGCAGATTGCCCACGGTATTTGGCGACCAGTTGAGCCAGGGATTTGTGCATCGGGCCGAGCAGATTTTCAAACAGAATCTGATACGCTTCGGTTGGCCGGTTCTGTTCGCGGAAGATAATCCCCGGTGCATGTTTTCCGACCTCTCCCAGCAGAATATGCTCGAAAAAATGGCCTAAAAACTGACAGGCCTTTTCTCCACAATCCTCCGCTGAAGCCTGCTTCAGCCAGGGCTCCAGTGAATCCAGCTGCTCTGCCATACCGGCTTTGAGAATCTCACAAAGGTAGGCGACAGTGGCGTGGTAGAGACCCTGCTTGTGCTCGAAATGGTAGGAGATGGCGGAGATGTTGGCGTCAGCCATCTCTACGATCTCCCGGGTGCTGACGCCATCATAATCCCGACTGCCGAAGGCCTGCAGCGCCGCATTCAACAGGCGGGTTCGGGTGTCATTCTGGCTTTCAGCGGGGGCGGTGGACATGGGAGTCGGGGCCTGTTCGATGGAGCAGGAAGTATAGTTCCGAATAAGTATTAAATCAAACGTTTGATTTAATTGTCAATCAGCCATAACCCGATTCTGATTGTTGGCAGGCGTGGGGGTTCGCAGCCGTGGATCAGTCCATCGTGTGGCCGGCCAGTTGCAGCATATCGGGGAAGTGTGAAATCAATACCCCGATGACCATCAGTACCACCATCAGGGTGATGCCGCCAACAAAATTCACCAGCATGTTTTTACCGGAACTGTGGTCCGCGAGGGCATGGGCCACATCGGAGATATTCACCAGACCCTGCAATTCATCGTTTTTATAGATCAGCAGGCGCCGGCATTTGTTGCTGCGCATCAGTTTGATGGCATTGGCGCAGGAGCTGTCGTAGTGAACGGATACCAGGTTTTTTGTACAGACATCGCTCAATTTTAGTGCGGACGGATCCTGGTCTGCACCAATAACGCGCACCAGCAGGTCCCGCTCGGTAAACAGACCGGAGATCTGCTGTTTATCCATCACCACCAGCGAGCCGAGGTTGTTATCCGCCATGAAGCGGGAAGCGGTCAATATGTCTGTATCACGGTCCAGTGATGAGACTGGCTCTGAGATAAGTTTGCCTACACGACATGCCATCTGAGTATCCTTTGATTGGTATATATTAATGTAAAAATAATTGTTGTTATATTTGGCTGGCAGCAATACCCGTGCCATTGCGGATAATGTCTCGCCTTACAATCCGCCAGTTCGAGTCATCATGACCTTTCTTTGTTCAACGATGTTACTGAATTGTTATCTTTTGATTGTTGATCTTATTGTGACTCTGTGATGAAACTGTACGGAGTTGTGAATAAGAACCCGTTGCCGCCTTACAGGGCTCGACTGAAAAAGCGCCAGTCAGCATTGCCGACCGTCTATTTGGCAGAGTCTTGTTTCACTTCACGTACTTTGATCTGAACACTTCCACTACCCCAAAGTAGTGTATGTTCCGGTTCTGATTGGTGAGCAATAACATACAACGGAATGTGGAAATTGCCAATGAGTGAATCCGTACGGTGATTAATTGAGTATAGGGTTTGAGTAGACGGCAGTCGTCAGCAATAGATATGAATTGAATTTGCCTATGAGTCATGTACAGACAAATGCAGTTGGCATGGTACATGCGAGATCTATAGCAGATGGCTCTCAGGGTCGACCGCTTAACTCTCCGTAATGTAAATCAGTTGGTGAGCAACTTGCTCATACTACTGTTGAAAGTGATTACTGCCGTCTATGGGTATTGGTACTAATATGGTTATAACAACAAACAAAGTGTGGCAAAACTCATGAAAGCATCTGACCTTATCGTAAAATGTCTGGAGGAAGAGGGTATCGAGTATATCTTCGGTGTGCCTGGAGAGGAGAACGCCGACTTCATGCTCTCTCTGGAAAAATCTGAAAAGATCAAATTCATTCTGACCCGTCATGAACAGGGTGCGGCATTCATGGCTGAGATCTATGGTCGTTTGACCGGCAATCCCGCCGTCTGCCTGGGGACACTTGGCCCGGGTGCGACCAACCTGATCACCGGTGTTGCCGATGCCAACATGGACCGTGCACCGATGCTGGTGCTTACCGGGCAGGGATCCACTGAACGTTTACATAAAGAGTCTCATCAAATTATGGATGTGGTGGATATGTTCAATCCGGTCACCAAGTGGGCCACCAGTATCTACAATGCGGTTACCATTCCGGAAGTGGTACGCAAAGCGGTGCGTATTGCGCGTACGGAAAAACCCGGTGCGGTGCTGATTGAGTTACCGGAAGACATCGCCAAACATGAAGTCGATTCGGAGCCATTGGAGCCGCGTCGATTCAGACGCTCTGTCGCTGACGATAAGATTGTCGACCGGGCATTCGATTTACTCAAAAATGCCAAACGACCGGTGATCATCGCCGGTAACGGTGCGATTCGTCGCCGCGCTGCCAAACAGTTGAGAATTTTTTGTGAGAAGACCGGTATCGGTGTACTCACAACGTTCATGGCCAAAGGCGCTGTGGATTTTGATGCGGACTACTGTCTCTATACCATCGGGCTCGGTAGCAAAGACTATCCCACCTTTGCCATTGATGAGGCCGATCTGGTGGTGACACTGGGTTTTGACATGGTGGAATACCATCCCAGATTGTGGAATCCACATAAAAACAAGCCGATCATTCACGCTGATTTTCTGCCTGCGGAAGTGGATGAATACTATCATCCCCAGGTCGAGTTGGTGGGTGACCTGGCCCATACCCTGTGGATGATCAATGAACGATTGGAACAGCGGGGAGTACCCAGTCTCGATCTCACCAGACAACAGGAACTGCGGCGGCTGATGCAGGAAGAGTTGGCAATGCATGCGGATGATGAAACAGAGGGGACGCTGCGTCCGCAGAAGATGTTGTGGGATGTTCGAAAGGTACTGGGCCCGGACGATATTCTGTTGTCCGATGTGGGCGCCCATAAGATGTGGATTGCCCGACACTACCATTGCCATCAACCCAACACTTGCCTGATACCCAATGGTTTCTGTTCCATGGGGGCCGCCTTGCCCGGCGCCATAGCCGCCAGTCTGGTCGCCCCGGAGAGACGCATCGTCGGAATTTCCGGCGATGGCGGATTCATGATGAATATTCAGGAGATGGAGACGGCCAAGCGACTCAACTGCAATCTGGTGATGTTGGTCTGGGAGGATCACGCCTATGGACTGATCGCCTGGAAGCAGGAGAGTCAGTTCGGGCGCCATACCGATCTGGCGTTCAATAATCCGGATTGGCTGCAGCTGGCGGAATCCTTTGGCTGGCATGGATATCGGGTGACCGATAGCAAAGCGTTTGCCGATACCCTGGAAGCGGCTTTTTCAAAAACCGGTCCAAGTTTGATTGTTGCACCGGTCGACTACCGGGAGAATATGAAGCTGACCCGAAGACTTGGTGAAATCACCCAGCCCTGTCCATTGTCCAGTTGAGGAAAAAATATATGACCACCAGCCTTAAGGTGACTTCCCCTTATGATGGCTCTCTGCTTGAAGAGATACCTTTTAGTGATAGCAGAGCGATTGAGCAGGCGCTGGAGACGGCCTATGACTGTTATCGGAATCGTCAGGCCTGGATACCCCTGCACGAGCGGGTAGCGATACTGGAGCGACTTACCCAGTTGATGACCGAGCGCTGCGATGCACTGGCCCTGCAGGCCGCCCGGGAAGGGGGTAAGCCATTGGTCGACTCGATTGTGGAAGCGAAACGGGCGGCTGACGGCATCAAGTTGGCAATTGAAACCATTCGTACTGAAGCCGGGGAGGTTGTGCCGATCAATGGTACCCAGGCCGGTGCCCAGAGAGTGGCCTTTACCCAAAAGGAACCGATTGGCGTGGTCGTAGCAGTGAGTGCCTTCAATCATCCGTTGAACCTGATTGTGCATCAGGTGGCAGCGGCGGTGGCGGCAGGATGTCCGGTTATTGTAAAACCGGCCGAGGACACGCCGATCTCATGCAAGTCGTTTGTCGATATGCTGCACGAAGCGGGATTGCCCAAGCCCTGGGCTCAATTTGTACTGCCTGAAAGCCTGCAACTTGCGGAGCGGCTGGTGACCGATCAACGGGTCGGTTTTTTCAGTTTCATCGGCAGTGCAAAGGTGGGTTGGATGTTACGTTCCAAGCTTGCCCCGGGTACCCGGTGCGCCCTCGAACATGGTGGGGTGGCACCACTGATTCTGGCTGAGGATGCCGACATTGACAAAGCCCTCGCATCGGTACTGAAAGCCGGTTTTTACCATGCCGGGCAGGTTTGCGTCTCTGTGCAGCGGGTCTTTGCAGAGGCGGGTATCGCTGAGGAGTTCAGTCAGCGACTGGCGCAACTTGCAGATGGATTGAAGGTTGGCGATCCTGCTTCATTGGAGACCGAGGTTGGACCACTGATCAGACCGGCTGAAATGGCGCGGGTTGCAAGTTGGGTGGATGAGGCGGTTGCTGAGGGTGGTCGGCGGTTGAATGATGGAGGCAGGCTGGATAACAACTGTTACAGCCCAACCGTGATCTATAACCCATCCCATCGCTCTAAAGTCTCTCAACAGGAGATCTTCGGACCGGTGGTCTGTGTCTTCCAAAGCGACTCACTGGAGAGTGCCCTGCAGCAGGCCAATAGTTTGCCCTATGCCTTCCAGGCAGCAGTCTTCACCCGGGATATCGACAAAGCAATGATGGTCTATCGTAATATCGATGCCTCGGCGGTAATGGTCAATGATCACACAGCTTTTCGGGTGGACGGTATGCCCTTTGCAGGATTGCGTCAGTCCGGACTGGGGGTAGGCGGCATACCCCATACAATCCGTGACATGCAGATCGAGAAAATGCTGGTCTTGAATTCAGCGCAGCTGTAGCAGGGATATTGGAAGTTTAAACGGAATTCAGGGTTATTCCCGATCAAACCGGTATTCCGGCAAAAGTCCAAGTCAGAGATTGCCTGATGAGGAGGGTAACTGACTCAGGTGCGGATTAAAAAAACAAAAGAAATACGATTGATGGAGCAGACCATGACGATCCATGACTATTTACTGAAACGGCCGATTCTGACTTTCCTGCTGTTAATTGTCTCTGCTTTGGCCTTCGGCTTTTTGACCATCAACATCTTTCGACTGCTTGCAGCGAATTGGGATTTCATCGTAACTTACGGCCTGGTTGCGCTACGTGAGGGTGCTTTATGGCAGACCTTTGAATTAATCCTCACCGGTATTGTATCGATGCTGTTTTTTCTGCTGTTCAGGTTTTCCGAGGATATTCTGATCAGCTGGTTGGGCAACCGCAAAATCGGTCGGAAAAAGCAATCCTGATCTGTCTCAGTTCAGGCTATGGATGCATGGATCCATACCCTGAAACATGCGATCAGCCGATCAGTTTATAGATTCTCTTCAATGATCATGGGCTGAAACTTGAAGACCTGTTTCGATTTCGGGTTTACACTGATTTTGACCCAGTGAACCCGGCTTGAGCCAAAGTTCTCCACCCGGGTGAAATTACCGATAAAGCCATTTTCAACCAGTCCCGGTTTGTCCACCCGGAAGTAGTGGGAGTCACCGTGTGCCAGAACAACCGGCTTGGCATACTCCAGTGTACGTTGTTCCAGGGTGGTGAGGATCTCATTGAAACCTTCTCTGGCTGCAGTAAGGGCATCCCCTTGTGGCAGGGCATAACCGACTTCCAGAATGGGATTGGCCTGCATCATGAACAGTAGTCCGGGAGCATCCTCTTCAATCGCCTTGTCGAAGCTGTCATTGATCCAATGTACCGCCGCGTCGATCCGACGATAGGCTTCAGCATCATCCTCATCACCGCGGACTGCTGAGGAGGCAGGATCAAAGGCTTTCAGACCATTGTTGCTGCCAACTACATGAAGGGCTGCGAAGATCACACCATTTTTACTCCAGCGTACATTTTCCGGAAACTCCTCGTAGCCTGAGGTCCAAGCCTGGGTCTCGACAGACATGGTCTTGCCACCGATGGTTTTGCCGGGATTGGAGAAGAATACCTCTCTCAGTTTTGCGAGTCTTTCAAGCGGCTGGTATTCACCGGCGTTGACCCGATGACAGTCGGTCCACTCATTGTCACCAGGGGTGTAGATGAAAGGCTTTTTGAATGCGTTGTAGCGGTCCAGCCGATCGTAGAACAGATCATCGGAACACTCAGTTCCACCGCTTTTGATATCACCGGTATGGATAACCCACTTCAGCTTTTTCTGGCGGTTGACCTTGTTGACCAGATTGTCGAACGCAGGATAGTCACTATAGGGTGCTACGCCATAGGGAACGTCACCGATCATGGCGAAAGCAAAACTGTCGCTACTCTCTCGTTCGGATCTGTCATCACGATCATCACCTGCTATCGCTGAGCAGGAGATCAATAGAGCTGCAAAGCTGGTAGCGATTTTGGTAAGTGTTGAGTTCACTGGCTTATCTCCGGAATAGATTGGTTCTGTTATATCAGGATGCTCACAAGTCGATGTTCGGCGATGTGGTTTGGTTTGGCTTTGCCATTTTTCTGTCATAGGCTTATAGCTTTCCAACACTAGTCAAACATCAGTCGGTGAGTGTAGAGCTGAAGCCTTTCAGGATGATTGCAATTGTATGGTTAATATATTTCAGGCAGACAAAAACGCGCTAAGGTGCCGGTGTAATCGCTACCATGTTAGAATCTGATTCATATAGGTGAATCACACATGGTTACCATAAAAAGTTCGCCCTGATGAGTTGTTTTTATTTCACAATTCATGCAGCGAATCGGGCCCTGAATAGCAAAGATTCGATCAGTCAGGGATTGACGGTGACAACGCCAGCAAGCGAGGAAAAAGCATAGATGTTCAGACCCTTGTCGGTAGTGTTAATGACAGTTCTGATTGCCCTGGCTGGAGGGAGCGTGACGGCTGAGGGATTGAAGAGCTATAACTTCAAACCACTTGATGAATCGGCCAGATGGACTGATTGGAACCCCGCTTCACCCTGGAAGTTGCCTCGGGGCTACACACAATGGATTGTGGCTGGCGAGCGACAACTGAATATCTATGACAAGGGTCGAAACGACTGGCATGACATGAACACAGTCAATGAGACCGGGCCCAGGCAAGGCCGTTTCCTGTATCGTACCCACGAAGTACAACTGCCGGAGAGTTTGCCTGAAGGTGGATCTGTCAGTGTGGTCGATTTAAAAACCGGAGAGGCGACTCTGCTGGTGCAGGATTCCAGCTATAACTCACTCGACGGTATTCGCTGGACGCCGTGGGGAACCCTGCTGTTTGCTGAAGAGATTGAAGGTGGAAGACTGTTTGAGATACTTCTCGACGAAGATCTGGTAACGGCCCGGGATGTGATCGACAGACCGGCAGTGGGGCGGCTCGCACACGAAGGAATAGAGCTTGACAGGGCAGGCAACCTCTATCTGGTTGATGAATACCGTGGTCGTACCTCCGGGTGTCGAGGGGTAGTGCCCTGTGGTGGCGGTATCTATAAGTTTGTCCCCGATGTGGCAGGGGATCTCTCATCCGGAAAGCTTTATAGCCTGAAGGTTACGGGTGCGGATGGTGTCGGTCAGGGCGAGTGGGTTGGGCCAATCGATCCTCAATCGGCGCGGATTTCCGCCAGTCAGGCTGGCGGTCAAAGTTATCAACGACCGGAAGATCTGGAGGTGATTGGCAATACCCTCTATGTGGCTATTACGGAAGGGCCTCGGGATACGGCGGCTGTGCCGACTTCTGGTCAACTGGTTTATACAGAAGAGTTATACGAAGGGCGTGTGATTGCAATCGATCTGAAGTCAATGCAAGTGAGTAACTTTGTGAAACCCGGAATCAATGTCCCGGTGGAAATCGGCTACCCTGGGGATGAGGGACATCAGACAGGCTTTGACAGTGTCGACAATCTGGCTGAAGCGCCAACAGGTGATCTGCTGATGATTGAAGATAACTCGCCGTCGGATATCTGGATCGCCAGCCAGCATACCAACGAGTTTGGTGCTTCGCGCAAAGTCTCACTGTTTGCCTCTTTGAGTGATCCACAAGCAGAGGGTTCGGGTATCTATTTCAATCCTCATGATCCCAGTGTACTCTATGTCAATGTGCAACACTCTACTGCAGAGGATGGGGATGCTACCTGGGCAATCAGTCGACATGCCGGAGAATCGAAGTAGAGAGACATGGATCCATAGACAGTAAAGAAAAATAACTGAAACCGGTAGGGAGACCGGTGCAAAACAAGCAAGGGATTGAGTACGTCTGAGGTGGCTAATGGCCACCTTTTTTTTGTCCAGAATCCAAGCTTCAGTTGAGCATATCAATACCACCACATACTCAATCACCGGGTTATTAGTGAAATCCGGTGATAAGAAATTGGTTGTCATAAAACGCGCATATCGATCTGTAGAAAAAAGATAAAAAAAGCGTCATCAAATGCTCAAATCCACGAAATGGAACAAGTATAGGGTTGTGAGCCAGTTTGAGATGAGCTGACCCTATCAATGTAAGGATATAAACAGATGTTAAACGATAAGCGCCTGGCGGCGGCTCTATTTGCGGCCTCATGCCAACCGGTTTTTGCCGATACAACCGTCTTTATAAACGAGATCCACTATGATAATACCGGTAGTGATACCGACGAGTTTGTAGAGATCACAGGTCCAACAGGTACAGATCTGAGCGGTTGGCAACTGGTGCTCTATAACGGTTCAGCTTCAGTACGCAGTCCTTATGCAAACATCGATCTGTCCGGTGTGCTAACGGATGACACGGGCAGTGGTTATGGTTTTACAGTAATCAGCCACAGTGGTATCCAGAATGGTTCCCCGGACGGTCTGGCACTGATCGACAGTGCGGGTACAGTCGTACAGTTCATCAGTTACGAGGGCAGCTTTGTTGCCAGTTCCGGTCCAGCTGCCGGCATCACCAGTATCGATATCGGCGTCGCCGAAACCTCTTCAACCGCTGTTGGCCAGTCGATGCAGATGCAGGGCAGTGGAGTCATGGATACAGACTTCATCTGGGTGGCTGATCTTACACAAACCGTCTCTGCTCTGAACCTGGGTCAGAGTCTCAACGGTTCTGTGATTGGCGATGGTGGTGATTCAGGTGACGGTGGAAATGATAACAACGACACTGTCGCCATCTATGATATCCAGGGAGCTGGCCACAGCTCACCTTATGAAGGACAGAACGTCACCACCACAGGTGTGGTCACCGCTACCGACTCCAATGCGGTCTTTATCCAGGACGTGCTGGGAGACGGGGATGATTCAACCTCCGATGCCATCTATCTCTACACCGGTAGCGGCCATGGTCTGCAAGTGGGTGATGCGGTTCAGGTAAGCGGCACGGTAAGCGAGTACTTTCCGGGTGGTGCAGGTACAGGCAATCTCTCCAGTACCCAGTTTTATCGCCCTGATGTGACAGTCGAATCACAGAATAATATGCTGCCGGATCCGGTGATGATCGGGCGTGGTGGCCGGATCGCGCCAAACCAGATTATCGATGACGATATGCTGGCAAACTTCGATCCGAAGAATGATGGTATCGACTTCTATGAGAGTCTGGAAGCCATGCGGGTGACGATCGAGGATGCGGTCGCCGTATCACCAACCAACCGGTATGGTGAGATCTTCACCTTGGCCAACAATGGTGAGGATGCATCGGGTCGTAACCTTCGCGGTGGTATCACGATCAAACCGGACGACTTCAATCCTGAAAGAGTCCAGATCGATTTTGACAGCGGAATACATGATTTCCATGTCAATGTGAATAGCGGTGATCAACTCGGTGACGTTACCGGGGTGGTGGGCTATTCATACGGTAATTTCGAGGTCTATCCCACAGAAGACTTCTTGCGTACGGATAATTATCTGCAGGCTGAGCAGACCCGTCTGGTAACCGAGGGTGAACGTCAGTTGACCGTGGCAAGCTACAATGTTCTGAATCTTGACCCGAATGATGAAGATGGTGATCAGGATCTGGCCGATGGCCGTTTTGATCGTCTGGCCGAGCAGATTGTCAACCAACTGCAATCTCCCGATATCATTGGCTTGCAGGAGATACAGGACAGTTCGGGATCCGCCGATGATGGAATTGTGGATGCTGATGAGACACTGAGGCTGCTGGTGGCCGCGATTCGAACCGCCGGCGGACCCAACTATGATTACATCGATAATCCACCTGAAAATAATCAGGATGGGGGACAGCCCGGTGGCAATATTCGGGTAGCCTTTCTCTATAATCCGGAAACTGTCGAAGCCGACAGGGAGTCGGTCAGCAGGCTGACGGATCAGGATCTATCCGATGGAGACGCCTTTGCCAACAGTCGTAAACCGCTCTATACACGTTTTGAAGCTGCGGATCATGAAATCCATCTGATCAACAATCACTTCTCTTCCAAGGGGGGCAGTACACCACTGTTCGGTTCCGTACAGCCTCCGGTTAACGGCAGTGAGGATGAACGGCTGGCCCAGGCAAGAGTTATCAATGGTTTTGTTGCCGCACTGCAGGAAGAGGACCCACAAGCCAGAGTGATCGTGTTGGGTGATCTGAATGAATTTGAATTCATGGATCCGATCCGTGCACTGAAAGGGGATGAGAGTCCCCTATTGGCCAATCTGACGGAGACTCTGCCGGTTGAGGAGCGTTACAGTTACAACTACCAGGGTAATGCCCAGGCACTCGACCATATTCTGTTGACACACAATCTGGCACAACATGCCGAGTACGATCTGGTTCATCTGAATACAGAATTCCATGATGCGGCCAGTGATCATGATCCAGCGGTTTTGCGGCTGGAATTGTCTGAAAAGAAGCGTGTGCGGTTTGCCACTTTCAACGCCTCATTGAATCGTTCCAATCCAGGTGAACTGATCGCGGATCTCTCCACACCTGATAATCCACAGGCCAAAACCATTGCGGAGATCATTCAGCGTGTACGGCCGGATGTGTTGCTGCTGAACGAGTTTGATTTCGATGACGAGCATGAAGCGATCAAGCTCTTCCGGAAGAACTATCTGATGAAACGTCAGAATGGTCAGAAACGGATACGCTACAAACATGTCTATGTGGCCGAGTCCAATACCGGCATCCCCACAGGTTTTGATATGGATAACGACGGTAGTTTGGATGGACCGGGTGATGCCCAGGGTTTTGGTTTCTTTCCAGGTCAGTACGGCATGGTGCTGCTATCCCGTTATCCAATCAAATACAATAAAGTCCGTCTGTTCCAGAAGTTTCTGTGGAAAGACATGCCGGATTCAATGCTGCCTGAAGCGTGGTACAGCGAGGATGAGAAATCGGTGTTGAGACTCTCATCAAAGAGCCACTGGGATATTCCGGTGAAGGTGAAAGGCAAGCTGATCCATGTCCTGGCAAGCCATCCGACGCCTCCGGTATTCGATGGTCCGGAAGACAGAAACGGTCGCCGCAACCATGATGAGATCCGTTTCTGGAGCGATTACATCTCCGGTGCGGAATATATCTATGACGATGAGGGGGTGGCTGGAGGGCTGCCGGCCAACGAGCGGTTTGTCATCATGGGTGACCTGAATGCCGATCCGCACGATGGGGACAGCACTGCCAACCCAACCGCAAAGTTGCTGGCCAATCCATTGGTCAATACAGCCATTACACCGGTCAGTGCTGGTGGGGCGGATGCCCTGATCAGACAGGCAGGCGCCAATCTGAGCCATATCGGCGGTGCGGATTTCGATACCGCCGATTTTACCGACGGTTCGCCTGGCAACCTGCGGGTCGACTATGTTCTGCCTTCACATAACCTGAAGATGCTGGGTGCTGGCGTGTTCTGGCCCGCCGCATCGGATCCCTTGTTCGATCTGGTCGGCGACTGGCCCTTTCCCGGCTCCGATCATCGGTTGGTGTGGATCGATCTGGTGAAGTCATCCAGATAATCGGCTAAATCTGTCAGGACCCGTTTTTTGGTCCTGAGACAGAAAGGCGGGTAACAGGGACGTTATCCGCTTTTTCTTTTGGGGGCTTTCTGATTCCTTTCATTCGAATGAAAAAAAATCAGTCCGCTAGTGAACGCGAATCAATGTAAATGGTTAACAGGCCCTAGGCTGGGGTACACCACTGTATAATGGTTCCATATTAAAGATAGATAGAAGCGGCAACAACGTGAGCAATCAGAATACAGCGCTCCAATGAGATGAGTCTGCACCCGAGTGGGCATAGGTCTGAATGGTGTAACATGAAAAATCAGAACCTCTTTATTTATTGAAAGCCATTAGAATATCTTGCATATCATCACACGAATGCGTGTTATAAGCGCCCTGAAATACCCTGACTGCCAGTCTGTTTTGATCAAATTGCTATGGCTTGTGCTGATTTTTCTGTTGATCTCCGGATGCCGTTCCGTGCAGCGACAATATCCCGCTCCGGCTGAACATTACTGTGAGAGTGTACAAGTTTCAGGTTACAAAAATATCAGGTTCTGGGGGGAGAAACCGGCACCCTATCTAGAAGAAGTAGTCGAAAATCTGCGCATCAATATTGAGAAGAATCCAGAGTGGAAACAGCGCTTCGACCTGCTGGCACGTCACACTGAACGAAGCGTGCAATGTCATGTAGGGTCGTCTGAGCAGCTATTGATCACTCTAACCGGCACTGCTCCAACAAAATCGCACAAACAGTTTACTCCTAACCATCCCACTGAATGGGGGCTTTCGGAAAAGCGTCTAGCCGATACGGATAGTCATCTCTTGCTCTGCTTCAGAACAGATAGAAAACAGGATCAGTATAGGGCAGCTCGATGGAACTGATAATACTCTCCGGTGAAGCAAGATCATTAACCAGCATGCCGCGGCTGCTGATCGAGTAGATGTAACTGTTCATCTGGTCGTCGGAGACAAAGAAGCTTCTGCGAATGCCTTCCGGATAGAACCAGTTACCATTATCTGGATCTTCATAGAAGAAATCGTGATCGATTGCGGCATAGGGTTGGATACCGGATTCGGCAGTGACCCTGAACAGCTCCAGGCCATTGAAGATATCACTCAAACCGAAGTCTGTACTATCGGTCACACTGTTCCACTGGGTGACCGGAATGGCCAGCATCTTCTCCTGTTCAAACCAGGTGAAGGCTTGATGGTCATACTGTGCTTCGCTGTAACTCCCCTGGCCGATCAGATGTTCTGACAAGAGTATCGGTTGGGAGAGTGTGCTGACATCAAACAGACTCAGTTTGATCGAGGTGTCCTGTTGCCCGATGGCGAGCAAACGATCTCCTTCAATCGGATGCAGATAGGTTGAAAACCCGGGTACCTCCAGCTCTCCGGCCACCTGGGGGTTGCTTGAATCACTGAGATTCAGGGTGATCAGCGGGTCGATCTGCTCAAACGTCACAACATAGCCCCGCTGCTGATCAAAGCGGACGGCAAAGACGCGCTCACCAGGTTTACCCAGACCACTGAGCTCTGCCTGTTTCTCCAGCTGGTTATTCGATTGCTGCAAAACAAACAGACGGTTTTCAGGATCCTCGTCTCTCCACCAGTTCAGTTCTGTGGTGACCACCCGGAGTACTCCCTGGTATTCATCCATGGCGAACTTGTTCAACAGATGACCGTCCACACTGCCGGAAGCAAGATACTGTGGTGATCCCGCGAGGCTGAACTTATGTATTTTGGTGGATGGGGTTGGATAGTCATCGCCCTCCATGACCGGAAACCAGAGCCAGTTGTCATCCTCGATCGTGGCGAGATAGAGGTTATCCTGACTGGCATAGACCATGCCGCTGTTGGCCAGGATGCTCGCACTGGTCAATTCAGCCAAGGGATTCTCCAGGTCGAAGCCGAGTATGGTGACCGTACCTGTGCCGGTGACGTTTTCCGGGTGATAGATCTCGTTACAACCACTGATCACGGTACTGACACTATCGATTTGATCTGCGGGGGTGGTGTTATCCGCCATCATCGGTAGCAGCTGCTCAACTTCCACACCCTCCGGATCATCAATCACGCCAGTCAGATCGAGTTGTGTGGAAACCACCAGGTAGACCTGTTGGTCGATCCGCAGGGCATCCATGTAGATCGACTCCAGCACCGTCTCCCTGATCACCACAGGTTGTTGCGGATCGCTGATCTGCAGCATGGTGATTTTGGTCATCAGAGCGATCCGCGGCGCGAAATCCCCATTCAGACTCTCCTCGAAATCCTCATAGGCATCCTGATGGATTTCACTCACGACCCAGGCAGTGTCTTCATATACCAATAGGTCCCTTGGGGTGCCGTCTATTTCGGTTCTCGATAGTTCCCGGCTTTCGGCAGCAGGCCAGGTCTGCAGCACCATGAAGTAGTTGCCGGAGAGGAGATAGGTATGGTTGCCATCCGTTTTGATGAAGTCCGCTTCATCCACGCCGGCGACCTGGTTATTGGTGCCGGTGACCTCCTGGACAGCCGGTTGCTCCTCCTCGAATGAGATCGGTTCCGGGGAATCGGTCGCATCATCAACGGATACCGGCAATTCCGCGACATAGTTGGTTAAGAGATTCTGTTGTTCAGCCGTGTTGATCAGATAGCTCTTCAAGCTTTCACAGCTTTCGAATTGACTCAGTTTGGCTGAGCTTTGCGTGGTTGAATTGCCGCCATTGTCGCTGGACGAGTTGTTCGATGAGTTACAGCCGATCAACAGTGTGAGAAGTATGGTAAGTGTGCAACAGATGAGTGAGCGGGGGCTTGGAAATGACATCAATGTCTCCAGCAAAGCATTGCAAGTTTAAATGGTTTGCAGAACTTGGTTTCAATGTCATTCATGTTAACAAAATGGTGGTTTATTGATACTCATGTTACGGCATTCTGAAAGTATAGCAGTCGCAAAACAGACCTAAAAAAGAAGCTTAAACAACAACTAAGGAATGATCATCCAGTTTTAACCGAATCATCATTTCCAGGCAACAGTCACACGATTTACTTAGCACTCCTTCTATTGACCGACGACCAGATGGATCACTTTCAGCACTGAATGCTATTCAACAGACGACAACAGTCTGTCTGGTTGCCGGACTTTTTATGACCATATGGAGAGTGCAACAATGAAATACAACTCACTCATGCTTAGTCTGATGCTGGCCATTGGCGCGGCGGCTACGACGACGGTTTCTGCCGGTGGTGATGAAGCGATGCCGGTTACCCATGGTGTGGCCAGTGGTGATGTCACTGGCCGTTCTGCCGTGATCTGGTCACGTACAGACGGTGAGGGTTACATGCATGTCAAAATCGACGGTCCGGTTCGGGGTAAGAAAGTGAAGACCGTCAAGGTGGATGCCCGTGGGGACTACACCGGTAAGGTGCTTTTCAACGGACTCAAGGCCGATAAAGATTATGAGTATAAAGTCTGGTTTACAGAGTCGAAACGCAGTCGCGATGATGACAATTCTGAGTCGGGACATTTTAAAACCGCACCCAAGGCAAACAGTAAAGCGGAGGTCAGTTTTGCCTGGGGAGGTGATGTGGCCGGACAGAATGTCTGTCGAGATGCGGACGAAGGATTTCCAATCTTTGCCGCGGTCAACGATCTGAAGCCTGACTTCTTCATCGGCCTGGGCGACATGATCTACGCCGACGGGGTGTGTGAAGCGGTGGGACGCTATGGCAATCAACAGATTGCCGGGGATTTCATTCAATCGGCTGATCTGGACAACTACTGGGCGCATTGGAAGTACAACCGGGAAGAGCTGAACTACAACGAGATGCTTCGCCAGACGCCCTATGTCGCCATCTGGGACGATCATGAGGTGGTCAACGATTTCGGTCCATTGCACGATACCCGGGATACCGCTCCCTATACGCCAGGTGAGCATCTGTTGCCAATGGGTCTGCAGGCCTTCCTCGATTACAATCCGATCGCCGAGTCCTCGCGTACACCGGGTCGTTTATACCGCAATATCCGCTGGGGCCAGCATTTGGAGCTGATCGTACTGGATAATCGCCAGTATCGTGATGCCAATCTTGAAGCGGACGATGAGGTGCTGGTCAAGACCATGTTGGGTCGGGAGCAGCTCACTTGGGTCAAACAGACCATCAAACAGAGTGATGCAACCTGGAAGGTCATTGTCTCCAGCGTGCCGATCTCAATCCCGACCGGATTTCCCGTGGAAAACGGACGGGATGGCTGGGCCGACTTCGATCAGCCCAGAGGGTTTGAACAGGAGCTGCGGGATCTGCTGAAGTTTATGCATCAACAGGGAGAGAGAAATATTGTCTTCATTACCACCGATGTGCACTTTGCCGAGATCTTCCGTTACACCCCGTTTGCTGAAGATCCCGACTTCCATGTGCATGAAGGGGTAACCGGTCCGATGAACGCCGGGCTGTTTCCCAATCGTGACTTCGATACAACCCTGGGTACCGAGAGTCTGTTTTTCTACGGTCCCGAGTCTTCCAATGTAGGCAGTTATCAGGAGGCCCGTCAGTGGATGAATTTCGGTGCTGCAGAGATCGATGAGCAGGGTCAGTTCACTCTGTCGGTGATCGACGTCGATGGCAACGAGGTTTATCGTAATACCCTGATGCCTCAGTAGGCGGTTCAACGATGACCGGAAAATGGAAGTTCCGGTCCATTCACTTAAAGGATTCTCTGAGGAACATCCGATTCCCGTTTCTCCCGTGCCCAATCTGCTGCTGCCAAGTAAAAAAACATGCAGCTTGCGGGATTCCGCATGACAACCAATTGGCTAATGTATTTCTGGGTATTTAAAAAAGTCATTTATAATTAATGTGTTATGCCGGTTATTTGATTTTGTTATAAGAACTATGGCTGTTTGGTACTTGTGATCTGAGCTGAATCAACCTATAAACATATCCCGAAACATGGCTACAATGTCAGCCAAGATTCCTTTCAAATGGCCGAAAATAAGAAGTTTCCTGTGATCGCTACACGGGAATAGGGGGCCTGTCCCGGTTATTTGCAAGTATCACAGTTAATTATCTATCTACAGGAAATATTCATGGCATATGACAAGATTGAGATACCTTCTGAGGGTGAAAAGATAACCGTTGATGCAAAAGGGGTGTTGAGTGTTCCCAACAATCCCATCATTCCCTATATCGAAGGTGACGGCATTGGCGTGGATATCACCCCTGTGATGCGTAAAGTCATCGATGCCGCTGTGGAAAAATCCTATGGTGGTGAGAAGAAGATCTCCTGGATGGAGGTCTATGCCGGTGAGAAGTCTACCCGGGTCTATGATGGCGACACCTGGTTACCCCAGGAGACGCTGGATGCGGTCAAAGAGTATGTGGTTTCAATCAAAGGTCCTCTGACCACACCAGTGGGTGGTGGTATTCGCTCACTCAATGTGGCATTGCGTCAGCAGCTCGACCTCTATGTCTGCCTCAGACCGGTACGCTATTTCGATGGCACGCCGAGCCCATTGAAAGAACCTGAGAAGACCAACATGGTGATCTTCCGTGAGAACTCCGAGGATATCTATGCCGGTATCGAGTGGGAGTCGGGTAGTGAAGAGGTGAAAACCCTGATCGAATATCTGCAGAATACCATGGGGGTCAGTAAGATTCGCTTCCCTGAGACCTCAGGTATCGGGGTGAAACCTGTCTCCAGCGAAGGCACCCAACGCCTGGTTCGCAAGGCGATCCAGTACGCGATTGATAATGACCGGGACTCTGTGACTCTGGTGCACAAAGGCAACATCATGAAGTTCACCGAAGGTGCCTTCAAAAACTGGGGCTATGAGCTGGCCAAAGAGGAGTTTGGTGCTGTCGAGCTGGATGGTGGACCCTGGTGTACCTTCAAAAACCCCAAGACCGGTAACGAGATCATCGTCAAGGATGTGATTGCCGATGCGTTTCTGCAGCAGATCCTGCTGCGTCCTGCCGAATACAGTGTGATTGCAACCCTGAATCTGAATGGTGACTATATTTCCGATGCGCTGGCAGCTCAGGTGGGTGGTATCGGGATTGCGCCTGGCGCCAATCTCTCTGATTCGGTCGCAATGTTCGAAGCGACCCACGGTACAGCCCCCAAATATGCCGGTCTGGACAAGGTGAACCCAGGATCGCTGATCCTCTCTGCCGAGATGATGCTGCGTCATCTGGGTTGGGTCGAGGCGGCAGATATGATCATTAGCAGTCTCGGTGACACCATCTCGGCGAAGACAGTGACCTATGATCTTGCCAGGCTGATGGATGATCCACAGGAATTGAGTTGTTCCGCCTTCGGCGATGCCATGATCGCCAACATGTAACTCGTCGATCGTCGGCTTCCAGGGATGGGGGCCATTGGCAAAGCTCAATCCGCGCCTGGTTGGCGAAGGCTATCGAAAAAGTGGCTGATGGCCCTGTTCAATTGTTCTGATCGCTGAGGATTGCGCAGGCTGGATTGCAGCCAGGTACGGCTGCTCGGCATGTAGAGCAAGTCACTGAGCACACCATCGAAAAGCTCTTGTCCCACCTCATTCTCTGCCAGGCGCTGCAGAAACTTCTCACTGATCTGCTGCTCGGACAAACATTCCCAGGCACGGCCGGAGATTGCCACAAGCAGTTCGCTGTGTGAGGAGATAGGATGCTCAAGTGCTTTCAATATCAGTTCGTTACGATGCTCAACTGCAATTGATTGTGAGATGCCGCGAATCACCGAACTGATGATTCTCAGATCCGCTTGCGGTTGTTTCATTGTCTGACGTGCACGTTTGATCAGCGCCAGGGTGATCGGTTTTGAGGTGAACTCATTCTCCAGGCAGTGGCAGAGAGCTTCCAGGGGGGGTGCAGGCAGCTCGGCTATGGCTGCGACTATTTGGTCCTCGCTGATCTCCGAACCGATCCGGGCTGCCAGGTCGGCAATGCCCTGATATCCTACAAACGACCACTGATCCCAGCCCAGCTCGCCCTGGAAATAAGCTTTGGCGTGTTCATAATGGCGAGAGACCGGTCTGTTCAGGCTGGCGGTGAAACGGGCGTGGAAAATGGCTAGACGCTCCTCCTTGGGCTGAAACAGATAGGGATTGTCCTGAATCGCCGCCTGCATCTCCTCCCGTTTCCCCGCGGCGCTCTGCCCCAGGTTTTCCATCAGTCGATGCAGAAAGTCGTCTCGGGCCGCCTGCAGCAGTTTCGCCTGCTCATCAAGCGGGAAGCGGACGAACCAGATCATCGGATCGAGTTCCTTTTGTTGCGGATCCGATAGAATCAGGGCAAACCAGGCCTGTTGCTGAAGCGGAGCGGGATAGGGAGTGTCGGTCAGTTCAAAACTGACAAAAACGTCTCTCTGGATCGGTGTTACCCGCCGGCCCATGTCGTAATAGTTAAGCTGTAGACCGCCAGACTCGAGAAACTCAGTCAGCGTTGCTATCTGGTTCATATCCAATCGATCAGGTGGTGTTCCCAGTCATCCGCCTCTGACTCTGTCACCACCTTGCCATGTATGGAGTGTCCACCGAGCCTCATCTGGCGACTCTCCCCGTTACACAGCAGTGGGTGCCAGGCAGGTAAATCCTTGCCCTCGGCGATCAGTCTGTAGGCACAAGTTGGTGGCAACCAGTAGGGATCCTTCAGATCCTCCGGTTGCAATGTGATGCAGTTGGGTACCAGGATGGAACGCTCCTGATAATGTGTACAGCGACAGGCTTCCTGGTCCAGCAGGTCGCAGACCACGTTGGTGAAGTAGATCTCCCGGGTCTCTTCATCTTCCAGCTTTTGCAGGCAGCACTTCGCGCAACCGTCGCAGAGCGATTCCCACTCCTCCTGGGAGAGCGCCTCCAGGGATTTGGTGCGCCAGAATGGTTCAGTTGTCTCGCTCATACCATACCGATAACAGGGCTATTTCAAGGTGGGCTATCATAGGCTAGTTGGGGCTTGAATGCTGTAACTTTCTTACGCCTGAAGTGCCATTCCATAGATCACTTATGCTGGCTTCTGTCAATACTGTTTATACACACCTTTTTGCTGGGAAGCGAGCATTTGACCGTTTAATGAAATTATCTAATTAAAATTATTATAAAAGAGATGTAACATTATGAATAATAAATAAATATATTAATTGTATAGAAATTACACAATCTAAAAAGGGTACAGCAGGATCAAGGGTTCCAGACGTATTTGGAGACTTTACCCACAAAGTTATCCACAAGTTCTGTGGAAATAATTGAGTGTTTTTTTGCCTCGATTGGTGCCTGGGTTCCCCTGAGCAAAAGAATTTCGAGTATCCGATCAATCCACGCTGTGAAACCGCCATGGAATTTAGCTCTCAACTATAACCTGCCATAATCGGAGGAAGCATTTATTGGCAATAACTGCGCGCCAACCAGAGGTCAGATTGCAGAAGTTCAGTCGTGAGTAGAGAAGAAGAGGATCAAAAGTTAATTGAGGCTTTCGCGGACGCACTCTGGATGGAACGGGGGTTGAGTCGGAATACCTTGTCGGCCTATCAATCGGATCTGCGAAAAATCTCTGCTGCATTACGGGAGCAAAACCGCAGGGGCCTGTTGAGTGCCCGCCGTGAGGATCTGCAATACTATCTGGCAAGCTTGAGTAAGCAGGGGGTAAAGCCCCGTTCCAGCGCCAGATTACTCTCCTGCTTACGCCAGTTCTATCAACACTGTCTGCGCGAAGGGTGGATTGAAGCGGATCCCAGTGTGCGTATCTCTGCGCCAAAACTAGGGAGACCACTGCCGAAATCCCTCTCCGAAGCGGAGGTGGAAGCACTATTGGGTGCCCCGGATCTTGAGGATCCGGAAGGTGAGCGGGATCGCGCCATGCTTGAGGTGCTCTATGCAACCGGACTGAGGGTTTCGGAATTGGTTGAATTACGACCGGAGCAGGTCAGTTTGACCCAGGGTGTACTGCGTGTCACCGGTAAAGGAGGCAAAGAGCGGCTGGTTCCTCTTGGGGATGAGGCACAAGGCTGGCTGGAAGGTTTTCTCAGCGGTGCACGAACGGTTCTGTTGGGTGCTCGAGTCTGTGCTCATCTGTTTCCTACCCGTCGCGGCAAGGGGATGACCAGGCAGGCCTTCTGGTATCGGATTAAAAAACATGCCGCAACCGCCGGAATAAGCGACACCGTCTCTCCACACACGCTGCGACATGCGTTCGCAACCCATCTGCTCAATCATGGTGCTGACCTCCGGGTGGTGCAGCTGCTACTGGGGCACAGCGATCTATCCACAACCCAGATCTATACCCATGTTGCCCGGGAGAGATTGAAAACCTTACATGCCCGGCACCATCCACGGGGTTGATTAAGCTGCATTTTGATAAGCTTTAAGAAGTAAATATAACCTCATGATATTGCAAGGGTTTAATATGTGTCATTCGAGATGCTCTGTGGGGCGCGCACCTATTCCTGTCAGTGTGATGAGCAGACCAATAAGAACCTGCTGTCTGATGTTTTAGAGACTGCGCTGAGCGATCACACCCAGACAAGTCACTGCAGAACCAGAGCAAAGTATTTGATCGCCAGGTTGATAACAACCGCCAGGGATGTGGTAGAGTCGCAGCCAATTCAGCCAACACAGAGGGTTCCATTAATGCCATCATTCGATATCGTTTCCGAGGTTGATCTGCAGGAGGTTCGCAATGCGGTGGACCAGGCAAATCGAGAGATCGGTACCCGGTTTGATTTCAAAGGGGTGGATGCTCAATTTGAGCAAAACGAGAGCGAGATCAACCTAAAGGCTGAACAGGAGTTCCAACTGAACCAGATGATGGATATTCTGCGTCAGAAACTGGTCAAACGGGGTGTTGATGTAGCTGCTATGGATATTAAGGAGCCCCAAACCAGCCTGAATGCTGCACGACAGGCAGTAGTGATCAAGCAGGGAATCGAAACGGACATTGCCAAGAAAATGGTCAAAGAGATCAAGGCAAGCAAGTTGAAAGTCCAAGCTCAGATTCAGGGAGACCAACTCAGGGTGAGTGGTAAAAAACGGGATGATCTGCAGCAGGTGATCACACTCATGCGGGAATCAGATTATGGTTTACCGCTTCAATATCAGAATTTTCGGGATTAATTAAAATGAAACTTATAACCAAAGGCAATTCATTCCCCGGCTTTATGAAAGCTGTGATCATGGTGCCTGCTCTGTTGATGGTATCGACCCTGTATGCTGAAGTGTCCAAGCATGACGCGGAAATTGAGAATGTCCGTAGTGGCATGAATAAAGTACTGAAAAGCGGTGATATCAGCAGTATTACACCCAGTGCTGTGGATGGCCTGTATGAAGTGATGGTTGGACCACAGCTCTATTACGTCACCTCGGATGGTAAATACCTGCTGAATGGCAAGCTCTTCAATATTGAAAAGCGGGAAGACCTGACCACTCCCAAGATATCCAAGGCCAAGGCAGTCTATATCGAGTCGATTGGTGAAGATAACATGGTTATATTTGCCCCCGAAGAGTACAAACATACCATTACCGTGTTTACTGACATCGATTGCGGTTATTGCCGAAAACTCCATGAGGAGATGAAGGACTATAACGATCTGGGAATCCGGGTACGTTATATGATGTACCCAAGGGCTGGCGTCGGCAGTGAATCCTTCCAGAAGGCTGTTTCCGTACTCTGTGCCGATGACAGAAACGAAGCGATGACTCTCTCCAAGGCGGGTGAAGAGATTCCAGTCAAGAACTGTGAAAATCCGGTTCGTAATCACTTTCAACTGGGCCAGTTGCTGGGTGTGACGGGTACGCCAGCGATTTTTCTGCAAAGCGGGGATATGCTCCCAGGTTATATTCCGGCCAAAAAGATGAGTTCAATTTTGAACGAGCTGGATATGGAACTGGCCAGTCGGAATGGAGCCGAGAGCCAGTAACGATCAATCTGGCATGCAATTGGGGAGCTTCATACAGAGTGCCTGTTGTTAGGGCCTGTTAACACTAATCCAATGCGCCCTGCTGGGTCTGTTTTTGTGTCCAGCAAGGGAGAATGAGCGTAGTTTGGTTGTTCCAAATGAGCGAATGATAACGCCGCTGGGCGCAAAAACAGACCCAGCCCTTCGGGTTGCGCCTGAAAAAGCGCCACTCAGCGTTGCTCGTCGCTCATTTGGAACAACCAAACCACGCTTCTCGCGCCTTGATTGGCGCTTTTTCAAGCGCAACAGGGCGCATTGGATTAGTGTTAACAGGCCCTAACTGAACCGGGTTGCTGGGATATCAAATCAGTCCCCTGATTCAATGTGGTAATTGATCCGCCCCAACCCTACCTGAAAAAAATGGACTAGTCTGGTAATTTACACAGTTGAGATTACCGGGCTGGTCCTTTATGTTTGAACAGATCTTGATGGGGTCGTCAGCAGATCCGTCAATCTTTGATCTCAATCAAAAAAAGCGGACTTGGGAGAGAGCTTGATTATAGAAGTGGCCATGCGTACCGATAAAGGTATGGTACGAGAGCAAAATGAAGACGCAATCGGCGGTGACCCGAATCTCGGTGTGCTGATTCTGGCTGATGGTATGGGGGGAGCCAATGCTGGTGAAGTGGCCAGTGAGCTGGCTGTCGATCTGCTGACGAGCCAGCTGATCGTAGGCAGGACCCGTGAGACCATGCCGGATGGGTCATCCATGCGCGTGTCGATCGAGACAGTCAATCAGGCCATTCTGGAACTGGCTGAGCAAGTGCCCGAGTATCAAGGAATGGGAACAACCCTGGTGATGGGTGTGTTCGACCAAAACAGTATTCGTTATGCCCATGTTGGTGACTCAAGACTTTACAGGTTACGCCAGGGTCGATTGGAGCAGTTGACGATAGACCATACACTGATCCAGGAAATGATTAATCTGGGTGATTTTGCCAATATGGAAGAGGCGATGATGGCTGGCGTTCCCACCAATGTGCTTTCGAGAGCACTGGGATCCCAAACAGAGATTGTGTCGGATATTGGCGAATCGGAAGTGGAGCAGGGTGACCTCTATCTATTCTGCTCAGATGGACTGACCGGTATGGTGACGGATGATGAAATGCAAAGTATCCTTGAAAACAAAAATCTGGATCTTGAGCAGCAGGTGAATGAACTGGTCGATTTCGCCTGTCGCTGTGGCGGCGTCGATAACATCTCAGTGATTGTCGTGCGGCCACAATTAAGCACTGAATAATGAATAAGTGATAATTGAATACCTGGGTAGATGATGTATGGAAAAACTCGTAGTTCTGAGTGACGATGAGTCCCCACAAGAGTTTCCTCTTGTTGATAAACGATTGTTGATCGGACGGGATGCGACCTGTGATGTCTGTCTCGGTGATCGCTCGGTCAGTCGCCATCACGCTACTCTGCTACGCGTCTTTCGTGGCTTCTCCATTGAGGATGAAGGCAGCACCAATGGCACCCGTGTGAATGGGGAAATAATTACCAAAAGGTTTCTCAAGCATGGTGACTTGATCGAAATCGGCAAGTACAACCTGCGTTATATTGCGCAACTTCCTCATCATGAGATGGAAGAGGAAGACCCGGATCGCACCGTGGTAATCAAACCCGTTCAGACTACTCCGGCAGAGCCTGTTCCCTCACCGGCACAACAGGTCAAACCGGCGTTTTCCTCGACACCAGTGGCTGATGATAATGACGTGGCAGCAGAAGCTTTATCGGCGGTGAAACCTGCGCTGAAGCCGGCCGCTCCATCAGCAGCCCCCAGCGGCAGCCCGGCACAGAATGGCACAGCAAAAGTCCGTTTTCTTGAGGGTGAACATAGAGGTGAGGAGCGGGTGATTGACCGCTCCTTTTTCAGTGTTGGAAAACCGGGCGGTGACCTGATCCTGATCAATCATCGTCACAATGGTTACTACCTGCTGAAGGTGGGTGGTGACAATGTACCGATGATCAATGGGAAACCGATCAAGGCAGGCGGGGTTGAGCTTAGCAATGGTGATCGAATCACCCTCGGGGAACTCTCCCTGGAGTTTGAGGATTAGTGTTAACAGGCCCTATGCCTGGACAGATCGACTGTTGCGTCGATCAGCCCGCTCAGTTGATACCATTACTTCTGGACGTGAAGCGATAATCACTGCTAAGCAGTGAGGTCAAACGCATGCAGGCGGCGAAGTTCGTGGTGTTTTCGAGAATGCCATGTTTGATCACCCCTTCCAGCAGATCCTTGCCATCCCAGTTGGGATTGGTCAACTCCGACAGAAAACGGCTCTTCTGTGGGTCGAGTTGACGGAAAGTCAGCGCAGAACCCCGGTTATTTATGCGTGTGACCTGTGCGTTCAATTGCATAGACTCGATTTGCCCCGGTTTTTTGAATAACACCCGATAGTGATCGTTGAGCTTTGAACCGCTCAGTGCGTTGACAAACAGGCCAGATTGGCTGATGTCGGCAATAATTCGGTTTTGACTGACCCCGTTGGCATTGGATATGAAAGTGACCTGAAAGGATGTTTTTGTTCTTGGGTTTTTACGTGCATCCATTGTTGTGACTCCGTCATCAAACTGTCACATTACAATTTAGGCGACCACAAAGCGCTTGGGTATGGTGGTGAATACCCTTGGATATCAGGGTATACCATAATTTGTACTACCTATCGAACGGGGGGGGGATCATAGGACCCGGCAGGGCCGCACTCTGGCTGTCACAAATCAATAGAAGCCAGGATTTGATGCGTCCATGCTGATGGTGATGCCTTGGGACCTGATCAATCCTTCAAGCGAAAGCCGATATCGATGGTCACCTGCCAGTGGGCGACCTGTCCGTCTTCAATGTGCCCACGGGTCTCCACTACTTCAAACCATCCCATGTTACTGATGGTCTCGCCTGCCCGGGCAATGGCATTGCGAATGGCATCGTCACTACTGCTCTGGGAAGAGCCGACTAACTGAATCTTTTTATAGACATGATCGCTCATCAAATACCTCGGTGATTGTTACGTTTGGGGAATTCAGGAATCACTGGATTCCAGTTTCTCTTTCAACAGATAGAGTTGCTCCAATGCCTGACGGGGGGTCAGCTCATCGGGATCGATCCGCTTCAGCATGGTCTCCACGGCAGAGGATTCGGCAGGCTCAGGTGAAAGGTTGAAAAGGGGGAGTTGGCTCTGCTGCTGCTCCGCATGTCTTTGGGCACTGGCCTCAAGTTCCAGCAGCCGTTGCCTTGCCTTCTTGATTACGGTTTTCGGTACGCCTGCCAGGGTTGCCACCTGCAGTCCGTAACTCTGGTTGGCCGGACCCTCTCTGACGGCATGGAGAAAAACAATACTGTCTCCATGCTCGACCGCATCCAGATGAAGATTGGCAATCCCTGGATACTCTTCAGGCAGCGTGGTGAGCTCAAAATAGTGGGTGGCAAACAGGGTGAAGGCGCGCAGGTAGGTGGCCAGTTCCACAGCACAGGCCCAGGCCAGTGAGAGCCCGTCGAAAGTGGAGGTACCACGGCCCACCTCATCCATCAGCACCAGGCTCTGTTCGGTGGCGTTGTGCAGAATATTGGCGGTCTCTTCCATCTCGACCATGAAGGTGGAGCGACCGCCGGCCAGATCGTCTGAAGCCCCGATACGGGAAAAGATCCGGTCGACCGGTCCCAGTTGCGCTGAGGCGGCCGGTACAAAACTGCCTGCATAGGCGAGTAGGGTGATGATCGCGATCTGACGCATGAAAGTCGATTTACCACCCATGTTGGGGCCGGTGATCACCAGCATACGCTGCTGCTGGTCGAGGGTCACACTGTTGGCGACAAAGGGGTCCTGACTGACCTGTTCGACCACCGGGTGACGACCGTCCACGATCTTCAAGCCAGGCTCGTCAACCAGTTCGGGACGGACCAGGTTGAGACACTGCGCCCGTTCCGCCAGATTGCACAGCACATCCAGATGGGAGAGGCCTTCCGCACACTGCTGTAACTCCGAGAGGGAGTCGCCCAGACGCTCGAGCAGCTGATCGTAGAGTAGTTTTTCCCGGCTCAGCGAGCGCTCCCGGGCACTCAATACCTGATCCTCGAACTTCTTCAACTCCGGGGTGATGAAACGTTCGGCTCCCTTCAGGGTCTGGCGACGGATGTAATCGTCCGGCGCCTTGTCCGACTGACTGCGGCTGATCTCGATGTAGTAGCCGTGTACCCGGTTGTAACTCACCTTGAGATTGGCAATGCCGGTGCGTTCTTTCTCCCGGATCTCCAGATCGAGCAGAAACTGATCGGCATTCTGCGAGAGGGCGCGCAGCTCATCCAGCTCTGCATCGTACCCTTCGGCGATCACCCCGCCGTCGCGGATCAGCATCGGTGGTTGTTCGATGATTGCCGTCATCAACAGTTGATGTTGTTGCGGATGTTCACCGATCTCCATGGCCAGGGATTGGGTCAAGGGGCTGTCGAGGCGATTCAGCAGGGGTTGCAGCTGGGGCAGTGCGCCAAGTGCCTCGCGCAAGGTGGACAGGTCTCTGGGTCGGGCGCTCTTCAGGGCGATGCGGGCGAGAATGCGTTCGATATCGCCGATGCCCTGCAGGATCTCCTGCAGCTCCACATAGAGGTCAGACTCCAGCAACGCCTGGATGGTAGCGTGGCGATTGGCAACCGTTTGCCGCTCACGTTGCGGTTGACTGATCCAGCGCTTCAGTTTGCGACTGCCCATCGCGGTGACCGTGCGGTCCATGATGCCGGCCAGCGTGTGTTGGGACTGTCCGCTGAGTGAGTGGATCAGTTCAAGGTTCCTTCGAGTGGCCCCATCGATGATTACACTGTGGTCCCGGTGTTCAACCTGCAGGCCGCGGATATGGGGCAGGGTACCGAACTGGGTCTCTTCCACATACTGCAGCAGGCAACCGGCAGCGCCCACGGCGTAGGGATGGTCCTGGCAACCGAAACCGCCCAGGTCCCGGGTGCCGAACTGCTTGCTCAGTAGCTGTTCCGCAGAGTCGAAGTCGAAATGCCACACCGGACGACGGGTGATGCCGCAAGTTAGGCTGATGGTCTCTGGCAGGGACGAGTCCTCATCAAGCAGGATTTCCGCTGGATTGAGACGCTCCAGCTCTCCCCCCAAAGCCCCCAGGCTGATCACCTGCTGAATGGTGAAGCGACCGCTGGCCAGGTCCAGAGCAGCCACTCCCAAGCCATCCTTCTGTTCATTGACCGAGACCAGCAGGTTCTCCTGTCGCTCTTCCAATAGAGCCTCATCGGTGAGGGTGCCTGGGGTAACGATACGCACCACCTTGCGCTCCACCGGTCCCTTGGTGGTGGCCGGATCGCCGATCTGCTCACAGATTGCCACCGACTCCCCAAGTTTTACCAGCCGTGCCAGATAGCCCTCGGCTGCATGGTAGGGGACCCCCGCCATGGGGATGGGTTTGCCCGCTGACTGGCCCCGTTTGGTCAGGGTGATGTCGAGCAGTCGTGCGGCCTTCTCCGCATCGGCGAAAAAGAGCTCATAAAAATCCCCCATGCGATAGAAGACCAGCATGTTGGAGTGCTCGCCCTTGATGCGCAGATACTGCTGCATCATTGGAGTATGAGATTTACTCATTGATAATCAACTGCTTACAAAACATCTGTCTAAAATGAACCATTTCTGTCTAAAATAGGCCCGGTTACTTCATCGATTTCCCGGCCTCTGATGTACGTTACTGTCTGCGCCTCAGTGGTGTGTCCCGCCAGTTTCTGAGGGTCCAAATGCTGTTTCTTGGCATCGGTGATAGCCTTAGCTCTCAGGTCGTGCAAGTGCGCGTCTTTGACCCCTGCCTTTGCCGCGGCGCGATCAAACAGATCTCTCGTACCGCGGTAGCTCCTGATCTTGCCATTATGCTGGCCAAGTAAATAGGTAGGGATCACATTCTTTGGGTGGAGCGCCTTAGCCGCTTTCACTGAGTCCTGCACCATCTGGGAGTTGACCATCAACTTCTTACTGGACTTCTCCTGTTTGAACTCAATGCCACCCTTCGAGATGTCGCGCATCTTGATTGCCAATACGTCACCAATCCGCTGCCCTGTAGAGTAGGCCATATCCATAATAGCCCTGAGAGTCGGGGAGCCTGCATTCCAGATCGCTCTATATTCTGAGTCTTTAATATACCGATCCCGTTTCTTCTCACTAAACCGCGGAATAGCGTCAACCGGGTTGCTCTGGCACTGACCAGCCTTGAGCGCATGGGTGAACGCCATTCTGAGAACCGTTCTCATTCGGTTGGCCATGTTGGGCGTTTTCCGGTGATGATCGAGAAACTGGAATATATGCTCTGGCCGAACCTGGGCAGGGGCAAAGTCACGAAACGCCAGTTTGATAGTGGTTGATACCTGTTTGTATTGCTTCAGCGTGTTGGGTTTCACGCGCTCCTGTGCATCTTCGATCACCCTATCAATGAGTCTCTCCATGCCCTTTTGTGGCTGGATGATTCTGGCGTACTCCTCCAGTGCCTTGTGGAGAACCTTGCCCAAAGGAGTCCACTTCCCACCCTTCACATAGTAATAGGCACCATGCTTGTGATGCACACAGCGGGGCAGGTGGGTATCTTTCTTTCTGATTCTCATAGGTGCAATTTGGGTTCAGGGGTCTGATCTTCTACCACACCACCCAGGCGTGACACAACAAGGGAGCGGAGCACCTTGGGCTGCTTGTCGCCCCCAACCTCATGCGGGTAGCCGTTCGCTTGAAGCCATTTTATCTGGCGTCTAGGGGTTTTGTACCCAGTCAGCGTTTCAATTTCTTCAGGCTCTAGGAACATCATTCTATCTCGAATCGGTTGTTCTTTCTGCGATTCTCTTGAGCAGAAATTATTTGTAGGTTGTTATGGACATGTAGCCCACTAACAAGGTCGCCTAGAAGAGGGATAATGTGATCGACATGAAATTCTTTTCCGGTTTGTTTTCTACGTTTTGCGGCTTGTTCATATACTTGACCAATAGCCTCCAGGTCAGCCCACTTTGGAGTTCTCTGCTTAACTAATTTTGTTCTGTGAGTTACGAAGTATGTCGGGCCTCTATCAAGCCTGGCAGCATATCTTCTATTAGCTTCCTCTAGCGCATGAATGTTGACGCTCTTTCTCTTCTTTGTCCTGGGATTTTTCCAGGATCTGATCTCATCCTCTGAGCAGTGACCAGCATCGATTCTCCCATGCCTATGCAGAGCAGCAAACAAAGCACTTGATAGGTGAGTCCACTTGCCTCCCTTGACGTAATAATATGCCCCGTGTTTGAAGAGCATTCTTTGAGGGAGTTTTGAGTCTTTTAATCGCTTCCGTCCCATGTGTCTATTTCCACCCACGGTCAGTAAACCACTGGATCATGGTATGTCTCTGCCCGCAGTCTGTGAGTTCTTTAAGCGCTGTTAAAGGTACAATCATCATTACCTCATAATCGTCTTTAGGATCGGAAACTCTTCACCTTCGGCTATAACAAACTTCATACCCTTGTATTTGATCTTTCCTGATACCAATCGCTCGCCTTTCTCCCTGGCTTCAAGGGTCATGCGTTGTAGCCAGGTGTATAAACCTTCGTCCTTGCCTCTGGTTTCATGCCAGATCTTGCGAACCCGAAGGCTTGCGTTATCAATGGCGTGACCAGACAGTTCAACTTTTGGCATGGTGTCGCCTCGACGGTCAAACTCGGCCTTAGCAACTTCCCATTGCGGCGCTTTCTCATTGACCATCCAGCGCAGATATGAAACTGGTATGCGCGTGAACAGTTCGCCTCTGTGTTTTCCGAAGTCGATTCTTAATCCGTGCGTATTCATAATTCAGTCAGCTCTTTAAGGTCTTTTAGTGGGACGATCATTCAATCTCTACCTGGCGGGTATTGATCATAAATACCTTCGTGCATTTCCCTGACCGTAACCCCTCCGCAGGCGCATTCGTTCCCGTCACAACAGTACCGTTCGTCCAAATCACGCTGCCACACTTCATTGCGCCAATTACGGATGGCCTCATCGACAAACCACCACAACAGCTTAATCTTGAATAAAAAGTCTGCCATCATTCTCTCCAGTCTTTTAGGGGGACGATCATTAGCTTTTCAACACGAACCATATCAGGGCTAATGGGACAGAAAACAAAGTCACAGCAACCCAGCTTATAAATACGCCATTATTGACAATTTGACGTTTCTGCTGGTCGCTGGATGACCACCGGGCCATCATCGTAAAAAAAATAAACAGCCCCATATTTATGATAAATACCTTATACTCGATTCCCATCTCATCACCTCATCTATACAGGTCAGGGTAGCGACTTAATAATCTTGTATGGCATACCTGGACTACCATCCTCGTTTTTTCCATCAGGTATCCATTCAATAACCTCACATTCGTATTTTCCACCTCGGTACTCTTTTTCGGCTTCAGATGCTGACAGTGCTTTATGCTTCTTTGAGTACACACCAACCAAATAACTATGATTTTCTCTGTCGCCCCATCGATAGGCGTGGACTGTGTAGATGCTCTGTTTCATCTCATCACCTCATTATCTTCAGGGCCGGTTATTCGCCTTCCAATAAACTCATCCCTCAGCTTAAACAGTTCATTGTGATCTATTGGCTGAGGCTCTTCGCCGACCTGCATGAAGCATGGCCATAATCCTTTTGTCTGTAGATGATGAATGAACATCGTGATTATGGTTGATTTCTCTTGGTCCATCTCAATACCCTCTCTCTATCGCCCCACATAACCCCATTGTTTACTCGGGTAGTTAAATGGAATGTTTCTGTATAACGCTCTGTTAAGTGCTCACTGGCCTGATAATGATTTGGCACCATTGTCCTGATAGACCAGCCTCTTGTATTCGTTTATCCCAGTGCGTACTTGTCAGCACCGTTCCCCGTGCATCGCCATTGCTATCAACCATCCGATCACCAATGACAATTTCATTGATTCTTAGGTCTTCGAGGTAAGCGATTCGATTCTGAGCATCTTTCAGTAACCTCATATGTTCGCGCAATGATTCGCGGCAAGCTTCAGCCAAACACCAATCAGTTTCTGTTGCTTCCGATAACTGACGGCACTTAACCAGGCGTTCTTTCGGATCATCGCTCACTACATTCACATTGCTCATTTCGTTCTCTCCGGCCGCAAAACTTAATCGTTCAATGCCTCCGAAGCCTTCCGATTCCATCGCACCACATTCGACCGCCCTCTTTAGCTGCCGCATACATCGAATGCTCTCTCTGACTAAGTTCGCAATAGAACTTACCGGCAAGAAAAGAAACGGCTGCTTCAATCAATACAGTGTCTGGCATTGAAGCAGCCGGTGAAGCAGACGCTTCCTTTTGCTCGAAGGCTTGGCAGTCTCCTATAAGCCCATTTCTGATATCTGCTACCTCGTTATGAAAGGCCAAGCACCTGATGTGTGAGGTGCTTCCGCCATCTATCGCTGAATATTTACATTCTCTGCATGTGTTCATCGCTGCTTACCTCTCTTATTAATAATCAAGTGAGGGCACCAACAGAGGGTGCTCAGACTCTCAAGTGGGTTCCCTGGCGAATTAGGCACCTCAAGAGGTTTCGCTCGTGATTTTTCCACCCCGGGCGGTTCTGCTATCCTCGGTTCCGCAATGTCTACCCTGCTAAACACAGTGCCAATGCCCTCACTTGATTACTAACCAGTAGTTCCAGTGGTCAAGGGCTCGGTTAACTCTCCGCATACCATCAGCAGGAAACCCCTGCTGTTTTGGACATCCGATGCTGGTAAGGCATCACGCCCCAAGCCCTTGCCACTGAACACTAGTCGTTACCTTGTCGGTCTCCAGCAGATAGGGACGCCAGCAATGCCATGCCATACCCACCCGCCATTATTGAAATCTGTCCAGTACGCTTCGCACACTTCCTGCCATCTGTCACGGTCATTTTCTCCGGCGTAGTAGTAATTCAAGTGCTGAAACAGTATCTCGATCTTGGTGCCATCTTTGGGCGCGGTTGCCATAGGGTGAAAGCCGCAAGGTAACAAGGTCGGTGAAGCAGACGCTGGCAATAATCCTTCTTTCCTGGCTATCTCTCTCAGCGCTTCTTCGCAATCCGCTGTGGTCGGTATAACCTCGGCTGTCTGTGCGTCCTGATAACCACCCGGATCAGAAGGCGATTTCACATACTCGATATCGCTATCAAATATCCGATCCCAACACCAAGTTACATCGTCACTATTCACTGGCTCATTATTAGGATCAGCATCACCGTGATACTGCAGGTAAATCTTTTCTGGTGGTTTGTCATATAACATCGCTTCTATCCTCTATCCTCTGTATCCCATTGCGCCCTGGTGGGTGGTCAGGCTGCGGCCTTTTTAAGCTCATTGATCATTGACTGTAGTTCGGTGTTAAATCCGACGACACCTTCCTCAAGTTCATTGACCCTGCTCTTATCAAATTCCACACGCTTCAAGAAGAGTTGATATTCTTCAGGAAGTCTTGGATCGAAGCTCACAAAATCGCACCATGCTCTCTGTGTGCATGCCATTTGCCATTGCATTTGGTCGATATAATTCTTGTCGATTTTTCCGGTTATAAAAGTATTTATGTGTGTTGCTGTATTGGGGCATTTGATCTCGACCAGGCCATCATCACCGACAAGCCCATCAGGAGAGGCTCCAGACATCGCAATATATGGATGATCAATAAAGCCGACCTGCTCAACCTCGTTATCAGTCATAAATACATAGGCGTCTCTTGCTTGCGGTTCGGTATCAATGCCCCACTGCATAGCGGCATTTGTATAGCCTTTCTCTTTGGTGCCAGTGAGGCGTTCAACAAGAAGCTGCGCCATATAGTTAGCCCTTGATGCAGCCCAGCCCGAGCGAGTCTTGGTGACAACATCGCAGACCTTTGAGGCGGTAACCTTTCCGCAGCGAGCTGAGAACCATTCTTCTGTGAGTTGATCCATGATAAATACCTATTAATATGAGATAGTCACGTTCGGGATTGATTTTTTAGCAACCAATTCCACGGCAAGCTTTGCTGCACCTTCGTCCAATCCGCCCTTAACAAATGCTTGCAGAGCGCTTCTGTTGATTTTGGCCTTGTGTCTTTTGTTAGCTTCTCTTTTTGCTGCTTCATCTGCCTCGCGCTGCTTGGCTTGTTCAGCTTCACGTTTCGTCCTCTCCTCGGCTTCCTTCGCTGCCAATTCAGCACGCCTTTCGGCCTCTGCTTTTTCACGCTCAGCTTTTTCAGCCTGAAGTTTTAACTGCAGTTCGCGCTTTTCTGCCTGCTCTCGTTCGGCTTTTGCCTTTTCTTCGGCCTCTCTTTTTGCGCGCTCTTCTGCTTCTTTTGCTATTTGCTCATCGCGTTCTTTTTGACGCCTCTCTTCGGCCTCAATGCGGAGCCTTTCAAGTTCAGTTTGCTCTTCTTCATACTTGATTCGCTCATCTAATCTACGGCGCACAAACTTTATGCATTCGTCTTTGGTAACTGCGGCCTCTCCAGCAAACTCCTCCATATCTTGAACGTCGAATCCTTCGAGATAACCAAGGGAAGTCTTGTATTCTGCAGCAGTCAGCATCCTGCCGTCTGGATGTTCGGTTTGTTCAGCGACTTTTCGCATGCCTTCAATATGATCCTTATGTTGCTGGATACGGTCTTTTTCGCGCTGCTCTAGTTCTGCCAGTGGTTTAGCGTGAACATTGATCATTGACTCAATTTCAACGACAATCTGTTTGGCTTCTGAGTCAACGCGCTTACCATACTCTAAGCTCTCTGCCTTCTCTTTCTTTCTGGTCTTTTCAATCGCAGACTTTGTTTGACGCAGTTTGTATACATGACTGCGCGCAGCTTTGTTATCAGTCGGGTCTTCGTAATTGAAGACAAGCTTGTCATTTAATTCCTTTAGTTCGGATAACTGGGCGCGAAACTCGTTATACGCTTGGATCTGTTTTTCCATTACTGTTTCCTCTTTTTCTCTAGGCTTTTTACCGCGCCATTGTATTTGTTTGCTGGAAGCTGGCTAAGATCTTTAACTCTGAGATACTTCAGGAAGTTAGCTTTGTTTGCCCCAACCTCAGAAATAAGACTATCCAGGTTTGCTTCCTGTTCTTTTGAGATATACTCGACATTTGATGAGTAACCAACTCCATCGTCATCTTGATCAGATGACGCCAAACCAAGGATAGCGACCAGGGTGTAGCGCTCCAGGTATGTGACTGTTGAGCCAATAGCTTGAATACTGTTTTTACTACCAGACGAATCAGCGCCAGCAGACAAAGAAGTACACTCACTGTGGCCTTCACTGTGAGTGATGCAGCATGTAACCGTTATGGTTTTGTCGCCTTGCTCTGTTCGCCATGAGTGAGACAGTCCGTTTTTTGCAAGCAGTCCTTTAATCTGGCTGATCGTTTCAGCTAGTCCAGCATAGGTGCTGTTATGTGCTTGTCTGGTCTTAAGGATAGTGGGGCATTCACTTCTAAATTTAGACATGGCATCCGTATATGCCTTCTTTGCCTCATTCTTTTCCCAGCGCTCTTGTAACTCCATCAGCTTCTCAAGCTTGTCCAAATCTGCGCCTTTCTCAACAGCAATCTGGAGCATACCGGCTGGTGTAATCGCAGATCCGTTGCTTTGGGTGGTTGCCAGTTGAGTATTCTCAACCTCTACCAATTGACTCTCATTTGTATTGCTCACATCACTCTCCCGTTATTCATCTAAGAAAACCAGCTTTGCGATTCTGGTTTTTCCGAATCTGTCATCAAGTCTTTTCTGAAATGCTTTTACGCTTTCGAGCGTTCCAGCTCCATGGTCCAGGCATTGCTCAAAAACGATGCTACGACTGTCATTCCTAGGCTCATATGTATCCCTCTCGGCTGTGAGAACATACAGTTCACTGTCTTCACTCATTTGCTTGCTCCCGAATGTTCAGTGGTCAAGGGCTATACACTCCCTTACTCCATAAAGGCTAGGAGAGGAACCATAAGGCCTGCCAGCTTTTGCCAAGAGCCCTTGCCGCTAATCACTCTGCCTGGTGTAAAAAAGATAAGTCGTTTATGATCTTCCGGTTATATGGCTCTCTAAGAGACTCATAGACATCATTTAGAATGAATGATGCTTCAGACTGATCATCTTCCATAATCGCTGTTTTTGCGTCATCCAGCTTGTCAGACAAACTCTTTTTCTGCGATTTAGTCATGATAAGAACCATATGATTAAGCCGATAAATACAACCCAGATAATGGACCCTGCAACAAGGGCGAATTGTGCGCTCTGTACATCAAAACCCGTCTGCTCTTCGTAAAATTTCATACGATCGTCTGATTTGCTGTAATCGTTTGGTTGGTCCACTGGATCTCTCCTTGTATATGATCTCTTCAAACTTGTTCAGCAGGTCTCTAAGGGCTGAAGCTGCGTCTTCATGACTACCCCCGTACCTTGCCATTTCCGCTATCTCGGTTAGGTCTGGCTGACCGTCAACCTCGTCCTTACAGATCCTCACAATGATTTCTGAGGTCTCTATATCAATGGGATCGTCGTCATAATCGTCATTGAGCAGACTTTTCTCAGCTTCAATCATTTAACTCTCCCACTTGAAGATCTTTTCCAGCACCAGATAACCGACTAGTGTCACTGTGAATATTGCTAGGGCTTCCATGTGATTAACCGTAACCGTAACCGTAACCGGAACCGTAACCGTCACCGTAACCGTCACCGTAACCGGAACCGTAACCGTAACCGGAACCGTAACCGGAACCGGAACCGGAACCGGAACCGGAACCGGAACCGGAACCGTAACCGGAACCGTAACCGTAACCGGAACCGTAACCGTAACCGGAACGACTCATGACCAGTCACCTATAGGATAAAAAAACAGAACAGTTTCAAGATGGACGTTTCCTATTTTGTCAATCTTGTCTGACTCAACCGGCCCTTTTAATGCAAACTCTGGCAGCCCTGAATCTCTTTGTTTCCAATAACGTAGATTACTTGCATCTTCCAGCATGTAGCGTCCTCCTTGATCTTTCAGTGTGCCGAAATGAATAAACCCGTGGGGCAGCACAGCAACAGCCTTTTTCCCATGTAGGGGGTGACGGTCTCGGCAAGATTGATTAGCGCCGAACATCGATGCCAGTTCTTTAGCCTGGCCGATTGTCATATCATTCAAATCCATACTTATCTCTCCTGGTGCGTTGTTTGTATGTATGGATGAAGTATGAAACATAGTTCGCAACTAGTCAAGAAAAATAGTTCGCACTGAATTTCATATAATCTATTGATCAAAAAAAAGGATTGAAAAATGGATTTGCCTGTTCAGCTTGTGGTGGCGTATTCGGTATTTAGCTTATTTTTGTTTTATCAGAAATTGCACCTAAAAAACTTTCAAGGTGATAGCGCAATTTTCAGAGTTTCGTTAAGTATTTATGTATTAATATCAACACTTTATGGTTTTGGGTTTTTGGTGTATTGGGGGGTAGTTGTTAGCTGGTCCAACTCAGGGGTTTTGTTCCTGATAGCTTTGGCAACTCAGATAGTATGGTTTCTAATAGAGGGCAAATTAGGCCTGAGGAATTATTATTGGATGTTAAGTACACTAGGACTAGTCATGATCCCAGTGCTTGGGTATGTAATGTGGTTGCATATCCCATAAATAAAGCCTTTTATTTAGATCCAACACGAAGATTAATTGTGATGCCATAGCACCTACACATTTTATCGAGCGTCAGAATATCCCTGATTCCTTTCTTTTCGTAGTTCTTTAGCGTTTTCAGCGAGACATTACATCTCTTTGCTGCTACTCTCTGTGTAATCCCAAGTTTATTCCGTGCTTCTTTCCGTCGCTCGGCGATGGGGCCGAGATCATACATATCAATCCAGTCGTTTAGTTCTATTGAAATAGTCGTTTCATGCTTTATTAGCGGCAAAAGACGCACTTAATTGAACAAGGTGCAATATATTTACCCTTGTACAATTTTGATTTGATTGATCAAATATTGATCAAGGTCAACCGAACGGAGAAAGGAATGAAAAAGACCACATGGAGCAGCAGTACGCGCCCGCATGTAATTGAAATAAGAACGACACCAGCAGCAGAGGTGCGCCTCAAGATCCATCAAGAGGTGACCAGGCTGCAAAACATATCCGGCCTGAATGCCCCAATGTCCGCGAAAGATACGCTTGTGAATTTTGCAGACATACTGGAACTAAATGCAGTCTACCTGGCTGGGTTGGAAAATCCCGAATTGAAGCCGGTAATAGATAGTCATATAGAGATGGCGGCAAAGATTAGGTATTGGCTGTCCTAAGGAGCATTTACTTCTTCTTGGTAGGCTTTTTCTTCTGACTAAAGGTCTTTGGGCCTTGGTCTTTGTGGTTGGTAGGGTCTTTTGCTTTACCACCATCATATGTTTCAGGTAATCCAGCAAGATGGGTGGCTCGCCTACTTTCGTGCTTGGCGGTCGCTAGGATCTGCTGCCGACCTAAAGCATCAGATTTTATATAATCACTGAGCAACTGCTCTATATCCCCTGAAAGCAACTGTGATGGGTTGGGATGTCCTGGCAGCAATAACACCCATGCAGGGAGCTTGAAATACTGAGCAATTTCGTCGGCTTTATCGATTGTGGGGATAGAGTCCCTATTTCTGATCTTTCCTATCATTCGATCTGAAACATCGTGGCCTTTAGATATTTCCCTGTTAGAAGGCTCTTTTCCGCTTTCCATTTCAATGTACTTAATCAAAGCATTCAGATTATCAACGAATGCCTCGGCGGCTAGTTCTCTCTTTTTCATATTCAAAATTCTAATGTAATAACTGCGTAATATGTTTTTCATGCGAACTGTATTTCTTGACATAAGTGCGAACTATATTCCATACTCATGGCATGAAAGATGAAAACCTTCTCGCTCAAACGTTCAAGTTGATCGCCAATACATGCGTTCCTGTCACAAAAATTTGCGCAGACCTTGGATTGACTACTCGCTGGTTCTACAAGCTCACGTCTGGCCAGATCAAAGACCCAGGAGTTAATAGAATCCAGCGCCTTCATGACTATCTTGTGGATAAATCCTCAGCTGATAGTGAATTAAAGAAGACTGGATAGCGGTCTTGTTGGGTATCGAAATGAGGTACACAAATCTCAGTCTGGATGGTTTTCTGCTCAACCGGGCACACAGTAAGGTGTGTGTAACCCCGTCACCTTTCTCAACACAGTTTGTGGCGGGTGTTTCTACTCCTCTCAGGGGCGCCAAGCCCCATTGGTGGTCGAGGCTCAACCCCGGGCCTCGGCCTTTCTTTTTACCAGTGAACAGTCTCACTAAGGAGACGTAACCATGTACGCGGACCCAGCCAAAATCAGGTCTCATATTGTGAAGATCAGATTGAGTCAAGAGGAACATAATTTGATTCAGGCCCTTGTTGATTATACCGGAGAACAGCGTGCTGCCTTGCTACGTGAACTGATCCTTGAGCAAGCACAATTAGTGCTCTTTGGTGATCAGTCTAGCCCGATGGGATATGCCGTTGAAGGCAACTTAAAGGCCCTGCGTAGTGCCTGAGAAGGTCAACAAGAGGGGCTTAAGAGGGCCCTCAAAAGAGCACACTTTAGGCCTATCTGACAGTGAACTGGCGTTAGTTGCCGCTTGCGCAGAGCAATACGGAATAACGCTAGATGAAGCAGTCGAGAAGCTTGCCAGTGATGCTTTGGCGAAGCGTGTCAGGAAAAGAACTGGTAAACGTCCAAGTTCCAGCGTACTTAGATTCAGAAAGTAATGCACAGATGATTGTATCAGTCACGCAGAATAGGTTGTCACTATGAGCGAAAAAATCCGCGTACTCAAGAAGCTGAAGCGTAGACCAAAGGCTGGGATTACTGCGCTCGATTTCCCGACGGGTTACAGACTCGCATCACGAATAGGGGAGCTTAGAAAAATGGGGATTGATATCGAAACCATGCAGTCCGGCAAGACAAAGCTGGCCCGGTATCGGTTGGTGTAAACCACATGAGAAAGTATGGGCAACTAGATCATTCGTTCTGGACCAGCGACACAATTCTTAGTTTGAGTGACGGAGGAAGGGTTCTTGCTGCTTATCTAATCGCTGGGCCACATACCAACATGATCGGCTGTTTCAGGCTTCCAGTTGCTTACATAGTGGAAGACTTAAGAAAGGGTTTCGAAACAGTTAACGAACAGTTACAGGAACTGTTTAACAAGGGTGTTTGTAGGTATGACAACAAGACAAAGTATGTCTATCTCCCGAATTTCTTAAAGTACAACAAGCTTGAGAATCCAAACCAGATCATAGGCGCTGCAAAGGAAGCTGGAAAACTCCCTGATAATGTAGAGTTTAAGGGCAAGGTGGTCGAAAAAGTAGAGCAAGAAAAAACCAGGTTTCCTAGTAAATTCCCCAAAAAAACAGAAACCCTTTCGGAAGGGTTATCGAAGGGTTCCGAAACAAGAACAGAAACAGAAACAGAAACAGAAACAGAAACAGAAACAGAAACAGAAACCTTAGTGGCGAAACGGAAGAAGAATCAACAGTCCCCTGAAAACACCGGATTAGCATCATGGATGTGGAAACATATCGATGGTATGGCGCCGGGGCAAAAGAAACCGAACCTGGAGAATTGGGCTGAAGATCTCAGGAAGATGAAAGAGATTGACCATCGATCGCCTGAAGACATCAAGGCGGTTTTCCTGTGGGCGCATAACGATGACTTCTGGAAAACGAATATCAGATCACCAGCAAAGTTGCGAGCTAAGTTCGACGACTTGAACGCTAAGAGAATTAACACCAATCACAAACAGGCACCGAAGGGAAAAGCAAATGAAGACTTCAGCGGAAAAACATACACCGGAACCCCAGCAGAAGAAATCTCATGGTTGTGATGATGGTCTTGATGATCGGCTGAAGCGAGTCATGGAGAGAACGAAAGTCGTTCGCACAGAAAAGCAAGAGGCAATTGCGCCAGAGATCGACGAGGTTGAGGCGGTATGCGAACAGCATGGTAAGTATACCGCTAAGCGCGTGCTGATTATTGGCAACAAGTACAGGACAACTCAATGCCCAGAATGCGAAAAGGAAGCGGCAGCATTGCGCGAAAGAGAAGAGAAGGCGAGAAGGGCTGCAGAGAGAAAGCGCAGGATTGAGGGGAAAATTAAGCAGTCGCTCATCCCGGAAAGATACAAAGGCCGGAGCCTTGAGAATTACAGGGCTGGAAATGGTGGCCAAGAGTTGGCGCTTGCCGTGGCCAGGAAATATGCGACTGACTTCAAGGAGAGGTTAGCTCAGGGGGGTGGATTGGTTTTCTGCGGACTTCCAGGAACAGGTAAGACTCATCTCGCTACTGCAATAGCAAACCACGTGTTACGAGATGGATATACAGCTCTGTTCATGACGGTGCTGAGAGCGGTAAGGACGGTTAAGGAGACATACCGCAGAGATTCAGATAGGACTGAACTAGAGGCGATTAATGAGCTGTCAGATCCAGACCTGTTGATCCTTGATGAGGTGGGCGTTCAGTTTGGGACTGAGGCCGAGAAGATGATCTTGTTTGAAATCATTAACACCCGATACGAATCAATGAAGCCGACAATTATTGTCTCAAATCTTAGCGAGACCGAATTATCTGAATATATCGGCGTAAGGGTTGTTGATCGGTTGCGTGAAGGTGGCGGAGCGGTGGTTGCTTTTACCTGGGATAGCTATCGCGGAAAGGTTGTGACTGATGAAGATCTGCCAGCAAGAGAGATTAAGCCATCAGAGAGCCGAGTGGGAATGCCTGAGAGCGTTGATGAAGTTATTAAGAGGCAGAATCTTTAACCCAGAAATGCACTATGGCGATAGAAGCCGAACAACACCGCCTCGAATGCGAAGCAAGGTATTGGGTTAAGTACGCAAGCGAACAAGGAAGAGATGAATGGCGGAAGGCAAAAGAGCGAATGAGAAAGCGTCGAGGCGCTAAGAACGTACAAAAGCTGGTGGACTTGATGAATCAGCAAAGAGGAATTAACAAATGACGAAATTAACAGACATACCACAGTTTATTAGTGATCTCGATGCGGGAATCATCGAGGAGCAGTTTTCAAGAGTGATCAGCGATGCAGCGGCAGCCGTTATCAATATCAGCGAACATCGACCGAAGGTAAGTGCAAAAGTGTCGCTTGATCTAACATTCAATCGGAATGGTAACGGCGCAAACCAAGTTCTGGTTGCTGCAAAGCTTAATTACAAAATACCAAAGATGCACGGATCTGTGTCTGAGGATCGGACTAAAGTGATTCCGATGTACGTTAATGAGGGAGGCCGGGTAACGCTTTTCCCTGATAACCAGAACGACATGTTTCCGCTTGCCGGAAAAAACAATGTGGAGAATGAAAGCTAATGGATCAATCAGCAATTAAAGAAATCAACGCTCAGAGTGTCCTAAAAGAACTGAATACAACACTGTACGGAGGAGATCGAGTGTTAGCGGTTCCTGACGGAACTAATTTCAAGGACATGTACGACTTCAGTGAGATAAGACGCTGGCGCAGTGGTAAGTTTATTACAGCAAGCTGCAGTGCTTTCTGTAAGTACGTCGCAAACAAGGATTTTAATAATAATACACACGTGTTCATATCGATGGATTCAATGAATGCTCAGGCGATATTCAATATCGAAGATTCGGATGGAAACCCCCTGCGCGGGGATGATGTGGCAAAACTTTGTATGAAGATGACACCGCAGGCGAATGCTCTTAACGAACTATCAAGTACCACATGGGCGCGAGAAGATTTAGCGGCCTGGATGGAGGAGTGGGGTAGCTTCTTCAGTTTTTATGATGGTGAAGGGAATTATATTACCACTTCAAAAGCAATTTATTCTATCCGCAAAATGACCGTTGAGCAGATCCATAAAGTCGAATCTCATGTCGGAGACATGAAACACAGTAAATCATCACTGGATGAGATCGAAGCAAGGGGGGCTGAAGTGACTGTTCACGGATTCAGGGCGATGGAATTTTGCTATTACGATGAACTCCCTAGGAAGGAAATCGATGTAAAGTTCGACATGATTACTCGCAGCGATAACGTAATGCTTAAGCCACGAGTGGTTGGTGTTGAACGCAATAAGATCGCGTTACGTGAGGAACTGGCAAGCTTGCTCATTGAGGAAATCGAAGGTCTAGAACACGTCTATCTGGGATCGTTCAGCAGATAACGAGCGGATGAACGAACAGAAGAAGGTTTTGAGAGGTTAGTTATGTCTATGTACGAAACAACGTCAGCAGTAATCCTAGGGATGCTTGTCTATGACGGCATTAAGTGGATGATCATGGTAGGCGTACCGAAAGCATTGGAGAAGGCGGTTAGATGGCAATCTTCGGCCATTAATCATCTACGGGAACGTAAGTAACTAAATACCACCAAGAGAAGGGGTTATTTATAGTGAATTTCAAATCTGAAAACGGGCCTAGTCGGACAACCCTAAACCTGGAAGAGAATGAAACTGTAAAGCAGTACGGCCCCATAAATGATAGACCGACTGGCTTACCAGGAAAAAAGAATCCTGGTGCATGTTTGGACATTTGAGCATAGGCAAGAACTGCTTGGTTTTGCACACAAATGTCAAGCGACTGATGGTTGGTGAGCAGGGCCATCAGTTGCGAGCTTGAATTCAGCGCTGGTTGTCAAAGCAGCGACAGGGGAGGCGGGATGTCTCCCCGACCTAACATAGATAGATTCGGAGAAAGATATGAGTACATACAGACAAGAAGCTGGACATGTAGCAACTGAGGCGAGGTGGACGTTTTTTCGATTCTTGCCTCTGATAGCAGGAGTTTTGATTGTTCTTTTTTTTCTTGGCTTTGGACTGCGAAGTCTTGGCTTGATCGGCGGAACGGTAGTTGAAAGAAAGGTGTTTGAAAACTCATACCAGAGAAGTGAGTCAATCAAATCACGCATCGCCACCGATGAGGCCGCTCTAGCCGAGATAGGCCGGCAACTTTCAAATCCTAATCTTGATGAGAATACACGTTTTAATCTTGAAGCTCAGGCGGCGGCAGCCAGGGTACGCATTCAAACAGCACGGAGTCAACAGTAACATGAAATACATAATCCTAATTTTTACTATCGCTTTATCTACGATCATGATCGGGTGTCAGTCAGCAGAGACTACAGAATCCCGTGATGCACAAAGAGTTCAAGCTCAGCAGTCACAATACGAAAAAGGACAGCCAATTCCTGCCTTTGACTGGTCTCTCGAACGACACCTTGTGATTGAGCTTTACAAAGTTCGCAATCAAAAAGCTGCTACTCACTCTGTATGGCGATCGGATCGGGGTATGGTTGAAGGCGATTGCCCATCATACGGATACGGAATTCCATACGACACGAGCTTAACTAACCCTCTTGTTGCTACAGATATCGACCTACAAGGCGATGAGCATAATTATAATGGCGGTGGTGCCTTGGCATCGATTGAACAGGCTGAACCAAACGGTGTATTTGCAAGTAAAAACACTGCTGCTACCTGGGTAATGTGTCTTGGTGCTGCTGGGACGATTGAGCCAGTATATGTGGAAACCAAAGTAACTGTCTATCCAGGGCCAGTGAAAGTGGACTATGAACAAAACCGGGTAACCAGGAGTGGTGCGGCAACTGTGTTGATCCGCAAATAAATATCGTTTGGTTGGCAAGCGACAGAGGGAAGGGAAGCCCTCAACCTAACACAGAGAGGATAGCAGCAATGGAAGAGATGATTAAAGAACGCTTATCGGATAGGGAAATTAATTATGTGCAGGTTTTTATAGGCACCGAAAGAGGGTGCAATCCTGAAGAAGGTGAATATAGCCTAACAATGGGTGGATTTATTGGGGCGTTAAATCTTGATGCACCAGGAGGTGTTGACGACATAAGCCTCGTAATCGATGCAATAAAGAACCATGTTGATTTTTCTAATTTACCAGAGGAGGGAAGCACTGAGGTTATTTTAAAAGAAAGCGGAGAATGGGAGGACGTATTTTGGCATAAATATTATGAGATAGATCGCCTCACAAAATACTCGGCCTAACACAGAGAGGTAGAGAGAATGGGTGAACTGAAAATTGAGTGTGATACGAACGAAGTATCAGATGGATACCATACATTTGGTGAGTTATACGACCATAGGTGTCTTTTGTTTGTCGTTTTAATGCGTAGTAATCCTGAGTTGTCGTGGCGTGCTAATAATCACCATGATGGAACGATGCTTGAAAACTGGTTTGTAGCAGGAATGCATTTACCAACAGGGGACATCACTTACCATTTGCCAGTTGATATGTGGAATCTACTAGATGGCGTGAACATCGCAACGATGAATAGAGGCCCAGAATGGGACGGTCATACAGCAAACGATGTTTTGCAGCGGCTTAAAGATTGGTGTGATACCAAAGATACATCTGAGAGGTAGAGAGAATGGCAAGAGGCATCAACAAAGTAATCCTGATCGGCAATGTCGGCAAAGACCCAGAGACTCGCTACATGCCGAGTGGTGGTGCGGTCACCAACGTCACCCTGGCCACCTCCGAGAGCTGGAAGGACAAGAACAGCGGCGAGCAGCAGGAGCGAACAGAATGGCACAGAATCGTATTCTTCAATCGTCTTGGTGAGATTGCCGGTGAGTACCTGAAAAAAGGTTCCAAGGTCTATGTTGAAGGGAGTCTACGCACTCGTAAGTGGCAGGGACAGGATGGCCAGGACAGATACACAACTGAAATCGTTGCCAACGAAATGCAAATGCTTGACGGCAGAGGCGGGGCTGCTGGAACCACTGGAGATTCCGGTGGTCGTCAAGGGGCTGATAGCGGCCAGCCCTCCCCGCAAGCCGCTCCACATGGTGGAGATGATTTTCAGGATGACATTCCATTTACTCAGATCCGGCACGGGTATCTAGTGTGAAAAGAAAATACACAGAAGAGCAGTACGCAGAGATGGCTGCAGATGTTAAGGCAATGCCAAGTATTCAGGCAGCTGCAAATAAATGGGGTTGCAACAAATCAACCATCGAGAGAGCGATCCGGCGAACCAACGCAAAGGACATGCTCAATAACTACGCGCCTCCAGGTGCTCAGTATGTCTATCAAGGCGGTTACTACAAAGTAGGTCTCAGGGGCATGGTGTTTATGCACAATGGCTCAGAGTGGGTCAGGTCGACGTTAAGCAGATCGGAGTTGAGAGCATGAATGATGAGAATGAATTGTTATCGTGCCCGTTCTGCGGTGGAGATGGTTATTCAGTTAATGAGTGTGATAGTGAATATGAGTATTGGGGCATTGTGTGCGAAGACTGTCACGCCAGATCACATGATGAATACGATAATGAACGACAGGCCCGTGAAGCCTGGAATATGAGAGCGAGTTAGGCGAGATGTCAGACGAGTCACTCACTGTGGATATGTTGAAAGAAGCTCAGGAATTAATTAAAGCCCTTGCGCCAAAAGAGGCACCAGCTAACGCCTTTATGGTGATGGGCGTAACTGGTTTGCGCATTATTAAAAACGAAATGCTAACAGAAGACACAGTAATGGTGAGTAAGAAACTGTTCGATATGATTTATGAATCGAGCACAAAATAACAGTTATTAGCGAGATCCAGGCAAATAGAGAGGAGCTGAGATTATGAAAGAAGTTATGAGAAAAGTTGTTTGTGCTAATTGTGGCTGGCGCGGAATCAGAAAGACAGGGAAGTTAGTGTTTTGCCCTGATTGCGGCAATTGCGCCACGTTTGAAATATACCGAGGCGAGTAATGCTTAGAACACTAAGACGCGAAATGATATTGGAACAGAGAGACACATGTTCCGGTCACATCTGGCGTTATGAAATAGACGCAGTAGATATGACTGTGACGATTTTCAAAAACGATACTGAAGTACTCCGGTCGCAGGGCCTTGAGTTACCGGTCGCTGATGCTTGGCTGGCAGAGATGAGAGAAGGCTTATAGAGGAGCGAGAGTGTAAATGGCTGAAGTCTACTTCCAAAAGCTTGGTAACTAAATGAAGCACAAGATCATCTTAGACAAGGAAGGGATAGCGCGTGTTAAGGACTGGCTATCTAAATTGCCGCCAGAGGGTAAGTGGCTGCTAGAGGTACGTCCAAACAAATTAACCAGGACTCTGGCTCAAAACTCAATTTCATGGAAGTGGTACAGGGAGATAGCTGATTTTCTAACTGAGAACACAGATCAAACTATATCGGACACGGAGGTACATGACTGGTTAGTGGATGAGTTCTTACCGAAAAAAGTGGTTGAGATCGATGGCAAACCAAAGGTCAGGCAGATAGGAACCAGTGATTTAAAGGTCGATGAGATGAGTAAGTATCTGGACAAAGTAGATAGGTGGGCGATTGAAAGGCAGATCATGTTAGCTCATCCAGATGAATATCATGTAGCTATGGGGAGTAAGTAGTGGCAAAAAAAACAGCAACTAAGTCAGAAAAAGCCTACATGGACAGAGTAGCGCAATTGCCATGTGCTTTAACCGGTGAAAGTCCAGTAGAACTGCATCATATCCGCGAAGGTCAGGGCATGAGTGAGAGAGCTAGTAATTATCTTGTGATTCCCTTGTCGCCTGAAGCTCATCGAGGGCCGTTAGGTGTTCATGGAGATAAGACGCTACTCAGAATTCATAAGGTGACTGAGCTAGATCTATTGGCTGACACCATCAATAAGGTGTTCTCAGGATGTTCCGCATGAAACACAACTTCAAACGGCATAAATACAATGCAAAGCCCACTGTGGTTGATGGCATCCGTTTCGATTCAAAGCGAGAGGCCAACTATTACTCAGCACTAAAACTCAGGGTTAAGGCAGGAGAGGTGCTGTTCTTCTTGCGCCAGGTTCCTATTCATCTGCCAGGCGGAACCAAGTTGGTGATCGATTTCCAAGAGTTTCACGCCGATGGGACGGTTCATTTCGTGGACGCAAAGGGCCGGGAGACAGATGGATTCAAGATCAAGCGCAGGGAAGTAGAGCATCAATATCCTTTTATCTTGGAGTTAGTTTGACATGGGCAGAATAGAATTTGTGGGGTGGACGTGATGAAAATAAAAGCACAGAACAGACGCGAATCGTCCTTCCTTGATGCGAGTGTTATGCGCAGTCTAGTAAGTATGTTGCCTAAACACGACGATTTGTTGTGGAAAGAAACTCCAGACGATTTGAAGTGTGATATTTCTTTTGCAAAAGAGAATTTGCTCCCCTATGTAGCCGAGTTTGCCAGATTGCAAGAAATAGACAAAACAACAAATGTTGTTACTGCCGAATGGTCAAAACGATGTCAGGAATTAGAGGATGAAAACGACCGCTTAAGGGGGGAACTAATTATAATTGCGGATGACGAAACAGATTATCCGAGACAGGTGGCCGAAAATGCCATTTCCACATAAGGAGGGAAAAAGCCAATGGATAACGTAATCCCACTAAACACAGCAGTAAAAGCCAAAGATCCTGTGTGGGCTGCAGCAGACGATCTGAAAGACAAGGCTATAGAACTGACAGGATACTATGAGGATGCCGCTGTTGCCCTGGTAATGGCCGCATCAGACGCGGCTCTCGAAACAGAAGACCATCAGAACATAGCCCAGATGGCTCAGTGGCTTAGAAATGTGGCGGATAGGCTGGATCAGGAGGTATCATGCGAATAAGTAGAAATCCGTTTACGTCTGACACTGTTTATCTGTCGTGGTCAGATGTATTTTCAATTCTCTGCGGTGAGGTAATTGAAGCAAGCGGAATTAGAATCAAGTTACTTTATCGACGTTATGACAAGGCCGAATAGGTGGCATTCCCCAAGCACTGGTATGGAGATCCCTCTTTAGTCGTAGATTCTCCTGTATGGGATCTGAGAGAGCTGGCAGAGATACGAGACAAGGAGGGGTGTAAGCGGTGTAAGCACAATGACCAGGCCTGGGATTCAGATTATTGCAAAATCGGGCAGATCCCGGCACCACGGTACTGCAAGAAATGGAGAATTAAAGAGTGAATCCAATTCGTGTCTTTGCAGCAATGACAGCTCACCCGGTAAATCCTCGTAATGTCGGGAGGTCAACGTCATCCCCTGACCTAGATCAGCCAACTGCTGCAGGCATGTGTAGAGGTATGCCTAATCTCCAATTTAAGGCCGCAATGTATAAGTGGGCAGGAGATCAGTCACAGCATGACTTTCTGATGTATCGTTTATGGATAGCATCTGCCGATATCGCGGCTGATAATGGCTGGAGGATTCCCAAGGGCCAGGAGTATTTGCGCAAGATGTCCGAGATAGCCCTGCTTGAGGTTCGAGACCCAGGGAAGTGGAGGGAGGACAAGGCCAAAGCCAAATACATGGGAATGGATAAATCGACATTTTACAAGACTTGGCGCAAGCGATACGAGTCAATCTATCAGGTTCTGGACGGATGGGCCCAGGAGGGGTATCGGTACGTTCAGAGGAAAAATACGGAGTTACCATGAGCCATAAGACTTATTTCAAAAAAATCGGCGGACCCGATGACTTCGAAACAAATGCGCCCTGTCCATGGTGCGGCAGCAGAAAAGTAATCTTCGCAACCTACCTGAACGACGCTTGGATTCAGTGTGACAATAATGACTGTGAGTCACAAGGGCCAAGTGTAACTTATAGTGGGCATGCAGAGGAATCGGCAAGATTGCAGGCAATGAAGAAGTGGGCAAAAACTGACGACATTGAGGTGACATGATGAGCGCAGTTAAGTATCTAAAGAAAAAGGAATGGAGCATGGGGAATGGTCAGTGCCCTGAGTGCTGCGGCGTGCCAGAATCATGGCATGGCCACCCTTGCCACATGGAGGCGAGCTCAATAGGGCATGAAAAGAACTGCAGTCTAGCGCAAGCCCTTCGAGATTTAGGTGAATCGCCGTTGATGATGGGAGATTTCAAAGGACCAGATCTTCAGGGTGAACTTGAAAAGGTCGAAGGCTCTGCGGCGCTTCGGTGGAAAACAAGTGAGGTGGCGACTTGAATTTACGCAAGAGACATATTGTATTCGACCGGCAGTTAGCTAAAGAACTCCGGAATGGTAAGATAAAAAATTGGTGGTTATCGTTCTGTGATCCAGACAGGCCAAAAGGCAGTCAGTTTCTTGGCGTAATCATCACTCAAGCCTGTGGGGCTGCCCATGCAATTCAAAAAACTCATGATCTCGGTATCAATCCTGGTGGAGAAGTTTTTCTGGTAGAGACCGATGAGACTAATCTAGAATATTTTGATAGGTTCCTGACTCAGGAAGAACTTGGTGCGATCGGGTTTGATTTAGTGAGTCCGTTTGATGAGTATGTGGCCATATAAACTAAAAATTTGACTTTTTCCGCTGAGAGACTACCATATTTGTAGTTTCGCAGAAGTCCCCCCAAGCCGCCGAGAGGCGGTTTTTTTGTGCCTGAACAATAAGGCAGTCCCAGATCCTTCGGGTGCTGGTATACAGACTCCTAGCTCAGTGGGAGTTTGCCGAATAGACTGAGCAAACAGGAGTGGACGCTCATGAGGTAGAGCACCCGGCTGTAACCCGGCGGTCGGCTAGTTCCGTGTTGGTTCGAATCCAGCCCGCTCCACCAATCATCTGATCTACCAAGCGTAGAAACAGTTGCGCTGTCCTGGTAACGGGGCAGCAGCCTAAAACCTACCCCTTGCCGTATAGGCTCGGGGCGAGTGAGTCCAGGTGATTCACTCAACTATCACAACCCACTACGGTTAGCCCTGGTGGGTTTTTAATTGCCTGGAACAAAATGAGACCCTGGGTAAGATCAAGAATCATCAATGGTGTCCAGTTCTGGCGCCAAGCAACAGCGAAAGAAGTCACGAAAGCCGAAAAGGCAAGATTACCGGCACATCTCAAGTGCTGGTGTGACAACAATCGAAGCAAATCAATTTACTAATTTTTACTAATCAGCACCTCGCTGAGAAAGAATCATGCCAACTATTGATCAGAAAGCCTTTGATGCGCTGGTTCTGAGAGTTGCTGTGCTTGAAAAACGGTTGGAAGACATGGCAATTGCTAAACAACCCAGGCTACCGACGATTATCTACCCAGATCCAAAGACCAAGTTTGTAGCCAAGTTGGCTGAGGAGTTCGGAATCAAATGAAGCTGCCTGTTGTTCGTACATCTGTGCGAGGTCAAGACAATTGGGGAAGTGGTGAATTCGGTGCACCGCGTGGCTCTCGAAAGCATAAAGGGATTGATATTGTCGCTTATCCTGGTTTTGAGGTGCTAAGCGTATGCCATGGCGAGGTAACAAAGATCGGTTACCCATATTCTCAGGATGATCTGAGCGCAGATTACAGTAATGAGGATGAGCGCAGGAAGTTTTATCTCAAAAAGGCGATGCGCTACGTCGAAGTAATGACAACTGGCAGGGTGAAGGTGCGTTACTTTTACGTGACGCCAGCCGTAATGGTTGGAGATCGCATACATCCTGGGCGCTCGCTCGGAATTGTCCAGGATATCGCGGCAATCTATCCGGGAATCACTCCCCATTTTCACTTTGAGGTACTTGACCGCTCTGGTCAGGTAGTTAACCCGTATCACTTCCTGGAGGATCAGATATGAATATCTTCCAACATCGACTATTCCACACAGCGATTCTTGCTGTTTTCCTTGTCCTGTTCACTGTTGCGGCGTTTGCGGATGATGAATGCTACTCAGTCGAGCTTCTGTATTTCACTTCGGACCACACGACAGAAGGCCGGGTAGATACCCACTTTGACCAGAAGCTCTTTGAATTGGGCAGATCAACCAGTGAGAAGCTATTCGGCGAACAGCGCATGAAGCGCTATGGAGCTATGGCATCACGCTGCTTTTGGGATGGGAATTCTGTTTTTACTTATGGCGCATACATTGATCCAGCAGGCCAGATAATCGGTCATTCGGAACTCGGAGATCTTCATGTTCGTCAAGACAGCATTGGTGTGTTTGCTTTGGGTGGATATCGAGTTGGCCGCTTTACTGGGTATGCCGGGGGATTTGCCGAGCATCGAAAGACAAAGGTGCATTCCTGGTTACCAGTCAGTCCTACTCAAATCGAAGAACACCACGATACCTACAGTGATTTCTCCACAGGGCTCATGGCCAAGGTTACGGTTGATCTGATCTCTGATGTGTCGGCGTCCTGTAATGTGATGTTCGATGTTGGCGATATGGACACGATAGGCACCAGCCGTGTTTATGGCTGCGGGGTGAGGTATGAGTTTTAAGCACCTCATCTTCATCTGGCTTCTGCTGCCCAGCTTTCCGCTGAATGCTGGTTGGTTCTTCGATGCCGGTATTGGTTACAACCTCAAATCTGACGACGATTTCGAGGGAGGCAAAGAGATTGCTGTCCTTGGTATTGGTTATGAGTTTGATGATTACGAGGTTGGCTACGGCCATTTATCTCACTATCTGCGCGGCTGGCCTGGCGAGCGTTACTTTGGTTGGTCTGGTGATGAGGAGCAGATCGATATGCTGTACTTCAAGCGGAGGTTTCGCTGGTGAACTTCTTTGATGATTTACTTGATGTGGCAAAGGATATTGCACCAACGGTGGCAGGTATGGCCACCACAATTGCAACAGGCGGCAATCCTGCTGCAGGCGCAATGGTCTCATCCATCTTTGAGCGGATCTTGGGTAAGAGGCCTGAGTCACCGCAAGAATTCGAGGATATGGCTGCTGAGATCCTGGGGAACCCTGAGTCTATTCAGCAGTTTCGCATTGAGATGCGTCAGGCAGAACTTGAAGAGCTCCGAATTAGGACGCTTGATACTCAGGATGCCAGGAAAACGCTTGGTATATCAATCGGAGCGGTCTTGATATCAGTCATTGTTGTACTCAGCTATGCCATAGCAATCATTTACGTGATGACAGAAGAGATCCCGGTAGGCAGTCAAAACCTAACCTATCTACTGCTTGGAAATTTAGGTACTGGTTTCGGAATGGTGCTGACCTTCTGGCTTGGGTCAAGTGCCGGCAGTAAAGAAAAGACACAGGTTCTTGCTCAATATGCAGACGCTGCAAAAGCAGATCAAGAAGCTCGACGAAAGGCAGGTGGTAACTAATGCCAGAGAACAGTAGATGGTCTGACGCGGAGCTCCAGAAGTTCAGAGATGAGTTTGAGCAGCACAGAACTGAATTCGATCAGCATAGAGCAGATGAGCAGGAAAAGTGGGACGAGATATTAACTGTCGTTAAGGACAACGCAGAGTTGAGTAAAAAGAACGCCGAAGGCATTGAGGAGATGCGCAAGGAAACAAGGGGCCTGATAGACGGATGGAACACCTATGTTAGCGGTAAAAAAATAGCGATGTCACTGGGTAAGATTGCAAAGTGGCTGGCTCAGATGGCGATCTTTGTATCAATCTATGCGTGGCTGACTGGTCACTTCCCGAAACTAGGCGGGGGCGGCAACTGATGGGAAACCTAATTTGTACTCCCGGATATGACGGTGCGATCACTATCAAGTGATCCGCTCGGGCAACGGTCTCCTCCAGTTGGGGCTGGACAGCTTTTCTCTTGGGATTGCGAGGAGCACCCTCTCGGCGATATCTACAACGGCTCAAGTGCAAATCATCCGTTTGATCAGATTAACTGGTATAACAACGGCACTGCTCAGGTTGTTGACACCGTAGCTAATGGCGCTCCTCATTCTGGGTCTCGATGTATCCAGATCAATTACACGCAGGATGAATCTGAGGTCAATCTCCAGGTTAACGACATCCGCACAAGAGTAGGCGGCACTACCAATTCTCTGTTCACCCGTAAATACGAACGATTCGGGCCTGAGTGGATCGGCAACTGGCCAAGAGGATTAAAGACGGGTCGCTACTTTACAGGATATGGTATCCCCCAGAATGGCTACGCGTACCATAGTGAAAAAATGGTTTGGAACGATGGCTATGCATCAAACGAATCATATGGTCGAGGGATGAACTCAGCCTTGGGTGATCTTGATCTGATAGCTTGGTACGGCGCGGTGGATTTGTTTGGAAACGGGTTGCCATATTTGAGAGCCGATCACTGGTACAAGATCGAAACCTGGATGGTGCTGGATTCGGCTGTTGATGCCAATGACGGCATATTACAGATCTGGATTGATGACGTACTTGTGTACAACAACACCTCTGTTCCTTGGAGACAGTCTACACGCGGCTGCTCTCTTGTCTGTCTAACTCTTGGTGAAGACTGGACGAATATGTGGTTTGGAGGCAACTACACAAATTCCGGTACGTTCCCGACTGGAACCACTCTTCGTCGATGGATCGATGATCTTTACATGTCAACAACGTTGGATAGATAGCCATGCCTGTAATCAGAATCGACGCTGATGATGTCTATACCGGCAGGAATAGCGACTACATACACGTAAACGCGATTCGCCGGACTGGTACATGGGAGCTGACAAACGATTACCGGCTCGCTGGTAGGTTTCCTATATCGGCAATACCGGCTGGATCTACAATAAATCAAGTTGATGTTGAACTTACGGCTGAGACACCCGGAAATACGACAGAGTTGCATCACATCCTCCCCTATAATGGTGATGGATCTGGTGATGCGATCACTGATACTGGACAGACTTTCTACGATCGTTGCGGGATCGTTGCTAATAGTTACGCTACAACTGCATTTCCAGCTGCTGGTTTAATGACAGTCTCTGATTTAGGCGCTCAAGCTAACGCTGATATTCAAGCTCGTATCGGCTCGACGTTTAACGTTGCTTTGAGGCAAGTAACAGAAGCAACTACGGCCTTTACCGGCACAGCTTTGGACGGCGCAACCGTAATGATGACCTTAGTCATCGATTACACTGAGAGCGGAGGTGGAACTGATCCAGTCATTACTGATGTCAACACTGACGAGAATGTAGAGCTTGGTTCTGCTGGCAACGTAATAACCGGCACTGACTTCGAGGCTACTCAAGGCACAGGCCAGGTTAGGATCAATACTCAGTCAGACGGGCTTGGAACTGATTTAGCGGTAACAGAAACAGTTTGGAATGACACCTCGATTACCTTCACTGTTCCAGTTGGATTGCCTCCGGGTGCAGCATATCTGTTCGTTCAGAATGATTCAGGAGGTGAGAACGCCACAGGTTTCGCTATTACGTTAACTGTCCCGACAGGGTATGAGTCTTTTACCTATGATGGGTCAACCGTTGCGGAACCTTCAGAGACCGTCCAAGAAATGGCGCTGGAGGACTTCACGCTCACCATGGCCAATGGTGACGTACCGATCATTGAGACTACGACCGCTGTGTGGTCAACAGATGGCTCTTACTCTCAAGCAATCCCCGCCACAGTAACCGGTCAGTATTATGTATGGGATACATCGACTAATACGATGTATGGACCTGCGGCATTTACGCTGGCTGCTAAGCCGGGGCTGTCTAACCCAGCACTGTCTGCCACTGCTCACAACACGGCAGATGTTGGAGTATCAACGAACGTCGGCAGCGGCACCTGGCATTGGTATATCAGTACGTCAGTCACTCCACCGAGCGATGCCGATCTCATTAATGGTGTAGGTGCTGTTGCATTTGGGAGTCAGACGGTCACTGCGGCAGGTGTGCAGACTGACGCAGCTACCGGTCTTTCGGGGAGCACGACGTACTATTGCCATAACCTGCAAGACAATCAGGGTGTTTACTCAGATCAGCTGGTAAGCGCGAGTGATACGACCGACCCAACTCCTGATACTACAGCACCTGTCTTTAGCGCAGGCCCCGCTGCTGCCAACCCGACTACATCGGGCCATGACATCCAGGCCACTCTGGATGAGGACGGCACGATCTACGCGGTGCGACTGCCAGACGGAGCGACAGCGCCAAGCTCTGCTCAAGTTAGAGATGGACAGGATAGCACTGGGTCACCAGCTCCCGAGGCAAAGAGTGTATCGGCAACCGCAGCAGTACAGGCGTCAATGACCTTCAACACAGGGTCTGCGAGCACTGCCTATGATTACTATGTTGTCGCAGAAGACGACGAGACCACACCTAATATCCAGGCAAGTCCCACCCTAGTCAACGCGACAACATCAGCAGGAGCTGACATAACTCCAGATGCTTTCGCTTTCACCGACGTCGTCGACGCTGTCAGGAGTACAGAGCAGATATCCAATGCCATCACTGTGGCGGGGGTGGACGCCGGGCAGAATGTTCCGCTTTCAGTCACAGGCGGCGAATATCGAGTTAACGCGGGTGCCTGGTCATCTGCTCCAACAAATGTGCAACTCGGCGATCAGATCGAGCTGAGACATACATCGAGCGGGAGCTATAGCACTGCTGTCAATACGACACTGGCACTTAACACGGTTGTCACAGACACATTTACCTCAACTACAATCGCTAACTCTGCGCCAGTAATCAATAACCAAATATTTTATGTGACAGACGACACAGAAGCTCCAACAGTTATCGGCACTGTCCAGGCGACTGACGACGACGCGCTGACATACACGATCACAGCTGGTAACACAAACAACGACCTGGCGATTGACACGAACACTGGCGCTCTATCGGTTGTGAATACTCTGGATAGAGCTACAACAGCATCGTATAGCTTGACAGTGCAGGTTGAAGATCCTGGCACTCTGACGGATACAGCAACGATTACAGTTAATGTTACGGAGCAATCGGTCGGTCAAGACGATTCAAATATACACAGCTCTATTATCACATCAGTTATTGACGCATGAGGAAAACAGTATGCGAAAAATAGAAGGCACCTTCACTGCTACTGGCTTTAGCCAAAGCATCCAGATCGGTCGATACAACGGAGACTTCAATTTTACTCTTGGCGGTAGCGGATGGAATGCGAGTATCCAGCTTCAAAGATCTTATGATAGACATCTTGTTGAAACTGATGCTGATGCTGATGCAACTTGGCATGATGTTACTGATGGAGTATTCACGGCGCCAGTTGATAAAAAAGGGTACGAGCCAGAAGACAAGGTTTATTACCGCTTCAGTTGCACTCACACAGCTGGATCCATTCCATACCGTTTAGGCATGGGCGACCGACAAGTTTCAAGATAGCCATGGCGAACTATAACAGGGGTCCGAGATGGACCGATAAACTACGAGCAGTTGTTGATTACATCCAGACTACTAAAGATATGGATATCGTTGAGGCCATGAAAAAGGCTGGTTACAAGGAAAAGTACATCACGCAGAACGCGGACAAAGTTAGAAAGCATCCCTTCGTGGCGGATGCGATAGCCAAAGCCATTGAAGAAAGGTCCGAGAGGACGAAAATCGACGCAGACGCTCTTTTGGTAAGACTCCAAGATGAGGCAAATGCGGATTTAGCGGATATTTACGATAAGAACATGCAGCTAAAAAAGATCCATGATATGCCTCTGGTTTGGCGTCAGGGTCTACTGGCTGGTATTGAGGTCACTTCCATTGGTAACGGTGATGATGCGATAGGTCAAGTTACCAAGGTCAAGCTGTCAGACCGAATCAAGCGTTTAGAACTGATTGGTAAGCATGTTGATGTGAAGGCCTGGATAGAGCGTGTTCAAACCGTACAACCGGATAACAAAGACACGCTTTATGAAGAACTCGCAGAACTTCTCGGCCTTGGACCTGCTGGAAAGGATCAGATCGCTAGACTCCTCGGGGCAGAAGAAAGCCATACAACTCATTGAGTCAATCAAGACTCAGGAATCAAAGGAGCAATGTGAAGGATCACTCTACGAGTTTGTAAAGCAGGGTTGGCATGTGGTTGAGCCGGGTACGCCACTGATTGATAACTGGCACCTGGAAACGCTCTGTGGGTATATGGAGGCTTTCTTTTACAGAAAAATACTCCGATTGATCATCAATGTCCCGCCAGGGACCATGAAGAGCTTGGTTGTATCGGTATTCTATCCGGCATGGGCCTGGGCGCTCAGGCCTTCATATCGCTTTCTCGGTGTTGCTAATGGCTTGGATCTGGCTACACGGGACTCGCAACGCCACAAATGGCTGATTGAGTCTGATTGGTATCAGGCTAGGTGGCCGCTACTGATGAAAGCTGATCAGTCTGGCAAAGGGCTGTTTGGTAATAACAAGGGCGGACACCGGCAAGCAGTAGGTATCACGGGCAAGATAACTGGTAAACGTGGCGATGACATGCTGATCGATGATCCGCATAACGCCAAAGGCGTATTGTCAGACACAATCCGGTTATCTGAACTAGAGACGTATGACCAGGAGCTATCGAGCCGTCTGAATAACCAGGAAACTGGTGGTATCTGTCTCATCATGCAGAGATTGCATACAGAGGATATGACAGGCCACTTCCTGAAGAAGCAGGCCAAGAAATTCACACAGCTGGTTATCCCGATGGAATATGAGGGGCAGCCAACATTTGATGCCGGCAAGGACATTGGTAGGCCTGAACTCAATGACCCACGCACTAAACGGGGCCAACTACTATTTCCCGGTTTATTTTCAAAGAAGTCAGTTGCTTCTCTGAAAGAGGATCTGGGGGACTACGGCACAGCAGGCCAGCTCCAGCAACGACCAACCCCCAAGGGCGGCGGCATCATCAAGAAAGTCTGGTGGCGCCAATGGGAGAAGGGCAAGCCATTGCCTTTCTGCAAACACATCTTTGCCAGTTACGACACAGCGTATTCCGAGAGGGACCGCAAAAAAGCAGCCTACTCAGCGAGAACAACCTGGGGCATCTTCGAGGATGAAGAGACCGGCCGGGATGCACTGATCTTGCTCGCAGCCTGGCATGACCGGGTTGGCTATCCAGATCTTAAGAAAGAGGCCAAGAAGCACAATCGGGCATTCAACCTCGATACCTCAGTGATTGAGCGTAAGGCCTCTGGTAAATCGATTCTACAGGATCTGAGAAGAATCAAGGTGCCATGCAGAGGATTCATGCCAGACAAGTTTGGCGACAAGGAAGAACGCGCCCAACTGGCATCCCCATTTTTTGAATCAGGCCTGGTGTTTTACCCAGCCGAAAGGCAGTGGGCTATCGATCTGATCGATTATGTGGCCGCATTTCCTAATGGCGCGCCGCCATCAGCTGACTATACCGACACAGTGACTCAAGCAGTTCTGTACACCAAAAAACGTATGTGGCTCAAGACGCCAGATGAGGATCTGCCAGATCCCAACGAGGCGCCGGCCAATGACGAAGACGACGAAGACAACAAGCCTCAGAAACGTAGAGCTTATGGTTAAACAGTATGACAAAGCGAAATGATATGACTTGTATGCAGCATCAAAGATTGAAAGTGGTTGATGATTGCGAAGTGTTAACAAATATCTATGAAGTAAATGGGCCTGAGCGAGCTTTTTGTAGTGTTGACTCCAAGCCTTATGTTTTTAGGGTAATTAAAATTGCTGGGTATTCGTCTAAGAATCTTGCTATTTCCGCATCAGAGAAATTTATAAATATGGTAGTTAATGAGATTTCCGCTGGTTGTATGTCTGGTGATATTGGATTGCTAATCTGGAGGCTAAAGCCTCAAATCAGCAAGTATGGTGATGATACTTACAGTTTCCGCATGCGGCTTTGTACTGTTCCTGAATTAGAGACAGATCAATGGAGGGAAATTGTAAACACCTCTGTTAAATCAGCGCAAATGGATGGAATGCCTGTGTGCGGGACTATTTCAGGCTTTCGTACTGAGACGGAATTACGATCATGAATTATGAATACAACCCTCTCAGCCATGACATGACTGCTGAGAACGAACCTATTGTGGTCCTGGGTTTTGATGAAGAGCCGAAACTGGACTTTGAGCAGGTTTGGCAGAAATACCAGCAATACGGTCTGAAAGGCATGGATGATGAGGAGCGTGCATTTCTTGCAGCTGCACTTGCCGAAGAGGAAATACCGGAGCCAGGACACTACGACAATCTTGCTGAGGTTATGGATGAGCAAGACCTAATCGCTATCGGTCGCAAGGTTTGTGAGTGGGTTCGAGATGATGATGACTCGCGTTCACCTTGGTACAAGAAGGAGCGAGAAGGGATCAAACTGCTTGGCGTTTCCCCTGAGGTTGTCCCGTCAGCAAACTTTGAGGGCGCCAGTGATGCGGTTCACCCGTTACTTGGTGAGGCGTGTGTTCAGTTCAATTCCAGATCAATAGGAGCGATCTGGCCAGCCGGTGGGCCAGTCAAGACGCTGGTGCTTGGGATGGCCGATGCTCTAAAAGAAGAACAAGCGCAGCGTGTTGAGCAGTTCATGAACTACCAGTACACGCAGATGATGCCAGGCGCCTACGATCAAATGGATCAGATGCTGATGCGGCTGCCTTTTTCTGGTTCGATCTTTACCAAGGCTTACAATGACCCTATCGACGGCATCACTCGCCGCATGGTCGATCCAGTTGATTTTATCGTTCCCTACGATGCGACCGATCTAAAGACAACGCCTCGCTACACCGAGCGCGTCAAGATGACGCAAAACGAGGTCCGGAAACGCCAGGTGGCAGGTATTTATCGAGACATTGATCTCGGTCAGCCCAACGAAGATAGCCACGAAGAGACAACGATTGTTGACGATACAGTCAAGAAGGCAGAGGGGCGCGAGGATAACCGCAATCTGACAGACGATGACCGGCACACTATTTATGAATGTGTGTGTGAGTATGATTTGCCAGGATTTCCGGACTTGTACCCAGAAGATAACGAGCAGGCTGGAAAAGAGACCGGCATCGCTCTGCAGTACACTATGATTGTGGACCGTGATTCCGAGAAGGTGCTGGGAATTTACCGCAACTGGAAAGAAGAAGATCCAGACAAGCGACGCCTTGTGTATCACACTCATTATCGATTCATGCCAGGCCTTGGGTTTTATGGCTATGGACTGCTGCATTGGATTGGCGGTCTGTCGAAAGCGGCAACAGGTTCATTACGTGCTTTGTTGGATTCTGCTGGATTTTCCAACATGCAGGGAGGATTTAGGGCAAAGGGTGCAGCCCTTAAAAATGGAGAACAGGCAATTGGCATGGGTGAATGGAAGGAGATTGATGTAGAAGCAGAAGATTTGAAGAACTCATTATTTCCACTGCCTTACAGCGAACCGTCCATGGTCATGTTCAATCTGCTTGGTCATCTTGAGAATCTTGGTAGACGCTTTGCTGGAACCACCGAGGCCATGGTGGGTGAGGGGAATCAAAACACCCCGGTTGGCACCATGCTTGCCAGAATTGAGGAAGGTGGCCGGGTTTACACTGCGATTCAAAAGCGGATCCATGAATCACTACATGAAGAGCTGAAGATAATTGCATGGCTTAATTCCATGTTTATGCCGGATAGATACCCCTATGCTGTCCCTGGTGAAGATAGAGAGGTATTGAAAGAGGATTTTGATGATCGAGTAGATGTCCTGCCAGTATCTGACCCGAATATGGTCAGTAATGTACAGAGATATTTTATCACTCAGGCTGTCATGGAGTTGGCTGGAACAGCTTCGCCTGGTCTATATGATGAGCGCGCACTACATAAGCGCGGTCTGGAAGCCCTCAATATCGAGAATATTGACGAACTTATCCCTCCACGCACTGAGAACATCAAGCGCATGGGCCCGGTTGAGGAAAATGTCTATGCGATCACAGGGAAACCGATCAGGGCCTTTCCGGAACAGAACCACCAGGCTCATATGATCGTACACCAACAGCTATTACAAACCCTGGGCAAGGATCAAGAGTCAACTGCCCAGGCAATCCATGCTCACATTCAAGAACATATCTCACAGAATTACATGCTCCAGATGCAACAGGCTACTGGGCAGCAGTTTGTATTGCCCAGCGAAGAAGATGAGCAAGCCGCTGAAATTCCTGTAGAGGTCGAAAACCAGATTGCCGAGATGGCGGCGGCTGCAGCACAGCAGTTTATGCAAGAAATGATGCAGCAGCCTTCACCAGAACAGCTTGAGATGGAAGCAGAGCAAGCGAGAAAAGATGCAGCTGTAGATGCTGACATTTCCAGAAAGGATGCAGTCGCGGAAGCGGATATCGAACGCAAAGATGCAATAGCACTTGCGGAGCAGCGCCGAAAAAACAATGAGCAGATCGCTGCGTTACATAAACGCAACGGACTGGAACCACCCAACCAGTAACACACGTTACTAGGCCATAAAGCAGAGACCGCCAATCGGCGGTTTTTTTATGCGCGAGAGAAAACCATGAATGAATTTTTGCCAGAAGACTTTCGAAAGATGGTCGGCAGCGAGATCCGGAAAAAGGAATCGGAATGTGGCAGAGGAAAGGCCGACTCATACCCACGATATCGAGAGATGGTGGGACACATTAAGGGCATGAAACAGGCCCTTGAGATCTTTAACACAGCGATGAAAAACCTCGGAGACGATGATGACGAATGAAGTGGCGGGCTATGTCCCGGTAGAAGCGTCCTTGTGGCGGATATTGGTTGACCCTATTCCAGTTGAAACAGAAAGGGGGGGGATTGCACTTCCAAAAGAAACGCAGGAATTGCAAGCGTACAGACGATTTGTAGCTCAAGTGGTTGATATTGGCCCACTTGCCTTTACAGGTGATCGATTCAAAGACGAAGACGGCATAAGTCATCCTGCCTGCAAGGTTGGTGACTGGATTGTCATGGGTCGCAACAACGGTATCGACATCACTCTGACTGAAGGCGATGAAGATGTTCGGACATTAAAGCTGATCAATGACGATCAGGTGCTGGGTCGCGTGAAGGATATCACACGCATCTATAACCCACTGTGAGGTGACAGGTAATGAATGAAAAAGTAACAGAATTCGAAAATGAAGAGTTCTCAGGTGCAAGCCTGGATACGATTGAAGTGCCTGATACCGATCTGGTCGTTCTTGAAGAAATGGCATCTCCCCCATCTAAAGATGAGGAACAGGAGCAGGCTAAAGACAAGGATAAAGAGCCTGGTGAAGACGAAAAGGCCGGTAAGGAAACAGATGAGAAGCAGGACAAGGAACAGGAAGAGCTTTCTGAAGAGGAAAAGGAAAAACAGCACAAGCGTGATCTCTACAAAACACCCCGCAACAAGCTGGTAAGGGAGTGGCATGAGGCCCATGAACAAGCCGCAGCGCAAAAAGCCAGAGCAGAACTGCTTGAGCAGGAACTGGCAGAGGTAAAGAAAGCCAAAGAGGCAGAAGACGATCCACTCAAGGAGTTGAATGAGCGTCAACAGCAATTAACGGATGACCTGAAAGCGGCTGCAGATGATGCAGACCTTGAGGCTTATAACTCTGCGCGTCTAGAACTTGACGAGATCAATAACAAGATCATGGAAGTGCGTTTTCAAAAGCCAGCTGAAAAGGATGACGAAAAGCCGGCAGCACCAGAAAGTGAGGCGAGAGCCGAACAGGAAGGTCCACATCCAGCGGCACAGGAATGGATGGATCGTAATGAGTGGTTCTTCAATCCAAAGCACGATTATCTTGCGGCTTATGCTCAAAAAGTTGAGGCACAGCTTCAATCAGAAGGCATGAGGATGGGCCCGAAACTCTATGAAAAAATGGATGAGATCCTAAGCGAAGTGCCTGGATATGAAGAGGTCATGGGTACTGCAAAACATGGCAACGATGGTGATGGCAACGAGGGTAACGAAGATTCTGGCAAGCCTACTGGTAAGCCGAAGCATCTGACAGCCCCATCCAGGCCAGGTAATGGCCCAACAAAGCCAAAGCCGGGAGAGCTTTCCGAATACGACAAGAAAACCATGCGTATGGCGAAACTCGATCCCAATAACGAGCAGCACAAAGCCACTTACCTGAAATATAAGCGTTAGGAGAATTACCCATGGCCAATACAAGACGAGCAACTTCAAAAGCAACGAATACTCGCAAATCTCGTGTCCAGGAAGAACTGGAACATGATTTGTCAAACATAGATTTCGACACAGCAGCATTTGACCAAGAAGGCACGCTGCCCGAGATTCCTAAAAGAGAGGGATACGAGCAACGGTGGGTTCGAGTTCAAATGGGTGGTCGAACTGATGCGCGTAATTTGTCCACACGCGCCAGGTTAGGTTGGCGTCCTCGGCCAGCCGATACAGTCCCAGAGGATTATCAATCCATGGTCGTTCAGAACGAATCCATGGGCGATATCATCGGTACACATGACGCCGTACTGATGGAAAGACGGGTGGAAATCCATCACAAAGCGAAACAAGTCAAGCGCCAGCGTGTGCGTGAGTTGGAGAAAGCTGTAAAGAGCAATATTTTTCGCGAACACAATGAACTCGGTGGGGCTGATACAGGCTTCACGGCGCCTCGTGATGAGAGTAAATCTCGCGTCGAGCGGGGTGTTCCAAGAGTTCAAGATGACGATTAACTCAATCACATAAGAGGAATACCAAAATGGCAAATGTTAATGCCCCAAGTGGTTTCCGTCCTTATCGTCATATTGCCGGTGGTGATGTTCGTGTCAACGAGTATTCCATCGCGTCTGGCTACAACACCACGATCTATGATGGTGATGTTGTGGAAATGACCGGGACCGGAAAAAACATCGCAAAAGCAGCATCAGCTAACGCAGATAATATCGGCGTTTTCCATGGCTGCCGTTACGTTAACGCACAGGGTGAGCAGAAGTTCAGTAAACACTGGCCGGCTGACACTGTGGCAACCGAGATCGTGGCGCTTGTCTACGATGATCCGAACATTATCTATGAGGTTCAGTGTGACACGCTGGCTGAAGGTGATATCGGTCAGCTGGTTGATCTTAATGTCGGTACTGGTAACGACAGTACCGGGCGTTCAGGTGAATATCTTCCTGTCAGTGGCGGTACTGCCGCTACTGGTCGTGCATTTCGCCTGATTGAACTGAAACCTTCACCGGATAATGCTTACGGCGCGTATGCAAAAGCCCTGGTGTCATTCGCAGAACACGTCCTTAAAGGTGTTGTTTCTGGCGTAGGAGGTAACTAATCATGGCTACTATGACACGCGCACAATTCGCAAAATCCCTGCAGGATGGTCTTAATGGCCACTTCGGTATGGAGTACGATCAGTGGCCGGAGGAATACTCACAGGTCTTTGTGGAAGAGGATTCCGAAAAAGCTTTTGAGGAAGATCAGCAGTTGGTCGGGCTTGGTTACGCATCTGAAAAACCTGAAGGCGGCGAATACGCCGGTGACGAAGGCATGGAAGGGTGGACCAAGCGTTACACTCACAGAACTGTCGCTCTCTCATTTGATGTCACTGAAGAGGCTATCGAGGATAACCGCTACATGGACATTGGTCAGAAGTATTCAAAAGGTTTGGCACGCTCCATGCGTCAGACCAAAGAGGTCTATCATGCCAATGTTCTGAATAACGCCTTTGACACCAACTACAAAGGCGGTGATGGCAAGCCTCTGTTGGCGACTGATCACCCTCTGGCTGCAGGCGGCGCTTTTTCCAACAAGCTGGCAACCCCGGCTGATCTGTCCGAGTCTGCTATTGAGCAGCTTCTGGTTATGATCAGAAAGGCAAAGGATGACCGTGGTCTACCAGTCATGCTTCGTGCTAAGCAGATTGTTGTTGCTCCTGATGAGGAATGGAATGGTCGCCGCATCTTGGGCACTGTCCAGCGCCCTGGTACTGCTGATAACGACATCAATGCCATTCGTGCAAAGGGTGTGTTTGGTAATGACCCTGCGGTCATGACCAATCTGACAGACCCCAATGCATGGTTCATCACAACTGATGTAACCGATGGTCTGAAGTCAATGAAGCGTACCAAGCTGACGATCCCGAAAGCAACCGTAGACCCGAAGACCGGTAATATCTGTTATCGGGCGAGGGAGCGGTACACTGAAGGCTGGACTGATCCACGCGGTTGCTACGGTTCTGAAGGCGACGGCTAAACCACTAATACCCCGCTTCGGCGGGGTTCTTATTTCCGAAGGAGGAAATAATCATGAGAGAACGTCCTACTCATATTGGTGGTGCGATTGCTCAAGGCATCGGTTCTGTTGAGTCGGTTAGTGCTGCAGTACGTGCACTAGATGCTGTTGATGATAACGGCAAGGCCATTGTTCTTGGTTCTGATGCTGGTATTGCCCTGACTCTACCTCGTCCGAAAAGCGGCTTGCGCTTCAGGTTCATTATCGGTGTTGCACCATCTGCTGATTACACTATTGCCACTCACGGTGGCGATAATGTTTTGTTTGGTGGCATCAATGAGCTCGAAGTGGATACTACGGAAGATGGGCCGTATGCATCTGGTGCAGATACTTTGACTTTCGTGTCAGGCATTGCCGTTGAAGGCGATTATGTCGAAATGCTCTGTGATGGCACTAACTGGTATCTCAATGGCCAGACCAATGCAGACGGCGGAATCACTTTCGCAACCACTTAACCCTTAAAGCGATCCCGGCTGTTCTGGTCGGGATCTCATTCCTTGTAGGAACCCAATGAAACCACTTGCGAAATTTCGCAGGAACGTGACGATTATGGCGCGTTCTTGTCCTACTGCTATTGTCGACGAAGCCATACGGCAGGCTGCAATCGAGTTCTGCGACTTCACCTATACCTGGCGCCTTGAGTTGGATGCCAAGCGGGTTAGGGCTGGCGTGTCTGACTACGATATCGATGCGCCGAAGTGTGGCCGGCTCGCGCATATGCTCTATGTCAGTCATAACGGCATTGAGGTTGCAAAAGCAACTGAGCGCACGTTAGACGATACAGTAGAAGGCTGGCGTACTGCTGAAGCGCAGGTCGCAGCAAATTATTTTATGCCGGACAAGCAGACGATCCGGTTGGCGCTTACGCCTACATTAACCGCATCCAAAACCCTAAAAATGGTTGCGGCCTTTAAGCCCACAGTTGATGCCTCTGTTCTGGCAAACAATCTCTATGACGATCATCTGGAAGCCATCACGCATGGTGCACTGGCGCGCCTGTATGAGATGGATGGTCAGCCCTGGGCAAATCCTCAGGGGGCTATCAATAAACGCGCATTGTTTGAGACCGCCAAGAAAAAGGAAAAGGCTGAGCGGCTGAATGACTACACCCGGGAGTCAACCCTTACGGTAAGAGGCACCAACTATGGGAAGCTATAGCATTCAGTCTATTGTCGATAGCGTTGAGGCCATCCTGGAAGATGAATCCAATGAGCGATGGACTCCAGATGATTTCGTTACATACTGCAATCGCGGTATGGAAAAGATTTGTGCGATCAAGCCGGATGCATACACGGTACGTGAGAATGTAACTCTGGTAGCAGGTACTGTTCAGTCGCTGCCTGCGCGTCGCCATCGGCTTATCCGGCCGATCCGGAATATGGGTTCCTCTGGAAACCAGCCGGGCGCATCAATTCGGTATGTCACCTTCGATATGCTCAATGATTTTTCTCCTGATTGGCATAGCGCAGATAATGCTGATGAAGTTGATGATGTGCTCTATGATTCAAATCACCCGCTTGAGTTTTGGGTAAGCCCTCCGGCGCATGGCAAAAAGATCGAACTCTTGATGGCCGCCATCCCTGATGCAGTCACTATTGAGGGTACTCTGCCGATTCTGGATATCTACCGGACCCCTTTGATCTACCTGATGTGTGGTTATGCTCACCAAGCCAATCGCAATGATGTAGAGATTGTTAAGAGTAAAGAGTTCATAGGCATGGCCATGATGGAGCTTGGCGTTCAAGTCCAGGGTGAGCAGAAGTAATGTCTAAGCTGGTATTGATTCCCTCTGATGGCATTTACCCGCGCCGTGATCCATATGATCTGCCGGGTCAGGTTAACGCCGACGATACCGGTGTTACTGTCAGATCTGCTGGTGTTACTGCTCAGAACTGTGACTTTAGGGATGGAAGGCTAAACCCAAAGAAATCGTTGGGTGGTTCAGTCGGTATCGGTAACAACTCGATCTATCTCAATGGCGCCGATTGGCTGAATTGGTCCGGTGATGTCGATGTGGTGCGGTCTCCCATCGAGAGCAGTGACCGGATTGTCTATTCCGGAGACGGTGAGCCAAAGATTCAGGATGGATCCACTGTTTATCCATTGGGCCTGCCGGCGCCGACTTCAGCGCCTACGGTTGCATCCCAGGCTAAGGCGAGTTTCGGGTTTACGATCACCTGGCACTATTACTATGAAGAGCCGAATGGAGTTCGTGAGGATGCCGATGAATCGGCAATCTATGTCACTGAGACAACCCCGGGAGAGGTTTACACTCTGGCCACTATTCCAGCGCCAGTGGCCGCTTCGGCTGATGCTCGGTTCATTCTGTGGGGTGAATTGTTCGATGGATCAAAGTATCTGGGCAAGGTAATTCCGGAGCCGGCCAATGATGCGCCGCAAACAGATGCGGAATATAACGGTGCTTCGATTACCGGCACGCTTGAAGTAACCGCTTCTGCTGTTGTTTCGCTGGCTTATGATACATCCAGGTCTTCTAAATACACGACAGAACGAGCCTATTACTACTGTTTCGTCCGGAAATGGGGTGACGGCAAGATTGACCTTGGGCCGCCCGGGGAGGTCTCTACAATTATCGGGATTGATCCCACTGAAGACGCCAATCTGACTGATATAGAGTCAGCGCCAGCGGGTTACGGTATTACACACATCTGGATCTATCGCCTAGCCGTGGCCATCAGTGGCGAGGATTATCAGTTTGTTGATGAAATTGCGGCCGGCACCACTTCATACCTGGATGAAATCGCCGATGAGAATTTAGGCGAAGTGGATCCGGAATACATCTATTCGGCGCCCCCTTCTGATCTGACCAGTCTCAAGGCCCATCCGGCCGGCTTTCTGATTGGGATATCGCAAAGCCTTAAATCGGTATGCTGCTCAGCTATTCGGGAAATCCATGCCTGGCCATCGATCTCACACCGGTATGCGCTCAAGGATAACCCGGTTGCCATCGAGCTCATTGGTAATACGATTGTCGTTACAACTGACGGTGACCCGGTTTATATCTTTGGTGATGAGCCTGATGCACTGTCACCGCCAGATCGAATCCCGATCAAACAGGCCAATATGGCGAAGCGTGGCACGATCTTTACCGGCGATGCCGTGATCTATCCTGCGCCTGATGGCCTGGTCTCTGTGGGTCAAGGTTCCGGCACAGTTCTCACCAACGCCTATTACACACAAGAGCAATGGCAAGCACTTGATCCAGCCTCAATGATCTGTGCCTGGCATGACCGCAAGATCTATGTTTTTCACTCGGCCGGATGCCTGATTTTTCGATTTGATGACGGTCGGGTGGAACTTACCACGACCGATGATACGGCTGATGCTGTACATGTCGATGCAGAAACCGATGCGCTTTATATCTCCAGAAACGGCGCAATCTATCAGTGGGGTGCCGGCACCTCAAACAGAACAGCGCTCTTTCATTCTGGCTATATCCGATATCCTTCATTGAAGACATTTGGGGCGGTCAAGGTGTTTGCCGATGGCTACCCGGTAATGGTGCGGATGTATAGAAAAGATAAGGGTACGATATTAAAAAGTCTAAACAATGGGAATGCGGCATATCTACCACGCGGATCCTCTGCTCAAGAGTGGGAAGGATTCGAGATAGAGAGTGCCTACAGCGTAGATCAAGTGATCTTTGCTGACTCCAGAGGTGAACTGTTGTGAAGCTGAGAGGATTGCCTGCGGCGCAGGACATTCAGCGCGGCGAGTCCAATGCAATCAAGTCCCTGCTGAGTGCGATAGCTGAACTGCAGAAAAAGGCAGCAATGCTTGATGACCTGGTGGATGCTGGCATTGTTGCTGTTAATCCAAAAGGTCGAGTCTACGATCCCTCAGAAGAGGACGAGAGTGACTTTACTGATTCGATCAATGTCAAACCCGATGCGCCAACAGGGTTAAGTGTTCGTACATCGGCAAACTTGGCGTTTCTCTCCTGGGATATACCAAAGTTTCAGCCGCGTCTGGCTTATGCTGAGGTGTGGGAGCTCGCGGCACCTCTATTCCAAGATAATGTTGATTATGTGATCGGTGAATTTACAACCTATGAAGGGGTTGTTTACCGGTTTACTTCTGACCATCCGGCAGCGGCCTGGGATGTCGGCGATGTATCGGTAGCCGTAGCTGGTGATTTGGTTATTGGCAACACAAACAATCGGCACCAATCGGCTATTTCAACTGCAATTGCTCCACTAGATGTCAATGGTGGAACATCCTATTTCTGGGTCCGGCTGGTCACTTATGATGGGGTTGCCGGGTTATTCAGTAGCAGTATCGGTGTTCATGCTCAGACCAGTGACTTAGATGCCGGTGGAATTGATGTTGTTGCGCTCAGGCGGACATCAGACGTAACAACAGGAGCGGGTGATACGATAATTGCGTTTACCGATGGCGTGACCGTCAGGGAAATTAATGAAGCACCGCTTGCCGTATTGACTGGTAGTGGGACCGGAGAGGTCACCATTCCTGATGATCAGGGCTATACCCAGTTCAGGCTGACTGCCTATTTACGGACGGCGGGTAATGGTGCCGGCTCTTACAGGTTGTATTTCAGGCGCAACGGCGCAACAGATCATGATAAGTCGCTTGGAAACTCCATTAATAACAACTCAGCAATGTATGGCGGCAAGTCACTTAGCTTTATCACGCCATGGATGGACATCACATCAGGTGGTGACATTATTTATCTAATGCTGGAGGCCCCTACAGGTCAGTCAGTTTCAGCAAGTTATGGCATAGGGCTGCAGGTTGAACTGAAATGAACGACCAAGAACTATTTCACTCAGTCACCAATGGTGACGAGAGTGCCATTGCTTTTATGCAGGTACTCTCGGAAGTTAGTCAAATCTGGGATGACTTGATAGATCGGGATAAGGATGTCACAAACGATTCAATCAATCAGGCATTTATTGCTCTCATTTCAACCATACCAAGAAACCGATTCTACATTGACAATTTCAGTGAAGTTCAGCCTCTGATAGAAGGCGCGATACTCGATTGGTTGACAGCGAATGAGTTTGAAAATGAGGGCGGAGACTTAAATGTTTCGTTTGTACTAAGAGACAACTTAGCGAATGTATTGATCGGCGTGGCAAAGATCCTTGGTGGAATGAATCATGCAATTTCACTTTCACCACGCATTAGACAATATGTTCATGGTGACCAGTCAGTAGAGGAATATAAAGATGGGATCATTCGGCGGCGGTAAAATAGATGATAGTGAATCCTCTAAGGAATTGGCCAGGATTGGTAATGAGGAGTGGGAGCGGTATCAGACCGATTTCGCACCTCAGGAGAAGGAGTATATCAAGGATGTGACTGAACTCGGTTCAGCGCGAGAAAAGCAAACCCTTAAAGGTAGAGGTATATCAGAGTTGCGCCAGCAGTCTGGGCCAGCAAAACCAACCAGGCAAAGTGGTCTAGTCAGACGAGGGTCGGCAACCATGAAAGGTGAAGCTGATATCACTACGGATACCAATTTAAAAGCAACAGCCAGAAAAGGTAAGGGTATCAATTCAGCTGTAGGGCTGGGGCGTAATGTTGCCACTGGTGCACAGGCCGGACTTAGTCGATCAGCGCAAATGCAGACCACTAAGAATATTGCTTCTGCCCAGGCCGAGAGTATCGAAAACGCTGGAAAATGGGACGCTGTCGGCACAGCGGCAGGGATGGGGATTCAAAGGTATGGACCAGATGTTAAGCAGTGGGCAAAGACTGCGTCAGGTAGTACGTATAACACTGACTTTGGCTCTACTCAGTCCACTATGTTGGCTGATCAGGATTGGGGTATCAGACGATGACAGGAAACTACAACGATTCCTACAATGAGAATTATGAACAGCATCTGATTGATGAAAAAAATTCTTTTAACCAAGCGGCATACAATATTCAGGCTTCAGGTATTGGGAATGAACAAGCGAGCGCCGATCCAACCTCTGTAAGAGAGGCTCCGGCAGAAATCACAAATTTCGAAGAATACCTTGATCAGTCCAGTAATAAGACTGATGAGATATACGCAAAAATTCAGCGAGATCAATACCAATACTACAGAGACGCCTTTCTTCCTACTGAGAATGCAGCAAGAGGGCAGATACGCTCTGATGAGGAAATCAACAAGCTGACTACAAATGCGGGGCTTGAGGCTGGTCAGTCTCAATCAACTGTCAGGGGTATTCAGCGCAGAAATATGGGTCGCTTTGGCATGCAGATGGGCGGAGACCAAAAGCGTGATGCCAATAAGCAAATGACTCTGCAGGGCATAGGTAATAGGGCTGGGACTATGGCACGAACACGCACAGGCCTTAATGATATAAATCTCCAAAATCGTGGTGAATATGTTGGTTTAGGGCGAGGTATCTCTACAAGCGCTCAGTCTGCACTTGGTGATGCGGCAAGCACTGAGAATCAAACAAACGCTGCCAATGACCAGATTGCCGCACAAGAGAAAGCGGCAAAAACAGCAGCGATGATGTCGCTCGCAATGATGATGATGTAGGTGAAACTATGGCTATGAGTTGGACAGGGTTAGGTAGAGGGCTTGAGCGCGGCATTCGTCTCCGCATGGCAATGGACCAGCATGAAATGAACAAGGATCGAGCTGAGGAAGATGCGAACGCAAGAAAGCAACAGCGTATCTTGACTGATATGCAGATCGAGAAGCTCAAAGATACAAATGAGCGAGAGCAAACGCTTAGGGCGACCAATCAGACGCTGTATCACCTTGGTAGCTTGAAGAGCGATCCACAGGGTTATGCTAATCAGCTTCAGACTGATCCGGAAATGAATACCTCAGTCAGCGAAAGCATCAACCGAGTTGGCCAGATGCTAGTCGATGCCCGAGGTATTGGTGATGGCATGCAGCGTGAGTTTGCGGGATTCACTCCTACTGATGACGGTCGGCTGATGGTAAACCTCAGAGTAACCAAGGAGGATGGTTCTGTTTATGAGCCCCCTCTAACTGAAAGTGGATCCACTGATCCGGATGATCCAGTGCTTGCGTTCACACTTGATGACCTGGGTGGATTAACTGCCGCCATCGATGCCGAGATTAAGGGACTGGAAAGCAAGAAAGTCGGTTTAGGTGATATGTCGCCTGCCAATGCCAGAAAAGCTGAGATCGGTCGAAAGCAGGGCATTGCTGATGAGAAAGACATGCTCAAGTATGAGTATGGTCTGAAAGGGCAGCTTGAGAAAGCGAAGGCCAAGAATAAAGAGAAATCTGGAGCGAGCACCAAAGCCAAGCACCAGGCTGAACTTGAATCGCAGGGATTACCGAAAAATGTAGCCAGGGGTATCGCCTATGGCACATTCAAGCAAATCAAAGATGAATTCGGTATGACCACGGCCATTGTAGATATGGCCACGAGTAAAACTGTCGGCACGCTGGTAGAGCAGGGTGATAGCTACGCCTTTCAACCTAATCCGGAATGGGTTTCAACTGGCGGTATCTCTCAAGCGTCCAACAATGCCGAACAGCAATCCACCGCTACAAATCCCACTAGCAAGACTTACCAGGGTAATGTCAACGGAAAATCCGTGACGTTCACCGATGCCGATATCGCTTCAACAGCTGAGAAGCACGGAATCTCCGTGGAAGCTGTTAAACGTCAACTGAATATTACTGAGTAATCGCATGGCCAGAGACCTATTTGAAGAGTTTGGAATCAGTCCACAAGGTGCTGACAGTAATGAACCGATCGATCTCTTTGAAACCTTCGATGTAAAACCAAAAGATCCGGCCACCTGGGGTAAAACATTTGGGGCCCTGGGTGAGATGCTGGGCGAGGTTGGTACTTCTGCGGCTGGTGGTATGTTGCAGTCATCCGGTGAGCGTGGTATTCAGCGCGCCAAAGCTGATATCGAACACCCTGAAGGCCGCATTGAGCGCAAGATGCTCAGACGCGGTGGGCCACTGGGTATTGATGTTGGAAGAGGCGTGCGCCAAATCCAAAACCCGGAGCAGGAAACTGCCAAAGCTAAGGCAGAGGCAGAGGCTGAACTTCCGGTAATGAAGCGCCGTGCCGGTATCGGTCGGGACATGTTCGAGCAATCGGCCAAGCGCCAGGAAGAGATACGGCCAGATTTTACCAGCAAGGACTGGGGTAAGGAGTATATCTTTGATCTTGGTGTGGCTGCAGAGAAGATGGTTCCACCTTTGGTAATTGGCGCTACAACTCGCAACCCGTTACTGGCCACTGCTGCGATGGGACCGACTGTTTACGGTGACACCTATGGCCACAAAAGAATGCAGGGGCGGTCAGTTCGCGAAGCAAATCAGGACGCCATTGCCTCAACAGCAATTGAACTTGGAACTGAACTGCCGGTATTTGGTCAGCTGTTCAAATACGGCAAGCCTGGACTCAAAAAGATTCTTGATACAACCGTACTGGAAGGTGTGTCTGAGTTAGTGAGTTCGCTACTACAGACGGCTTATGACGCCGGGGTTGTCGATGACAATATGACCCTTGGCGAAGCATTCACCAGCGCAAAGACCTACCAGGATGCGGCATATGAAGGCCTGATTGGTGTTGGATTGGGCGCCATGATGGGTGGCGGCATGATCCATGCGGATCTACGAGCAGAACGCCAAGCCATTGAAGAGATCAAGGATATCACTGCAAACATGCAGTTTGAGGTGATGTCAGACACGGCGCTTGAGGGTGTGATCGAGACTGGCGAGAAGCTGGCCAAAGAGCACGGCGATACTGATCTGTCACAGATGCTGGATGTTCTGAAGGCTGAGCAGCAGATACGCGCTGAAAACCGAGTGGATGATTCACAGGCATCGCAGCAGGACACAATTAAACCTGAACCGGTAAAAGATGCCAGCCCTGGGCAGCCTGCTGGTTTTAAAGATCTGGAGCCAGAAGAAGAAAGCGGCATTGCCGGTATTCAACTACCAAGCACAGATGCTGGTCTGTCTACTGCTGAGAGAGGTATCGGCTATCAGGCAACCAGCCCAATTAAAGAGGCTGGCATAAGCAGGATACAAGATAAGCCAACTCCAGAAGACCCTGCAGCAATTGCGGCTCAAATGAAGGCCTTTGAGGAGGGACGTAAGCCTGCGGTACTGCTGACTCCAGGGGAAGGCATGCCAGCCCTGCCTGATGGCGCTCAGGTTGCTGAGATCCCTGGTCGTGGCCTGTTGATTTACAAAGACCCTGCTGTTCTTGAACTTGCTCAGAATGACCGCATGGGTGAGGCCCTGGGTTATGGGATCAGTGAAAAGCCGGTATCTGATCAGGTTGTGACCGCCCGGGATGAAACCGGCCAAGTGGTTCAGGATGTGCTTACTGATGGTCGGCCAGAAGTCGTTGAGGCCGCAGAGCAGGTGGCAGGTGATAAGGGAACGGTAGAAACCAGACCGGCTATGGAGGCGTTACAAGAGCGCGAACAAGGCAAAGGTCAGAAGATCCGGCAGATTGACACGAAGAACGATTCGCTGATTTCAATGATTGCCAAGTTGGGCGGCATTAGCATCGAGGAGGCTGCTGGCCATGGCGTTGATCCGGCTGACATGAAGCGTGCCCGGCATAAGATTCTGCCGGCATTCACCAAGCCTGGTCAGACTCGTCAGGGTGGCATCAAGGGTGATTCCTTCGACGGGATACGCGAAAAGCTGAACGAACATGGGCACTCATTTGAGTCTGAAACTGAACTTGTGAATGCTGTTATGGAGGAGATGGCAGGTAGCCCTGTTTATACGCCAGAGGGTCAAGAGTATCAGGCTGAGCAGGCTATGCCGAAATACCTGCAGGATGATGCTGCCGGCGAGGCGCCAACAGCACCGGTGGACTCAAAACCAGTCAAGAAGCTGACCAAGAAGGCCTTGGCCGCAATGTGGCCGGATGAGCAGTGGGAATATGACCAGGCCACCATGGATGATGTGCCTACCCCTGCCGGTGTACACTATGACCCTTCCTGGGATGAAGAAACCCAGCGGATTCAGGATCTGGCTGAATTGGCGTCAGAATATGCTGACGTTGATGAACTGCTAGACTCAAGTAAAGCAGACAGTACAATTGCCAAAGAGCTTTGGGAGATCATTGAAAATGGGCGAAAAAGCCAAAAAGGTAGCCGAGTTCCGGCGTCAACAGAAGCAGCAGCAGGAACAGAAGACCAAGGATCAAAAGAAAGATCAGACTTCCAGTTAGACACACAGTCCGAAAAAGAGCTAGCTGAGAAGGAAGCGCGCGAGCAGGACGAAGCCACTGCGACCAAGGAGCAGGTCGATAAAGAAGCTGAGCATTTCACCCTTGAGCAGCAGGTAGACGATACCCCGGACAGTGCCGGGCAGGGACTATTTACGGCCGATGGTCGGCCTGCTCAGAAGGCGATTGACAAGGCTGCACACGAAGCTGCCACCAGCCCCACCAACGATCTTCAGGAGCCCACCCAGGCGCAGAAAGAGGCGGGTAATTATAAAGTAGGCCGTATCTCCCTGCATGGTCTGGATATCTCCATTGAAAACCCCAAGGGTTCTAAGCGCAGTGGAACAGACTCAGATGGTGAATCATGGTCTGTAACCATGAAACATCACTACGGCTACATCCGTGGTACCGAGGGCAAAGACAAGGATCACATTGATGTCTTTCTCGGTCCTGGTGCCGAGAATGCCGCTATGCCTGTTTTCGTGGTCGATCAGATTAACCCGCATACCGGGTCATTCGATGAGCACAAGGTCATGATGGGATTCAAGAACCAGCTTGCTGCAAAGCGTGGTTATTTGGATAACTACGAAAAAGGATGGAAGGGTGTTGGCGCCGTCAACAAGATGAGCCTGGATGAATTCAAGGCGTGGCTGGATAGTGGAAACACAAAGCGCGCCGTCTCGTATGCCGAGCCAACTAAAAAAGAGATCCCTGGCGAGCGGCACGAGAAGACCAAAGCAGCCGACATCACCGAGATGTCCGACGAGGCATTCGAGCTGCTGATTGATCAAGAAACAACAAAACCAAAAGTTAAAAAACGGAAACTACCGGCCAATATAGATAGATTGAGAAATTACTTCGTTCCTGGTCGTATTGTCGATGCTTACTCAGGAAAGGATAGAGTCATATCATTCAATGTGCCTGCTAAAGAGAGCGTAAGCAACGACTGGGATGTGACAGTCGTCAAGGTGGATGAAAATGGAAATGCGATTCAGCCTGAGCGCACGCACGCAACGACTCCAAGCAGTAAAAAAATGCTTGCCTGGGAGAAGGAGCATCCAGTTGAGGAATCGAAACCAGAAAAAGCGCCTTCAAAACTCAAGCAGAAAGCAACCGCCCGCGCCATCCTGAAGAAAGCTGGTTCCCAGGGCGTGAAGGGTGCCGACGAGGCTCTGGCCGGCCTGGCTGAATTGTTTGGTGGCAAAGGCAAACTGTCATCTGGCTTTACCTTTGATGAGGAAACCTACGAGAAGGCAAAGCCTCATTTCAAAGCGGCCTTGGAGTCGTTCGTTGAGGCCGGTAAATCGCTGGCCGAGTTCGTTAAATTCATTGTGGATAACTTCGGTGTCGGCGTGAAACCGTACCTGTTGCAGTTCCATAAGGACGTGAAGGCGTCTAAAATTAAGGTGAGAGGTATCAACGATGATGCAGATTCCAGAACAAGTCAGGCAGGAAATAGCGCAGACCGCGCCGATTCAGGACGATCAGATCAAGCAGATGCTGCAAATGCCGACGATGGCGCTGGACGAGCAGATGGAGATGCAGCGATCAAACCTGGAGAAGCAGGGCTGGAGCCGCAAAGCGATCTCGGCCTATATCAGCCTGGCTCCGATCTATTTGGAAAACCCGGCGATGCAGGCGTACCTGCGGGAGAAGGGAGATCCGGAACTGATGGGGCTGCTGCCGGATATGAACAGCCTGGACGATCTGCTGATGATAGCGCAGCGCGAGTACCAGATGGCACCGGCCGATCTGAGCGACCTGGAAAAGATGCTGAAACCTACCACCGCTCCCTAGCGGAAAAGCTCAAACTTCAGAAAGCCGCCAACAAAATCCCCCTGACCTACGGTGACCCGGCAAACATCCGGAAAACGCTACCGTTCCTGCTGCCTGAACAACAGGAAGATGTGGCTTTTGCCGAGGCTCGCTATCTTTCTGGTAACGAGCCTGGCGTGCTGTTTACCAATGGCACTGGTACCGGGAAGACCTATACAGGCCTTGGAATTATCAAGCGCCACATGCGCGAAACCGGTAGTGAGGATATTCTACTGGTCGTGCCGGCCGGTAAGGTCAATGATTGGATCGAGGACGCCAGGAATCTCCAGATCAAGGCCAGCAAACTGATCAGTAAGAAGGATGCCGGTCAGGGCGTGATCGTCACCAGTTACCAGAACTTTCAGGACAACTGGGAACTGCAGGGCCGTGATTTCTCGCTGATTGCCTACGATGAGTCTCATTATCTTGGTCAGTCGGCTACCGGCGACACGATGGCGTTCGACATGCACCAGGCTGCCGCGAACCATGCCGATGGTCTTTACTGGAAGGCCTGGGTGCGTGACCCGGAAGCCAAGAAGCTGGAGTATTCACGACGAAAGTTTATCAAGGATGAAATCGCCAAGATCGAAAAGATGGCAGAGGATTCGCGTCTGAGCGCAAAGGAGCGAATGGTTGCCAGTGCCGAACTTGAAGCCAAAGATAAACTGAAAAAACGGCTCGATAAGGAGTTCAGGGAGAATAACAAAGGCAAATACATTGAGATTCACGACCGGTCGAGAGATCAGCAGGAACCGCTGAAAGAGAAGTATCACCGATCAAATAAGGTACTGTTCCTGTCTGCCTCGCCGTTTGCGTACCACCGCAGTATCGACTATGCCGATGGATATTTGTTCAGTTACGGGGAGAATGAGGAGAAGCAGGGTTATTACACGATTACCCCCCGCGATCTGTTCTTTATAACCAACTTCGGATATCGCTTTCGCTACGGCAAGCTGACCACACCGGACAAGGATGTGGATGTCGGCCTGATGGAGCGCCGATTCAATGAGAGCCTAAAGAAGTCAGGCGCATTGTCTGGGCGCACCCTTGAAGTCGATTACGACTACTCACGCGAGTTCGTTATTTTCGACAGCAAACTGGGTAACAAGGTGGATATGGGCCTCAATGTCCTGCGCGGCTTGTCCCCTGATGGCGAATATCTTAACGCTAACGAAATGATTGCAGCCGGGCATCCAGTTTTCAAGGAACTGCCTGACGCGCTACGTTCTCAATTCACCTACTCCTACCTGTCGCAACTGACCGAAGCCATTAAGGCAGAGGGATTGACTGACCGCATCAAGAAGCATCTTGGTATGGGTCGTCAGGTGGTTGTATTTCACGACTTCCAGAAAACCGTTAGTAAGCATCCTTTTCGATTAGGGTCAGTCAGCACCAAACACGCCGGAACCGAGGATCAGATAGCCGATGCAAATGATCTCCTGCACGATGAGATAGCGTTATTCAATAAGCACTATCCAGATCTACCAAAACTGCCACTTGATAAGCTGAAGTCTGTTGTTGAGACAATCACTGATGAATTTGGCGACCGGGTGGCCGTTATCAAGGGCGGTGTCAGTGCGAACAAGAAAACCGAACTCATCAAAAAGTATCAAGCCGATGATTCTGGTATTGATGTCATCGTTGTCCAGCGCATGTCTGGCAGAGAGGGTATCAGCCTTCACGATATTACCGGCGGCCACCAACGCGCCCTGATTGATATGGGCCTGCCGATCCGGCCGGTTGACTCCCTGCAGACCGAGGGCCGTGTCTATCGTTATGCAGTGATGTCTGACGCCATTATTGAATACCCGGTACTTGGCACCACTTTTGAACGCATTATGTTTGCCAGCAAGGTAGCCGAGCGTTCACGTACAGCCGAGAACTTAGCAATGGGCAACCTGGCCCGGGATATGGAGAAGGCATTCAAGGAGGGGTATATCGAGGCTTACGAGTTCGACCCAAACCCTGAGCAAGGTAAGGGCGGCAAGGAACGCGACCGCACGATGCGTGAAGACGATCCTTGGGATATTGCCAAATCGCTCTATTTTGGACGCCGCAAGAACACAAAGCGCCGGGATCAGCGCGAGGGAGTGGACTACTTCAGCACCCCCGAGCCCCTGGGCCTGAAGATGGTCGAGTGGGCTGGGGGCAGACCCGGTGAGCGAGGCCTGGAGCCATCAGCCGGGCATGGAGCTATTGCCCGCTGGTTCCCGGAAGATACCCGCAACGTGTTCATCGATCCGTCTTCCAAACTGTCAGCCGAGGTTGGCCTGTTATCCAATGGCTTTCCTGAAACCGCTCTCTTTGAGGATTTCCCGGTTGAGTCGAAATTTGACTTTATTGTGATGAATCCGCCTTACGGTTCCGGTGGCGCCACGGCCATGCAGCACCTGGACAAGGCTATGCGCCAACTCAAGAATGGTGGGCGTATTGTGGCCCTGCTGCCTGAAGGTCCAGCCGCAGATAAAAAACTGGATAAGCTACTGTATGGTAGAGAGGGCGAAGCTGAGGAGTTGAAGGAATCGGCCAAGAGCGGCCTGATTACTGGCGGGGAGCGTGATTCGCGGCTGCGCCAGCTCGAAAACTTTCATGTCATGGCTGATTATGGTCTGCCCAGGGTCACTTTCGAGCGTGCCGGCACCCAGGTCAAAACTCATATTGTCGTGATCGACCGCTATGACAAGCCAGAGGATGTTCCATACCGCAAAGGGCGTTTCGATATCGACGTAGATGATATCAACGAGTTCTTTGATCGAATTCAGGATTTCAACGGCCCGCAGCGCGGCGAAGTCTCCACGGTTGAGGAAAATGCCGATTCCGAAGAGAAGCCAACTGCCGCCAAGCCTGAAACGGCTGGGGTGGAGAAAAAGAAAGGATTCCACACTAAGAAAGAAATTGATATCTGGTATGTACACCTGACCGGTAAGCGTATCGAACGAAGCGACTTTTTAGCCTTGAAGGCGAAAGCCAAGGCCCTGGGAGGGTACTACTCCATTTACAAGGGCGGTGGCGCGAAACCGGGCTTTATATTCGAGACGGATGAGAACGCCGATAAGTTCATCCAGGAATACAACGATTATTTCGGTGAAGACAGCGGCCCGCGTTTTAGCCGCCAGGCCAAGCAGCGCGGCCCGATACTATCGTCTGAAGAACTCGATTCGATCCTTGATAGGATCACCGGATCTTGGGTGGACGGCCCTGATGTTGTTGCTCTTGATGACTTTTCTGGGCTTCCTGCGCCGATCAAGAAGGCGGCGAAAGAACAGGGTGCAAGTGCGGATGATGTTCATGGTGTTTCCTTCCTGGGTAAGGTCTATGTGATTCGGTCCATGATGGAGAGCCGGGCAGATGTTGAGCGCGTGCTGTTCCATGAGGCCTATGGCCATTATGGACTGGGCAAACTGTTTGGTGAAGAGCTTAAAACGAAGCTAAATCGCATCTATCTGGGTATCGGTGGCAGTAAGGGGCTGGCGAGATTAGCTCAAAAGCACGATATCGATATCACTGAATATGCCAAGGGAACCAACAAAAACACCAATAAAAACGCTAACAAGAGCATGGACATCGAAAGCCGGCGTGCCCTGATGATGGAGGAACTGTTAACCCATATCGCACAGGACAGTAAGCCAAGCATCACCCGGGTGGTAAAAGAGATTGTGGGTGCTGTTCGTCAATGGTTGCGCAAGAGAGGCCTGGTCAAGCTGGGCGACCTGTCTGACTCAGAAATCATGTACCTGCTCAAGCAGGCACGCCATGCGGTGCAGAAAGGCAACATTGGGAAAGGCACAGCGAATGAAATCCGGTTCATGGTTGCTTGGCATGGAACCGAAGCTGCTGTTGATAAGTTCAGCACAGATCATATTGGCACAGGCGAGGGTATGCAGGCCTTTGGCTGGGGCCTCTATTTTGCCGGCAAGAAGGAAGTGGCCGATTATTACCGCCGCTCTCTGGCCGGCAAGTCATTCGATGTCAAGCGCGAGGCTAAAAAGCTGGGGATTGAGTTGAGCCCCAGAACTCAGGCTGAGGTATATCGCCAGGCCGGCACTGACAAGGATGACATGAGAGCAGCAAAGTATTTGCAGTACGCGAACAGCGAATCCAGGCAGATAGACCAGAAGAAATTGGCCAAACTGATCGGCGCCATTCGTAAATCTAAAAAAGGTAATCTCTATAAAGTGGATATTGATATCCATGAGAATGAGATGCTTGATTGGGATAAGCCGTTGAGCAATCAACCTGAGCATGTCAGAGATGCTATCAAGCGATATTGGAAGAAGATTTATGACGAGCCTTTCAATGATTCAATCACAGGAGCCGATGTTTACAATGACCTAACTGAGGTTGAGCTTAGCCAAGAAAGCGCTTCCAATAAGCTCAAAAAAATAGGTATCCGTGGTATTCAGTATCTTGATGGAACAAGTCGTGGTAGCGGTGAAGGATCAAGAAATTACGTGATTTTTGATGATGCTGATGTTTCTATCGAGGCGCGTTTCATGCGCCGTGGGAAGAAAGACCGAGCAAGTGAGGAACTGAAGCGCAAGTTTGGCATGGCGCCTAAACAGTCTGGATTCAAGCAGTTTGTTGAGGATATCCGTGAAGACGGATTCGGCGATCTGAAACGCCACCTGCAAGATGAGTGGACCCAGGGTGCACTAGACCGGTTTTACGGTATCAAGCGCGCTGAGAATGAATTTGCTGGCCCTCTGGACGCTTCACAGTCCGGCTATGTGGCCACAAGGCTATCCACTGGCCTGAGTTCCATTGTTACCGCAACGCTCCACTATGGCACGCCGCAATGGCGTGAGGGCATTCTGCAAAAGATTCCGGACAGTAAAGGGCTGCTGGAGATCTTTGAGCCGGTTGGTGACGAGATCAATGACTGGTTGGCCTGGATGGGCGCCAAGCGTGCAGATCGACTGATGTCAGAGGGTCGGGAGCATAATCTCACCGAGGATGATATTGCCGAAGGCCTGGCTCTGGCCGATGGCCGGGAAAGCCGATTTCAGAAAGTGGCCGATGAATATGCCGAGTTCATGAGTCACATCCTGGATGTGGCCGAGCAGGCCGGACTCATCAAGCCGGGTGGTCGCAAGATGTGGGAACACGCCGATTATGTGCCGTTCTATCGCATGTCTGTTGACGATATGTTCCGTGGTGCTGCAGGGCCCAAGGGCAGGAAAGGCCTGTCTCATCAATCGTCTGGTATCAGGAAATTACGTGGTGGTACCGGGGCGACCAATGATCTACTTGAGAACATTGTCATGAACGTCACGCATCTTCTGGATGCTTCGTTGAAGAACAATGCCCTGGGCAAGACACTGCGAAACCTGAAGAATACCGGTGTCTATGATGATGCCACTATGGAGTTCAAGAAAGAATTGATCCCCATGAATCAGATCAAGGATATGGTGAAACGGCATTTTGAGGAGCAAGGCTGGCCTGAGCATGCTATCGATCAATATCTGGATATGATGCCAAAAGAGGCAATTGATGGCCTAAGAGATATGTGGGCCATGAAGCCGCCACAAGATCCCGATGTGGTGCGTGTCATGATCAATGGCAAAGCCCGGTACTACAGGGTGAAGGATCCACTGCTGTTGCGTGCTATGACTCAGGTTAATACAGAGAAAAGTCGATTCCTCCCGATGGAAGTGGCCAGAACCTTTAAGCGTGTGCTGACCGCTACGGTAACGGCCGATCCTTCATTCATGTTGCGCAACTTCATTCGAGACGCGGCCCATGCCTGGACCATATCAGATGACAAGTTCACCCCGGTGGTTGATTCAGTGCGTGGCGCTGCGAAAACAGTCAGGCTCTGGGCCAAGGATGTCGATCATGAGGCGGTTGGCGGTGCGGTGGATATGATGTTTGCCGGTGGATCCTTTCTAGGTGGATACATCCACGGCAATGATCCGACTCAGACCGCAGCGGCAATACGTGCCGCCCTGCGTAAGCGTGGTTATTCAGCCTCATCCGTCAATGAGTTCATGGGCACTTTGATCGATACCCCAGCTAAATACTGGGAGAAGTATCGTGAATTCGGTGATGCAATTGAGAATGCTTCGCGTGAAGCGGTCTATGAGGCTGGCATCAAGGCAGACAAGAGCAAGGCTCAGGCGATCTTTGACGCCAAGGATCTGATGGACTATTCCATGCAGGGTCAATGGGCACTGTTCCAGGCCTTGGGCGATGTGGTGCCTTTTTTCAATGCCAGGCTGCAGGGCCTCTACAAGCTGAAGCGTGCCGGCGCTATCCCGGGCTGGGCCAGCAAATCAAAAGTGTTAGCAAAGGGTGGTGTTATCACTGCGCTCAGTCTGGCACTGATGGCGCTCAACTGGGATGACGAGCGGTATGAAGAACTGGAGGATTGGGACAAGGATCTGTATTGGCACTTCTGGATTGATGGCGAACACTTCCGGATTCCAAAACCCTTTGAGGTTGGCGTGATCTACGGCACGATACCGGAGCGCATGGCACGCTATTTCGGTAAAAAGGATGATGAGAAGCAAGCCATGAAGCAGCTGCTATGGAATATCAGAGAGTCACTGAACCTGGTTCAAATGCCTCAAATCGGCAAGCCAGTGGCCGAACTCTGGGCCAACAAAAACACCTTTACCGAACAGAACATCGAGGGCATGGCCGACGAGGGCAAGCTGAAATCGGCACGCTACAACGAGCATACCAGCCTGACCATGCGCAAGCTGGGCGAGGCCTTTGGGGATGATATCAATCTCTCGCCAAAGCAAATGGAGCACCTGTGGCGTGGTTATCTCGGCACCCTTGGTATGTATGCCCTTGGCGCTACAGATCTCGCAGTACACTGGGCATCAGATGGCCCGACAAAGCCTGACTACCGACCCGATCAACTTCCAATTATCAAATCCTTTTACCGTGGAGATGACCCTGCCCGTAACACCCGCTACAAGACGGAAATGTATGAGATGTTGCGTGAACTGGAGCAGGTCAATCGGACCATCCGCAGTTATGCGAAGCAGGGTAGGAAGGATGAAGCCAGGGCCCTGAAGAATGAGAAGAGTGATCAGCTGAAGGCGTTGGGTCCATTGCGTGCCGGCGCCAAAGGTGCCAAGTCAATTCGCGTGAAGATCGACAGGATTATCCGTGATGAGGATATGTCCGGTGCGGAAAAGCGCGAGAAAATCAACAAGCTGTACGTGAAAGCCAACAAGCTGACCAAGAAAATGGTGGAAAAGGCATACCCTCACTATATCAGTGATTGATAGAGAGCTTGCCCCCAAACGGCAAGGATGCCTGCAGTCGCCAGCACGAAGACCATTCCCAGGAACCGCGATTCATCGGCGGCTTTCATCCTGGATCCAAACCAAAAGACACCAATCAAGGCAACCGCCGAGAGAAACGGGGAAACCTTGAGTAGCAACACGCTCAGGAACATGCAGGCAAGCATCAGTCCTGTGTTCATCTCCAAATCATAACACATGACTATTTGAGGGGGGATGTACTGTGCTTAGCATAGGGTAGCCTCTGCTAAGCAGTGACCAAGTTTTATATTACCAAATGCATAAATAAATAACCGCCTTCGGGCGGTTTTTTTATGCCCGTTCCACTGACCTTTAACAAACATCCTTTCGGGGAGATTTTACTGTGCACGATAGATATTTTAATGATGACCCCTATCCCCTGATCCAGGGGGATAACTACCCTCCATACGTCTTCACGATTCACGACAGTTTAGGTCAGCCGGCTGATTTTTCTGGTTATTCATCTTTGGTCGTTCGGGCCAGGTTCAGGGAGCAGGGTGGTGACCTCTCATTGGCGGTTATCACCTGCACAGCTGTGGATAAGTCAATTGGCCAATTCCGGATTGACAGCTGGCCGGCGGCTGTCGCTGCGGCAGAGGAGGGCACACACGAACTGGAAATCGAGGTGGATTACCTGGGTGATAGTTCTCAGGTTCAGACCGTTTACGACATCGTGAAGTTCAAGGTCTTCGAGCAATTCGGAGACACGGCATGAGCGACTGCAATCTCAACAATTCCGTTAATTCCCTGACCATCGGTGATGACTCATTCACCTACCTGAGGCTTGGGAGTTTCGCGCAGACCGCCCCCGATTACCGAGGTGATCAGTTGGGCGCTCTGGATTCCTACGAACTCAACGAAGAAACCAATCTTGATGGGGAATAAACCATGGGTGAAATGAAGCATGTGAATGATGCCACTACGGTGCTGGCGTCTGCGCTCGGCGATACTGATTTAGTGATGGAAGTGGCCTCATCGGTTAACTTTCCTACGCTAGGTGCCGGCGACTGGTTTTGGGCTACGATCCGGCGTGCAGCTGACGGTGAGAAAGAGCAGGTCAGGGTTACGGCCATCTCGGGTACGACTTGGACTATAGAGCGCGGCACAATCCCGCTTGCCTTTGCTGCAGCAGATGGCGTCTACCAGCGCATGAACAGCCAATTTGCAGATGATTTACTCAGGCCTGATATGCAGGTGCTGGGTCAATTTGCGGTTGCAGGTGGAACTGGTAATGCCATGACGGCATCACTGGATAAAGCGCCACGCAGTTTAGTGGACGGTATCGAGATTTCAGTCAGAGCTGTTGGTGGCAATACAGTTATGAATCCAACCCTCGATCTGGATAGCTACGGCGCTCTGACGATCACTCGCCTTGGCCAGCAGCCTTTGGAGATTGGTGACATTCCGCGTGCCGGATATGAAATGAAACTGCGGTACCGGGATAGCCCGGCCGGATGGGAGCTGCTGAACCCAGTAAATCTGCCGCATTATGCTGGCCGTATTGTTGTGCTAGGCGCTTCCGAGTCTGTATTCCCCTGGTCACAAACCTGGGTGGACCATATGCGAAATGCGTTCGCCTCAGAGGGTTTGAATATTGATGTATTTCATACTGGTGCTGGCGCCCTAACGCATGACACCGCTATGAATGATGTCGATGCGTTGACCGGTCAGACCCGGGTGGAATTGACCAACTCGGTCAATGCCGATCTGATTATCGTTGAGCTCGGACTCAATGACGCCATCTTAGCAGTTGGTAGCTTGTCACAAGTTCAGATGATTGCTGATGCCACGGCTCTTTATGCTGATATCCGAGCCAACAATCCTGATGCCTTAATCTGTTATTCACCACTGATCCCATATGATTCGGATGCTCACAGTGCTGTGCCTATTGGTAGTGTGAAAAAGAAGTTCTGTGTGCCCTACATGCACGAAACTTCAACCAAGACCGGTGAGTCAGGGAAGTGGACCACAGAGTATTCCGAGATCAATCAGGTGTTGTCTAGCACCATGCAGGATCGACTCACCAACTGGAAAGCCTTGGATGCAGCAATTCGAGCGCTGCCGACGGTTGATATTGTTTTGGAGACCAATTATTTCCGGCCGGCCAGGCTGGGGTTGGTGAGTCACGACAGAGTGCACCCGAACAGTCAGGGCCATTATTTCCTGATGTCTCAGGTCTGGACTGAATTTCAGAATAACGCCACGATTCGCGCCGCCATTCCTGAGCTACAGAAGTTGCGTGTTCTGGGTGATTTCACAGACTTTGACCGTTTGTGGAACTCTGCGACCATGGCAGATGCTGATCTGGATGGGTATGAGATTGATCCTGATTGGACCAACGGCTTTGACTATCCCATGTGGATCAACGTCTATGGCAATACCGGGCTCATTTCTCACGCCGCCTACTGGGGAAATCAGCAACGGCCAGCAATTGATGTGAGTGATCGGGTGAATCGATCCATTGAGCAGTCCTTTGATGTGATGATGAATGGCTTGTGGCCTGGTGCTGAGATCTTCACAAAGATGTGGCTGGATGGCGACTCAGAGCCGACTACCTGGTCAACTGATGTGCCGCCGAAGCTATCATCCAAGACCGGCACGCATATTGGGAATGATCGTCCCACCTTGCCGGCAGGGGACTACTGGATCAAGTATCGTGTTGGGGATGATGTATTTGGCCCGTTCCCGATCGCGCTGTCTGGAGCGTATTCAAGCGGTAGCGGTGCAATCGCAACCTTCTCAAGATCATCTAATGAAACCTTAAGTTCAGGGTGGGACTTCATAACGCTTAACGTGGAAAATGAAAATGAAGCGTCTAGTGTAATTAGCCTAAACGCAACAAACGGGCAAGTTTCAATTGCTGCTCCATCTGGGCATTCATATACACATTTTAAAGTAAGCGCACACTGTACAATTGATGCTAATGCAGTAGGTAGGCATACGCTGTGTTTCAGTCGAAATGGCGTAGATCAGCATGACGCATTTAGTTCAGATTCTACTTATGTGGCTACAACAGCAGCATTTCCACCGTTGTCCATTTCAACTCTTTGGTTGCCGATAGATGCGGCCGGTGAAGTGTTGGAAATGATTACAAATTTACCTACATTATCTGCCGTTGTGTTGGCTTCGTTTGGTATTACTTTCCAGGTAGAGCTTCGATAGCTTCCCTGCCTGGGGCAACTCAGGCAGAATCTTACCTCTCACTCCCCCATAAGGACATAGACTGCTTTCTTTCCTCAGGACTATCAATCGTCATTGTATATCCGCAGCACTTTGGCCAACCATGTTGCAGCGCGACGGCAGAGTTTAATTTGAGTGACGTACCGCATACAGTACACCAAACCCTACCTCTCTGTAGTTTTGGGTGTGAGTTTGCCATTTTGTCATACATATCTATCTCTCCTGTCTATTCCTCGGTGTGGGTTACTTTCTCTAACCGTGACGCTCCGCAGGTCAAAGCAAAAAAAGCCTCTTCACCGCTCTGTTTCTTTGCGTACACTCGATCTGGCATAACTCTGGTGATCTCCAATTGTTCTCCTAGTTGGGCGAATCCTGGAGCACCCATTCCAACAACTTTTACTGGGTCACCAACCTGTATATTTTTAAAGTCAATCATCATCTATTCCTCAGTTAACTATGGGGTTAGGCTGGTGATTGGTTAAGTTTTTTCAGCGCATTTTCTATTGCTTCACTGAAAGAGCATCCGCCGTTGTAATACTGAACCACAAATCCAATGGCACCATCGGTGCGCCTGTTCGCCTCAAACACATCGTCGTAAGGCTCTCTGTCCATATCCTCAATCACTTCATAAATCACCTCGTCGACTAGAACATATTTGTCGTAGCCAAAGTCCCGCAAGGTTTCTCTATAATCGTTGTCGTATAGTTCCCAGCCCTCCTTGTTTAGAATTCGCTGAATCGCCTCATCAACACCGCCAGTCATATCGACTTCACGTAGTTTTACTACACGGCACTCTGTTTCACTCATATCGTTCTCCTGTCTATCTGTTAATTAATTACAGGCTCAAAGCCATCACATCGAGTTACTCCCGTATATCCATTAACACTTGAAGTTACCTTTGAAAGTGGTTTACAGGTATCCGCTACATGCTTGCAGTTGGCGCAAATGCTGTTGCTATTTCCACGAATAGCCGTTCGAATATCGCATCTATCTGGATAGATTTCATTTCCCTCTCTAGTCTTTTCGACTGAGTTCATCTATCTCTCCTATATTACGGCTCATTGTTCGCTCAAAGCTTTCGCTAGTTCACAATTATCTCTATGTCCAGAATTGTCAGGCAGATCTCCGTGTTCGTCCGCTCCATATCCCGGCTTTATGCCACGACATATGGGGCAACACGGCCAACCAGTACAATAACTATAGGTGGTACTCCACTCCAGCTTGCGTAGCATTGAAATTAAATCAGTCATCTATCCCTCCTGTCTATTTCAGTTAACTGTGGTTAGGCTATAAAAATTTAATTAGGTCAATCTCTTTATCAGTCAGACCCGCAGACTTTGCCTTCTCAATCGCGGCCCGTTTCGCCTCAATCTTCTTCTGTTGATTAATGTCATCCTCGCTAGGGCGTTCAATAACAACAGATCCGAGCCATTGTCCATTTAACCTCACGGCGGTAGACTTCGTTACACTACAGTTACTGCCTTGAACAGACTTTCCTTTTCCTAGGCGTATGGCTGTTGCTTCGTTTTCACATACAGCCAATGGTAACTGACGGCCTTTACCTTCTGTCAGGTCAGAATTAGTCCACGCCACCCAAACATCCTTTACTTCCTGAACTTCAATTGTTGCCATATCGTTCTCCTGTCTATTTCAGTTGATTAAACCCGCAGGGGGTTAGGTGGCTTTAGTCTTAAGAATTGCTGCGTTCCTTTTCTCAGCCAAAACCCTAGGGTCTCTCATCCTGGAGCGAAACCCATCAAACCAATGGCAGCACTTCAAATACCAGTAATCAGTATCAATCGGGCCTGAGCCAATATATCGGCCTGAGTATCCCCATTCAGGAACCTGATGACAGAAGGGGCAGGGTTCGTTTTTAACACCAGCAACTTCTATTACATCCAATCCCGGCTTCCGGTCGCCGTCATGTTCTGCCCACCAAATAGGACCCATTGGAAGTGTCACCCGATACCCATTCCAATGATCGAATCTTGGAGATAGAACTTTCTTAAATCCAGCGCCACGCTCCCGATAGTCATCAACAAAAACGATTGCCAGATCAGAGAGGAATTTATGTTGTACCTTCCAAATGTATGCCCCCTCTTCTGGCGGCCTTTCTTCTCTATAATCGTGAAATTTCATCGTCTAATCTCTCCATTCAAAACAACCCAGCAGGTGGCTGGGGGGTTATGCTCTAAAATCTCGACACTTGATTTTTGTGATTAGCCTATTTCCGTTGCGAGCCTTCAACTCTGTTGATGGTCTGGCAACAATACCCTCGGCTTTAAAATCGCCCCATCTTGAAGTAATTCCTGATCGCGCCAACTCAACCATGTCGAGTAAGGTTCCCTCTCCTATAATTGGCACAAAATCAATATTCAGATCTTTCGCAACCTGCTCAACATCACAACGATTCAGCCACCAGTCGCCAACTTTCACGTCAAATAGGACAAAGTCCTGGTCGCTTCTATAGTTTCCTCCACCTTTCTGGATCTTCGCGCCGTAACCTTCCCCATACAGAACAGCATTCCCATCAGGAAATATCTCTGCAAGCTTTCCTCTTGCGCTATCTGAGTGAAACCTCTCCACAAGCCTATCTACAAGAGAAGCTGGGATCTGTGCCCGGTCAGTTCTGCCTCCAAAAGCGATGCCGTACTGCTTTCCTTCTTCCTGGTAATCGGGAATTTTCACCCTAATGTTTGTGCCGTCCACTTTTTCTGTGAACACCCATTTGTTACTAGATAAGTATTCAAATTCAGGCAGTGTCCACTCACCTTCAAGTAGGGTCTTGTGCTTGTTTGCTGGGTCGCGCTTAAATACGGTTTGGATCTTGTGATACTCAGTCATGTGTTGTTACTCCTGTCTAATACCCCCGCTCGAAACAACCCCAAAACCAGCAAAAAGGCGTCTAGCGTCCTTCCGATACTGGACAGATAAAGGGTTGTAAGTGATTGAATTACAGGCGGAATCGCCCGTAACGTTGATGCATCTTTTAATCAGGTGGTTGTTCACGACCGGACCTTCAATCTCAAGTCGTATATCTTCAGGCCATGCTTTAGGGCATTCACCAGCATGTTTGACGTTCCCTTACCTCCTGGGAAGAGGATCACAGCGTCTGCATACTTAGCCATCTCCTCATTCCTGATGGGCCCTGCTTTCTTGCCGTGCTTGTCCCAGTCAGCCGGGAACCGCTTAATAGGGATGTTCCAATGCTTCGCCCACAATTCGCCCCCTCTATCTGCTCCCTTTGCGCCTCCTGATATAACCTCGGTTATCCTGCTATTACCGGAACCGAGAATGGTATTTAGGATAAATTCGTCCTCTTCGTCGAACTGATAATCCCTGCCGCCTGCGATAATTAGTTTCATGCCGTAAATCCTGTCTAAAATAAATTTCAGCACCCAATAGAATCAGGCACTTAACCGCCCCTTCTTAGGGGTTTGGTTTTAGACAGTTAGGTTTTTAAGACAGAGAAATAGCTGTATTATCAGCGAGATACCAATATCAGAGCAGATACTGCTGCATCATCGGCGTGTGCTGTTGGTTTTTGGCGGCTTTTGTCATCAGGCAGGCAGACGACTATTCGAAGGTGTAGTGCTTTTCCACATCCTTCAGGATATCCCAGGTGCACTTCATGCCGGCCGGGAAGGTTACCAGGTCGCCCCGCCCGAACTCCTGGGGTTCGCCCCCTTCCGGGGTGACGATAACCTTGCCACGCAGGAAGTAGCAGATCTCGGTCTGGTCGTAACTCCAGTCGAATTTCGACACCTCCTTGCTCCAGATCGGCCAGTCGTAGACCCCCTGGATCTCCAGTTTCATGGAGGATGGGCGGTGTTCACAGAGAATCTTTAACTCAGTCATTAGTCTGTTTCGTTTTAGTCTTGGTGGGAGCCAGCTATCGGTATGTGGCCAACAGTCAGACGGGAGAGTTTACCCTGAAAGGGAGAGGAGGTTAACCCGGGTTAATAATCAAAGTGACTCATGCATGTTTGTGATGGTTGAGGTCAGAGTTGTCAGAACCAATCAGGCTCTCAATGGGAATATGCAACCCCTTCCAATGCTTAAGAATCATATCTATCGACAGAGGGCGCTTACGATTCAGTCCACTCAATGCGCTGCCAAAAGCATCTCGGCCTTTCAGCCTTTTCAGGATTCTGCCAAACAGCATGGGTGACTCGCCCCTCCAGATGAGCCCTGATTTTCAGATGCGAGGCGCTCTTCAGCCCAGCTCATGACCTGGGCGAATGGAATCTCAGTCAAAGTATCGAAAAGCTCGTGTCCACTCAGCTTCGCCCGGCTCAGTCTGGGGGAAGTGATCCCACGCAGGAAACGGCTCAGCATACGGGTAGCGTCGATAATCTTTAGTCTTTCATTGAGAAAAGGGATGAGTGATTCGGCCAGTCATTGCGGGGTGGGCGGATCATCTGGACATGCTTATTGGAACCGGTTGAGGCTGCACCCGCTTCTATTCAATTACCACTTTCGCAATCATTTTCGCATCGATTTCCAGTCGCTCAGCCTGTTGCAGGGCCAGGTCCGAGATCTTCTGCAGCATGGCACGCTCTTCCTCAATGTAATTGGGCAGAGACAGTAATGTCGGCAGCTGGATTCTGAGCGCTTTGATCATTCGGTTCATCTCACGCACCAGAAGGCGGCGTGCTATGCCACAGCGGTCGGAAAAGTCTGCCCAATCGAAGGCACGGACTTTAGTCATATCGAACTCGTCTCCGATGGCCATGGCGAATTCGTGTTCGATATCCGGATAGATGCACACCGAAACCAGGTCGTAAGCAGGGGCGAGGCGCAGGCCGCCCGACTCGACCAGAAACGAGATATTTTTACCATGGGCATCACTATTGCCGATCAGGTATTGCAGGATCGCCCAACGGATCAGTGCCATGCGAGTGGCCGCTTCAGACTGGGTGAGCGGCGCGATGGAGAAGAGCCTCTCGAAACCAACGCCGTCCCGAATAGTGGCGACATCACGTCCACTGCCGAAATTGCGTTCATATTTGTGGTTGACGCTGAGATTGAGCACCTGGCAGCTATCCACCGCGTGTAAACGCTCGACATGGCGGTTGTGTTTGATGCGGTCGAAGCGTTTGACCATCAGTACCGGCTCCGGCACGCGTAGAATTTCTACCTCGGCCGAGGGTATACCGAGCGCGGCAGCCAGCTTCAGGCAAAAGTGCTCATTGGCCACCAACCTGGAGAGCTTTGGGTTTAGCGGCTCCGGTTTGAGGATATGCGTCGACGCCAGCCGGCCTTCCACCAGGAACAGTTTTCCTTCCTCATCAACATAGACCGCCAGTTTATCCTGGTAACCGGCAATGGACATGCGTACCCGGCCGTCCCATACATTGAAGGGGCGATTGGCCCGGTCGTGGATACGCTCGGAGAGCTCTTCAAAGCTGACTTCACGCACGCTCGGTTCAAGCTGGGCCGACAGGGTGTCTTCAGGCAACAGTGCAAGCGCACCGGTACTTTCCTGGCCTAGCCAGCGCAGCAGACCAAACAGGTTGCCTTTTGAGACCATGTGCGCTGCAGCCGCATCCTCCAGGGCTTTGCCCTCGGGCAGCAGATTCTCAAAGAAGCGGCGTACGTTGACCGAGTGCAGTTCATCGGTTTGGCCGTCCGGACGCCAAAACGGGAGGGGGGGGGATATGGGATAAGCACCGCTATTCGTCATCCAGGCCGGTTCGTATTCAAACGAGAAGCGCCCGGTATCGTCGTGATAGCTCAGGGTGCCAACCTGTTGTTCACCAATCCAGGCTGAAAGGCTGTGGGTTGTCATAATGACTGACGCTTGATGGCTGCAATTGCCTGGGATTGCGCCGATTTTGGTACCGCCAGCAGGGTGAGCCCCAGTTGCTGTGCAACCGCCAGGGCCTTGTCCAGGCCGACGGAACGGTTGCCATTTTCAAGATCCGAGAGCAGTTGAACCGAAACACCGCACAGTGCAGCGGCATCATCGATGCGCAGTTGTTGTTGCGTGCGCAGGCTCCGTACAAACGCGCCAAACGCCTCAACCGAATCGACGACCGGGGAGGTGGGCAGGGGTAAGGGCGTAATTTTTCGGGCCATATAGTTTCTCCAATAAGAGAAACTATAGGATGATGCTGAGCAATAAGTCAATAATTACTTAAAAGCAAGAAACATATGTTGGGTGGTGGATAATGTGTAATATATTTCTTAAATATGAGAAATAAAGGTGGCCGAATAACACTGGTGGGGATGCCTGAACCCCGGCAGGCTGGCGTTTGCCGCTTTTCAATGAGGCCTCCCTCGCGGTGTTTGGCACTTCCCGGCTTCATAGCTGAGGCTTCAAGATCCCGCAGTCAAGCGATAGACTGTACAAAAATACAGTATTGCAACTGGCCCACACCATCGCCCACCGTGTGGGATGCTATTTGGAACAGCAAGGCCTACTGGAACGGGATGCCGAAAACAGTTACCTGGTCGGGGACGCGGTGGATGACGATCCATGAGTCAATTGTGCGGTCACTCGATCACGTACCGCATCGCCGTGGGGCCGCAGGTGGGGCGCAAGGATGCGCAGGAGCAACTCAACTCAAGACGCCGTACCGAGACGGCACCTCGCATGTGATCTTTGAGCCGCTGGATTTCATTGCCCGCCTGGCGGCGCTGGTGCCCAAACCGAGGTGTAGATCGCTGGTGTAGATGGACACCCATCCATAATTTGCCAAGTTTACTTTCACCTTGAACCTGGCCATCAGAAGCAAATAATTTAAGAATGGGTGCCTTTGTATTTTACTTGTATTTTATTTTGTATTTTTTGTATTCTTGTATTTTGTTCTTATTAATAAACGCTATGATTTCTTCTTTAGGCAAGGGTTTTGAATACAGGTAACCCTGAATAGAATGGCAATGGTGCCTTTGCAGTATATCGGCCTGATCCGTGTGCTCAATGCCTTCAGCAACAACCTTTAGATCCAATGTCTTTCCAATGGCAAGAATATTTCGCACCAGAAGATAATCTGGCCGAGAGTGCTGAATATTGTCAATGAATGATTTGTCAATCTTGATTTCATCAATAGGGAGCTTGCTCAGCATGCTGAGTGATGAGTAGCCTGTACCAAAATCATCCAGAGAAATGTGAAAGCCCCTTTCGTGTAACTGAAGTAGTATATTTTTAATGTAAGCCAGTTCTTCAACGAAAATACTTTCCGTTATTTCAAGTGTTAATAATTTGGGTGGAATACCGGAATTGCCAATAATCTCATCAATGTCATTTAAAAAGGTGTCACTCAGAAATTGATAGATGGAAAAATTGATGGAAAGCGTGAATTCTTTGTTGGTTTTCGCCAAAATATCCTTGAAATCATTGATAGCGATGGTGGTCAGTTCCCGCCCTAAATCTAAGATGAGCCCTGATTCTTCGGCAATATCGATAAATTGTAATGGTGGAATGAATCCCAGTTCTGTGCTGTTCCAGCGCGCCAGCGCCTCAATTCCAGTTAAAACACCGGTATTGGGTTCGATTTGTGGCTGATACACGAGGTGGAATTCATGCTTGGCAATGCCATCATCCAAAAGCTCTCTTATCCGGCTGCGTTGTATTACCTGCTCGTGGGTCTCCTCAGTATAAGTGTATAGGTTAATTTGTTCCTTTTTCGCTTTCCAGAGTGCCAGGTCGACACACTTTAGCGCTTCTCTATAGGATATGGAGGAGAGGTTTCCCTTGAATATTCCCGCTTTAATATTGAGCCGTAATTTGACATCACCAATTGCTATGGGTTTTTTTACCTCTTCAAGCAACTGCTCTATGGCAGGCTCGATTTTATCGGATTCTGAATCTGGTGAGATGATAAAAAAATCTGGACCGATATCACGTATTAAATAACAAGGGTTGGTGCAGTAATTCTTGAGATAGTTCGAGATATATTGTAGCAGCAGGTCACCGGTATGGTGTCCAAAACGCTCATTGATAAGATGAAATTTATTAATGGATATTTCGGCTAATACGTAGGTTCCGTTAATAGGATGCTCTTCCATAAACACCTGCTCTGAGGCGCGTCTTGTAAGCAGGCCGGTCAAGCTGTCGTGTTTGTTTTTGTATTCGAGATCAAGGCGGTGTTTTTCGTTGAGTTTGTCGTATCGTTTAAAGAGGAAAAAAAGTACGGTATTAAATCCTATGGTCAATAGTACAATTCCATAGATATAGCTGAGAAATTGTCGCCAGATCTCTGAATAGGTATACCCAGATGCGATAAACAGATTATAGGTGGGAACACTGCTAAGCATGATCAAAGTGTGCTCTCCATTAAGCACTCTTTGCTGGTAGCTGTGACTATTTTCTCCCGCCAGAAATTCGTCTAGTGATAGCCCAATTTCTTCTTTTAGTGATTTCGAATGAGACGCCAGGGTTTTTGCTATCGGACCCTTCATCATATTCGCAGAATATAATGATGCAAACTGATCTTTGTCAAAAAAGCTGTTATGTATTAACCAGTAATCCGATGTTGATATCACGTGGTTGATCCCCGTTGTTCTCGCGCCTCTGGTAAGCAGCGTGGTTAGATCTTCGAGGTCAATGGCAAAGCAACCAACATCACCTTCAGAGAATCGATAGCAGATGGGGGTTACCCATTGTTTCTGGGTTGTGTAGTAGAAGCTGTTTTTCAAAAAGACCTGTTCTGGTTTCTGTTTATCAAGAAATTCCCTGTCGAATGTCAAGTGGCCTTGAAAAAAGTTCGTTCCTGCGTTTCTATCAAAATCAATCGTATCAATGAATGTGCTGAAAATCAGATTGATTTGATCTTGATTTCTATTATTATAAGATTTATCAAGGAGTTGGAAGATTTCACTCATCTTCACGATTTTTTCCAAAAGATAGCTTTTGGTCAGTGCGTGGGCATGATTGAGGTCTGATTTGATGCTGGAAAAATGTTTATCCCATGTGTACACCGACATGACGAATGTCAAAAGGATAGAAACAAATACGGTTGCTATGAAAAGCAGCCATACGTTTTTTCTTAATCTATGCAACTCTTTAACCTAACTGAAGGTGTATTGTTATGGTGCTTCCAATAGGCGTTAATCATTACCCTTGGTCTTAGCACCTCAACCAGTTTGGGCAGTCCAGTCCATACAAAATACTGGCTTAGCGGTTATCCTGATTATCAAGATATAACGACAGCTGGCTAACCGGTAGCATTCAGTGCTGAGAATGTGTAATTTCAGCTGATAGGGCTGCTCTTGGAACAATTTGTAGTATATATTGTATATTTTGGCCAGTTTATTATCATCATTTACTTGCGGTGCGCCAATCAATTTTAAGATATTATCTTTGGCGGATTTCAAGTAGAAATCTTATGATTTTGCCTTACTGAGCAGCCCCCTCTATCAGAACATCAAAAAATCTACTCGGATTTCGTTTTATTGGTGAAATCGGTATTAGCTAAGATTGTGTGGTAAAAACGATTACCAGAGATTTCATAGGGTGCCACTTGTATTATTGCCATAGACGCTGATAACGCAGAATGGCATGTTGTGATTCGATAAAGCCATTTTCCGTATCCAAATCACTACCAAACTGGAGAATTAACTTCCCAAAGCTGAACTTGCCCATAACTGCCAGCTGATAACGGTCACGCTTTATTCTGTCATCCCGATCAACGCCATCCAACTGTGTTTCGCCACCTGTATGAATGAAGTAACTCCCAGCCAACATGAACTGCTTGTTGATGTTGTACATCAAAGTTGCCTGCGTGGAATACAACGGTTTTTGCTCCAGACACTGATGAGTCAGCCGGTAATCGTCATTGTTGCCAAACCACTGCACGTCGGTTGACAGCATGCCCTCGACAGAATCTGTCAGTTTTGTGTGATAGGTAATCTTGAAGGCTGCACCATAACGGTTCTGACCAAGATTAACCAGTTTATTACTGTCGTATTTGCCCGTCGGTGCGATTAGATAACCGGTCAAGGAAAAATAATCTCCCGTTTCGCGATTGGCATAAGGCCAGTACGCAAAAGCGAAACCCGTATCACCAATGCCGGTTGAATTATCATTACCAGACAGAGAACCACCGGGTTCTACCGCTCCCAAAGAAGGTTGGATATAAAAACCGGCCGGCTTGCCGTTTATTGAAAATGAACGGGTGTAGCGTAATAACAGGTTTGAAATGTTAAGCTTGGTATCAAGCCCCTGCTTGCGCCCTTGAATGTACCTGTCTCCAGTTTCAATATTCACGAGAGATGCCATAAAGCTATTCATATCCGGCGGTGGTGCGACCGCATAGCCCGGAATAACGTCTATTGCATGGGCAGGTGACAGGAATAGTACAAAAACAAAGCTAGGCAGTGTATAAAAAACAAATCTATCAATAATGCTGTTCTTTGTTTCCATAAAAATAAAATCAGATAGAAACGCTTGTGCCAGAATTAAATTAATAAATTTGCGCGCAGTCAGTTTACGCTACTGTGCTCTACATGAGCATATATCGAGTTGGATTTCAAATTCTAACTTCAACTCATAAGTGCATAACTCGTAGAAGGTAGAAGAAACGGCCAGTTTTCCGTAGGTTAACCGCTTTTTCTCCGGCAAGAGATGACACAATGAGCAATTACAATCAACTGACCTATGAACAAAGATGCCAAATTGAAGCCCTAACAAAAAGTGGTTTCAATCAACAAGCGATAGCGGGTGCAACTGGTGTGGATCAATCTACCATCTCATGTGAGCTAAACGGTAACACTCTGATTCAGAAGGCAGGATTCACTCGAAAGACCGCGCAGACCGGTGCGGTGACGCTGATCCAGCGGTTCGGCAGTGCGCTCAATCTCAATGTACATTTCCATTTCCATTTCCATTTCCATATCCTGTTCCTGGATGGGATTTAAACGGAAACCTAACACGGTCGAACACGGTTCCAGCGCACCGATGGGCCAGAACAGCAGGAACTGATAGAGCTGGTGCATACGATCAGCCACCGGGTTGCCGGCTTTCTGGAGCGCGAGGGCATCCTCGAGCGTGATGAAGACGACTGCATAGATGCAGGAGGTAGGGTGAAGCAGGAGCCAGAGCCGAAAACAGTTACCTGGATTTGGATGATGCGGATGAGAACCCCAGGCAACAGGTATTGGGGTGCTCGGTCAGTTATCGCATTACCGTGGGGTGGGGCCACAGCAGGGGCGCAAGGTATTCACGCTGCAGACGATCCCGTCCTGGGAAGACGATGATCGATTTTCCCAGGTGGCGAAAGTATCTGGCTTTAACCTACACGCCGGTGTCGCGGCACATGCCTGGGAACGGCAGAAGCTGGAGACTATGCCGATATATTTCAAGACCAGCGGTATCCGAGAAGCGGCTGTCACTGACATCCTCAGGGAATATTCGGTACGACGTGAAAGGAATCACAAGTGTCACGGGCGCAGGGATGCCAGGAGTGACCCAACTCAAAACGCCCAACAGCGATGGCACAACGCACGTAATCTTTGAGCCGCTGGGTTTCATGTCGCACATCCGGCGACGCTTGTCGTACAAATCGGCTTTCCTGCCGAATTGTCATTGCCAAGCTGGCGGCGCTGGTGCCGAAACCGAGAGTAAACCTGACCCGGTTCCACGGCGTATTCGCGCCCAACAGCAAACACCGGGTAGATGTGACGCCGGCTAAACGCGGCAAGGGCCGTCCCCACGAGGAACACGAAGACAAAACACCCGAACAGCGGCACCAGACCATGACCTGGGCACAGCGCCTGAAAAGGGTATTTTACATCGATGTCTCGGTCTGCCCAAAGTGTGGAGGCGGAAATCAGACCGGTCAGTTTAACCTGAAAGAGGGTAAGAGGTTAATTCCGAATACCGGTGCAAACGGATAGCCGATGAGATTTGTATGATCTTCCACAGCCTTCCCATTATTACGATTCATTGTGCCCTTGTGCTAACTGGTCTTCTCAACAGCCTCTGTCGCTGAATCTGGACAGTTCTTCTGAATCAGATTTAGAAACTGCTGGGTACAAGCCTCCCAGGAGTACTGCTCGGCAAACTCCCGGCAGCTCTTTCTGTCGACTTCCAGGGCTTTGGTCGCCGCAGTTTTGAGATCTTCGTCCATCCAGCCGTTGATGCCGTTTTTGATCACGTCCAATGGACCTTCCACCGGGTAGGTGGCCACTGGCACGCCACAGGCCATAGCCTCCAGCATCACCAGACCGAAGGTATCGGTGCGGCTTGGGAAGACCATTACATCCGCCGCTGCCAGCAGGTTGGCCAGATCGCCGTTTTTACGGTAGCCGAGGAAGTGGACATCCGGGTACTTTTTCTTGAGACTGGCCATTGCCGGTCCGTCACCGATCACAACCTTTGAGCCTGGGATATCCAGATCGAGAAAGTCCTGGATGTTCTTTTCCACCGCAACCCGACCGAGGTAGAGGGAGATGGGACCTTCGAGATCCAGCGCCTTCTCCTTCCTGGGTACGAAGTGGTCGATATCGACACCCCGGGTCCAGTACTCCAGATTTTTGAAACCGTGTTCTTCCAGGGTGGCCTTCATCGAGCTGGTGGCAACCATGGTGAGGGTCGCTTTACCGTGAAACGTTCTGACGAAGGCGTAGGAAAGGGCGAGAGGGATAGGTGCCCGCAATCGTACATATTCTGGAAAACGGGTGTGGTAGGTGGTGGTGTAGGGAAAGTCGTGGCGCAGACAGTAACGCCGGCCCGCCCAGCCGATCGGTCCCTCGGTAGAGAGATGGATCGCATCGGGATTGAACTCATTCAACAGCTTTTTGATTTTGCCATAGGGAAACAGAGAGAGCGGAATATCCGGATAGGTTGGCATTGGCAATGTCCGAAACAGCTCCGGATTGATGCAGAGGATCTCATGACCCCACTGCTCCAGGATGGTAATGGTTTTGTTCAGCGTACGTACGACGCCGTTAATTTGTGGGTACCACGCGTCCGTCAGTATCGCTATCCGCATAGTCATCTTCTCTCTTATCGATAAGTTGCATTGATTCGTCGACCCAGTGGATCAGTTTCAGTGAGCCGTCCGCCTCTTCAGCCAGAGCGGTACAGCTCTCCACCCAGTCCCCGCAGTTGGCGTAGGTCAGACCATCCAGATCACTGATCACCGCATGGTGAATATGTCCACAGATCACTCCGTCCAACTGCCGTTCACGGGCGGCCTGGATCACCGCCTGTTCGAAATTGCCGATATACTTCACCGCCTCTTTGACTTGGTGCTTGAGATAGGCAGAGAGGGACCAGTAACCAAACCCCAAACGTCGCCTGGCGACATTGAACCAGCGATTCAGCCAGAGCAGCAGGTCGTAGGCGTCGCTGCCCAGGTGGGCCAGCCATTTGTTGTTCATCACCACACCGTCGAACTCATCCCCGTGGAGTACCAGGAACTGGCGATCATCCTCGGTCTTGTGGATGATCTCCTTGTGGATCTCGATCCCCGAGAAGTGGAAGTTGAGATAGTCGCGCAGCAGCTCGTCATGGTTGCCCGGTACGTAGATCACCCGGGTGCCCTGCTTGGCTTTGTTGATCACCAGGTTGATGATCTCGTTGTTAATCGAAGGCCAGAACCAACCGGAGCGCATCTTCCAAAAATCGAGAATATCGCCGACCAGATAGAGGTTTTCGCTTTCGGTATGTTTGAGGAAATCGAGCAGATACTCGGTGCGGGCGGCTCTCAGTCCAAGATGGGTATCGGACAGAAACAGACTTTTATATTTCAGTGATGCCATCGGAGTTCTCGCATTGGTCTTGTGAACACCAGTTTGAACACCTGCTTATAGCCATGCGGGCAAGGCCTGAGCAAGTGATGTGAAGTCTTTCTCTATTCGCGACAGAGAAAGAAATTGAGGGGGAGAGAGGCTTTGCTCTCCGGGCTGACCCGGAAAAAACGCTGGCTGGTATTGCTCCATGTTTAATCGGTATGACCAAACATTACTCCTCGCGCCAAAAAAGGCGTTTTTTTGTCAGTACAGGGGGGCAGATTGCTGCTCGCGAGCCCTGTTTCACTGGATGCGAACCATAGTGGTTCTGCGTTGCAGTTTTATGAGAGGATCATGATTTGTTTATGACAGGGTCGATTTTTTATGTCTAAGCTGGTAGAAGGAGCCGCATTATGGTGATGCAAGGCGAACGTAATGTTGGGCTCCGGCGATTGATCAACGCAATGCGCTGGTCAATGAAGGGATTTCGGTCTACCTATAAGAACGAGGAGGCCTTCCGTCAGGAGGTGCTGCTGCTGATCATCCTCGCTCCTTTGGGGCTTTTGCTGGGTGATAATGGAGTCGAGAAGGCACTGCTTGTCGGGCCGTTACTGATCGTATTGATCGTGGAGCTGCTGAACAGTGCTATCGAAAGCGTGGTGGATCGAATCAGTACCGAGAACCATAAGCTCTCCGGGCGTGCCAAGGATCAGGGTTCAGCCGCTGTGCTGGTATCGCTGATGCTGGTGGCTCTGTGCTGGATTATGGTGCTGTTTTTCTAAGCTTACTCGAATAGATCGTGGGAGAAGTGCGTTAAACTTTATTATGAGACAGGCAAGTGAATTGACAGGCCTGGACGCCGATATCCGAAATGCTGTGCGTGCTGTGATTGTGCGAGATGAAGCCGTTTTGATGCAGAAAAAATGGCAGCAGGAGAGGGGCTTCTGGTACACCTTGCCTGGGGGTGGTCAAGAGGTGCAGGAGAGCTTGACCCAAGCTCTGCAGAGAGAGTGTGAAGAGGAGATCGGCACCAGGGTGGTGGTGGACGGCCTGTTGGCTGTCGCCGACTTCTACAAACAACGCAGAACCGAGCCCCCCTCAAGCCGTCATCTGATCGAGTTTCTGTTCGCCTGTTCCGTCCCGGATGACTATCGTCCTGGCGCTGGAGTTCATCCTGACAAACACCAGATCGAGGTGGTATGGCTGCCATTTGCTGAGTTTTCCCAGGTCGAACTTTTTCCAAAAAGTCTTGAGCTCGATCTGCAGCCGGTGTTGCAAGGCGTAAAACCCCTCTATCTGGGAGTGATTGACTGAGATGTCCCTACCGAAGGCGATTAATGACAATCTACAATTCCTGCTCGCTGAAACGGCCTCGCATCTGAGCGTGTTGCGGGACTATCTTGCAACAACCGCCAACACACCACCATCCCGACTGCTCGATCGCAAAGGTTATGTGGAGAATCTGCGTTTGAGCATTCACAACCACTGCCTCTCCGAGCATGCCGCTGCGGACAATCAGGGCGGAAGCAAGCAACTGCTGCGGGCGGTTGAAGATGTTGCCACCCATCTGGAGCGGATCACCGAACTGAGCCGGGAGGCGATGCTGCAGTCCCTGCAGGTGGAGCAGAAACGTCTGTTGAAGCGGGGCAAGTATCTCCCCATGCTGGAGCGGGTGCTGAAGGCATTGGAGATGATCGAGCCGGCACTGGCGGACAAGGACACCCGTCGGGCATTGAAGATCGGTCGGGTGGAGCAGCGTCTCGATCAGGCCTATCAAAAACAGTTGCTGAGCTATTCGAAACTTCTGAAGAAAGATAAGTATCCGGCGGATCATATCTCCCTGATCATGTTGGGCCGTAACATCGAGCAGATGGGTAACGCCCTGTTACGCATCAGCGAAGCGATCATCTCGGCCGCCATGGGACAGCACTTCAATACCGATCGTTACCACACATTGAATGCCTCCCTGACCGAACTGAAGGCGGTGAATGAGATGGATGGTCTGCAGGTGCAGACCATCGCACAGACCAAATCCGGCAGTGCGATCAATGCGGTGGCCAGTACCGGTGAATCTGGCTATCACGGGGTCTTCAAGGATGGAGGCAAGCGTAAACTCAAGGAGGAGAAACAGCGGGTTAACGACTGGCACGAGATATTTCCCGGTCTGGCGCCGAAAATCCTGGCCTATAAAAAAAGCGGCGATTCAGCAGCGATGCTGATCGAACATCTGGCCGGACAGACCTTCGAGCAGATTCTGTTGAGTGGTTCCGATAAGCTGTTTCAGGAGAGCTTCACCCATCTTACCGAGACCTTGAAACAGGTCTGGGATGAGACCCGAACGGCCAAACCGGTCTCAGCCAACTATATGGATCAACTCGCCAAACGTATGGATGATGTGTATGCCATACATCCTGAATTCAAGCAGAACAACCTGGCCATCGGCGGCCAGAAGCTGCCCTCATTCAGCAAACTGCTGACACAGGTTCAGAAGCTTGAAGCTGATATCCAGGCGCCGTTCTCAGTCTATATCCACGGAGATTTCAACGTCGATAACATCATCTACGATCAACAGCAGCAACGGATCAACTTTATCGATCTGCATCGATCACGCTATATGGATTATCTGCAGGACATCACAGTCTTCATGATTTCGAACTATCGTCTGCAGGTGTTCGATCCCAGGGTGCGACAGCGTATTGCGATCATCAGCCATGGCATCTACCGCTTTGCCCGTGGCTATTCGAAAAAGGTCAAGGATGAGGAGTTCGAGGTCAGACTGGCGCTGGGCCTGATACGCTCCTTTGTCAGTTCCACCCGGTTTATTCTCGACAAATCGCTCTCCAGAGCGATGTTCTACCGGGCACGTTATCTGATGGAGCAGCTGCTTGCGGCAAATGCTAAATCCAAACGTCGTTTCAAGGTACCCATAGAGGAGATATTCATTGGTTAAACCGAAAATCGGGGTTGTCGGTATACCCGGTAAATGGTCGACGGAAGTCTTGGCCGATGCGGTGGCAGAGGCGACCGGCTACCGGCTGGTCATCGATATGGCGGAAGTGACTGCGGAGCTGGACAGTGGCAGGTTGCTCTATCGGGGAGAGGATCTGACCCGGCTCGATGCGCTGCTGGTGAAAAAGATCAGTGCGCAGTACAGCCCCCATACCCTCGACAGGCTGGAGATGTTGCGGCAACTGGAGCTGGCCGGGGTACGGGTATTCAGTCAGGTTGAGCGGATCATCCGCCTGATCGACCGACTCAGCTGTACCATGTCCCTCTACAATGCCCGGATTCCCATGCCGGAGACCCGTATCACCGAGGATCCCGAAGCGGCCGCCCAGGCAGTCGAGGCGTTTCAGGCGGCTGTGTTCAAACCGCTCTACTCCACCAAGGCAAGGGGTATGACCCTAATCGAGCATCAGAGCGGTTCTGAGCAGGTGGCTAAACAGATTGCCGAATTCCGCGAGCAGAATCCGGTGATGTATATCCAGAAGAAGCGCGAACTGCCGGGTAAGGATCTGGGGATGGTATTTCTGGCCGGTGAATATCTGGGGGCCTATGCCCGGGTGGGCAAAAAAGGTGTCTGGAACACAACCATTCTGAGTGGTGGGCACTATGAAGGTTATCAGGCCAGTGATGAGCTGATCGAACTGGCCAGGCGGGCGCAAGCGGTCTTCGGGCTCGATTTCACCACCGTGGATGTGGCCGAGACGGACCAGGGGCCGGTGGTCTTCGAGGTTTCCGCATTCGGCGGTTTTCGCGGCGCCCATGAAGGGATGGGGATCGATGTGCCTTCCCGTTATGTTGCCCATGTTATGGAGGCGTTATCATCGTGACTCAACCAGCAGATGAACACCGTCAGATGGAGAGTAAGACCGCCGCTGCCCTGTTGATGCAGGAGCAGACCTTGTGTGAAACCCCTCTCTATCTGAATCTGGGCGGGTTATCGGTCGCCATCAACTCGAACAGCCGGCAACTGCTGACCCGCTTGGCTGACTACTTTTCCTACCTACCGCAACGGCTGGCCGACGATGCACTGGAGATTGTGGCCATTGAGAGCGATGTGTTGGAGACAGGTATCCAGTTTACCGATTGGAAACGGGAGCCTGGAAAGACCGGCCGCAAGGATGCCTACCTGGAGCTGCAGGATGGTCGTATGATTCTTAAAGTGCGTACCGGCATGCTGTTTCTGCAGAGCCGGGATCACTGTGTTGCAGCCGGGCCCTGTCTGACCTATGACAATCAACTGGTCAATTTCATCAACTCCCAGATCATGAACTGGTTGCAGAACCGACACTGGCTGATCTGTCACGCTGCCGCTCTGATGTTGGGCAAGAATGCGGTAGCGGTTGCCGGCTTTTCCGGTGGTGGGAAGTCGACTTTGATGCTGCATCTGATGGAGCATCCAGAGAGCCGCTTTCTGACCAATGATCGGCTGTTTCTGCGTGAATCGGATGAGGTTGTCGAGGCTGTCGGCATCCCCAAGCTGCCCCGGATCAATCCCGGTACGGTGGTCAATAATCCACGCCTGCAGGCACTCATCGATGAGCCTCGCCGCAGCGAGCTGTTGGCGATGCCGAAACAGACGTTGTGGGAACTGGAAGAGAAGTTTGATGTGAATGTCGAACAGTTCTACGGCAAGGGTCGGATCGATACCTCGACAGCGGTGCCTTTGGCTGGGCTGATTATCCTCAACTGGCATCGGGACTCTGACCAGCCGGTTAGTATGAGCCAGGTTTCAATCAGTGGAAGAGAAGAGCTGTTGAAGGCGGTAATGAAGTCCCCCGGGCCATTCTATCAGGATCAATCAGGTCACTTTTTACAGGATGAAGCGCCGTTGGCCACCGAGCCCTACCTGGCATTATTGGATAGAATCCCTGTCTATGAGGTGTGTGGTGGATTGGATTTTGCAGCCTTGACCGAGCTCTGTATCGCCAAATGGGGCGGCACTTAGTCGATAGATTGTGTTGAATAGGATGGACAGGTCAGTTTCAAAAATGGTGTATAAGGCATCACCTTCAAATGGTTGTAGAGAAGAGATAACAGGCCCTAAGAGGTAGAGAGACGATGGCACGTGAATTGTTGTTACTCAGGCACGGAAAGTCTGACTGGAGTGAACAGGTAGAGGACTTTAAGCGTCCACTCAAGGATCGTGGCAAACGGGGTGCGCAACGCATCGGAGTCTGGTTGCTGCAATATCAGCTTCAGCCCGATTATGTGGTCAGTTCTCCTGCCGAGCGGGCCATCATCACGGCACAGAAGGCAGTCAAGGTGATGGGGCAGGATGCCGACAAGATTACCCAGGATCGGCGTATTTATGCCGCGAGGGTTGAAGACCTGCTGCAGGTACTTGCCGAAACGCCGAAGAGCGCCAAGCGGGTGCTGATGGTTGGTCATAATCCCGGTCTCGAAGCCCTGACCGAGTATCTGGAGGGTAAGCGAATTCCCTTACCAAAGGATGGCAAACTGATCCCCACCGCAACCCTGGCCAGAATCAGTATGCCCAACGACTGGAAAAAACTACGTCCGGGGGATGGTAAGTTGGATTCCATAATCCGCGCCAGCAGTCTGGATAAAAAATTCCCATTTCCGGATCCCACCAGCAAGGAGATGCGGGATCGTCCCGCCTACTACTATAATCAATCTTCTGTGATTCCCTATCGCATCAAGGATGGCAAGCCGGAGTTTCTGCTGGTCCGCTCCAGTAAACAGAAACATTGGGTGGTGCCGAAAGGGATCAGTGAGCCCTGGCTGACCCTGCAGGCGTCCGCGGCAAAAGAGGCATTTGAAGAGGCCGGTGTCGAAGGTGACGTGGGAAGTGAAAGCCTCGGCAGTTACAAATATGAGAAATGGGGCGCCGAGTGTTCCGTTCAGGTCTATCCAATGTTGGTCAAAAATCTGATTCCGGAAGATGAGTGGGAAGAGCGTCATCGGGGTCGGGAGTGGCTCTCGCCAGATGAAGCGATCGAGCGTATCAAACAGGCTGAGCTTAAACCAATGATCAAGAAACTGGCAAAAATGCTTGAAAAACAGAAATCCAAAAAGTGATGAAGTGCTTACCATTCCGTTATACACCATCCGGATTGATATCCGATGCCTAGTGTCATTGCGGCTCTGTTAAGGCATGGAGATTATCATCAGCTGAAGGATACCCCCAGTGCCTGGCAACCCTTTCCTCTGACTGAGCAGGGCCGTCAACAGGCGAGACGCTCTGTCACGCTGCTGAGTGGAGCGCTACAGATGTTTGACTGGGATCTCTGTCCTGTGATCGACAGTTCCAATCTGTTACGTGGCTGGCAAACCGCCGAAGTCATCCGCCAGGGTTTCAGTGACGCAATCTCATCACCATTGTCGATCGAGGGCTTTGATGAGTTGGCCGAACGCAGTATGGGGTCTGCGGCAAATCTGACCCGGCAGACCATCGAATCCATACTCCAGGATGATCCGCGTTTTGAAACGCCGCCGGCCGACTGGAAGTCGAACAGCCACTACCAACTGCCTCTGCAGGGTGCTGAATCACTGATGCAGGCGGGCGTCAGAGTGGCTCGTCATCTGGATCATAGGCTTGCCGAGTTACAGCAGCGGGTCGATACCGATACCGTCAAACTATTTGTTGGTCATGGTGCGGCATTTCGCCATGCTGCTCACCATCTGGGGATATTGGAATTTGATCAGATTGCGGCTTTGAGTATGTATCATTGTCGACCAGTTTTTCTTGAGCGCCGCTACGCAGGATCCTGGCGTCATCTAACCGGGGAATGGAAGGTCCGCTCACGAGGAGAGGCATTTGTCGATTAGCGCTGATAACAAAACCGATAAGTATCATCACAAACGACTCCCCAAATACCGGGGGCTGAAGTGGATCAAGCCTGATCTACCCACATCCAGTGAACTCTGGCCGCTTGGCAAGCATCGTTCCATCGTCAAGGAGCGCGGGCAACGTAATACCACAGAGTATCTGCTGACCGAAGTACTGGGTAAGGAGAAATGGCAATGGCCAAAACGGGAGCTGTTCTTCTTTTCAGATCTGCACGCGGATGCAGATGCCTTCATCTCCTCACTGGTTGCCTCCGGCGGGGTAAGGAAAACCGGCGATCAGGATGGTGACCTGAAGTTGACCCGTCGTGGCAGAGAGGCCAGCTTCGTGATCGGTGGAGATTGTTTTGACAAAGGGCCAAGCAATCTGCGGCTGTTGCGGGTCATCCGCCAGTTGAAGAAGCTGGGAGCGAGGATCACCATCCTGGCCGGCAATCACGATATTCGCATCAAACTGGGTATCTCCTCGGTCGGTATGGAGCCTGATCCGAGACATGACCACTTCTTTATTCGCATGGGCAGTAAGGCAATCCCGATGTTGCGTGAGATTGCCGATCAGTATCTGCAGGACAGATCCGCTTTGCAGGGGATTCCTTCAACCCGTGACTGTCGACGTCTGCTCTACCCGCCGAAGCGCTGGTTCAAAGAGTTCCCGAAGATGGCGAGCTGGGTCATGCCGGACAATCGCATGGCCAGAGAGCTGAAACGGCTGAGAGAGAAGATCGATTCATTCGAATCTGATTGTGAAAAGGCCGGCTTGTCACTACGTCAGGCCTATGCGGCGGTACTCAAATGGCAAAGTCTGTTTCTCAAGGATGACGGTGAGTTCAACTGGTTCTTCAAAGAGATGAAACTGGCGGTTCATCATGGCTCTTTCCTGTTCGTCCACGCGGGTATCGACGACCGAATGGCAAAGCTGATCAATCGCAAAGGGGTCAAATATCTCAACAAACAGTTCAAGGAGGATGTGGATGATGAGATCTTTGAATTCTACTACGGGCCGTTGGCCAATCTGATCAGAACCAAGTATCGGGATGTGGATATGCCGCTGACCCGCAAAGGAGTCAGACTGATGAATGAAATAGGAATCTATGCGATCGTGCATGGACATGCCAATCGCTACCACGGCCAACGAATCATGTTGCGCAAAGGTATGCTCAACTTTGAGTGTGACACGACCATCGATCGCCACTCACGCAAAAAAGAGGGCTTGATAGGGGAGGGAGCAGCCGTGACCATATTCCATCCCGATCGACTGGTGTTGGGGATCAGTACCGACTACCCTCAGATCAAGGTGTTCGATCCAAAATCAATCATCGTCAAGAGAAAAAGCTCATGAGGCAAGGCAAAAAGAGTTTTCGACATGAATCCCTGCAGGATCGTGCTTCCATAGAACGCCTGTTGAAATCGATCACCCAGGGTATCGGTAAAGGCAGTTTGGTACTCAGTGATGATGAAGATGAAATGGAGTTAAAGCCCGATGGTTTACTGCAGCTTAAAGTGACCGCTTCGCAGGATTCGGAAAAGCATCGGCTGAATCTGCGAATCACCTGGACAGCGGCCGATAGTGAAGGGATCAAGCAGAAAAAACTCAAGGTCAAGACAGATTGACTGAGTGGAATTGTGGTGCCTGGTTTAAATCGTAATTGGCGTTCATTCAATTGCGGCAGCCTGCATAACAACCTCTTTCTGGCGTAATGGTTATGATCGATTCAACTGAACAGATTCATGGGCTGTGCCTTGAGCTTGCAGAGTTGTTGCGAGCCCGGAGTGATCGCCTGGTGGTCGCCGAATCCTGTACCGGAGGTTGGGTGGCCAAGGTTTTGACCGATCTGCCCGGTAGCAGCGACTGGTTCGACCGGGGTTATGTCAGTTACAGTAATCAGGCCAAACAGTCCATGTTGGGGGTCAGCGCTGAGACCCTGGCGCAGTTTGGAGCAGTCAGTCTGCAGACAGTGAGAGAGATGACCCAAGGTGCATTACAGCAGAGTGGTGCGGATCTGGCTTTGGCGGTCAGTGGCATTGCAGGACCCGGGGGAGGCAGTCAGGATAAACCGGTAGGTACGGTCTGTTTCAGTTGGCAGACGACCAATCGGGATCCTCTGCTTGAACTGTGCTGCTTCGCGGGGGACCGGGAGGAGGTCAGGCTGCAAACCGTGGAGCATGCCCTGCGCCAACTGATCAGGTTGGTTGAAAATGTCTGACCAGCGCCTGTTTTTCGCCCTCTGGCCCGGGGTGGAAGTGAGAGAGACACTGATGCAACAGCTGGCGATGGGTCCACAGGTGAAAGGGCATCGACACCACCCGGACGATCTGCACATGACCCTGGTATTTCTCGGACAGCTCCAGGGACGAAAACCTGCCTGCATCGAGCAGGTGGCCGAGTCACTCTCCGGCCAAAGGTTCGAACTGAGCCTAGATCACACAGGTTATTGGCCCAGGCCGAAGATTGTCTGGCTCGCACCTCAGTCGACACCTGAGCCGTTGATCCAACTGGTTGATGCCTTGAAACAACAACTCACAGAATGCGGTTTCGAACCAGAGCAACGGCTCTATAAACCCCATGTGACCCTCTTCCGCAAGGCCCAGCGCATCTCCCCCTGGCAGTTGGCGCAACCCATCCAATGGCCGGTCAAAGAGTTCGTGCTGGCATCATCGAACAATCCCCAACCGAACCAGAGCCGCTACAAAATTCTGCAACGTTGGCCATTGGCTTAGGCTGGTTTGGTGGAATAGGCTTAATAATCTTTAAATTACTCAGTAAACCGTTTTCATGGACCAGCACTCATTCATGGCTGACATGCTCCAGTATGTAATCCACGAATGCCCGATCGGCCCGGGAGAGGTAACCATCCTTTTTCCAGGCGAGGGAGAGATCCAGGTGGACAGGATCTGAAAATGGCACGGCCACCAGGTCCTGTTGTGCATCCTGTTCGACAACCATACGCAGAAAGGTGGTGATACCGAAACCCTGGCGGACGATCGCTTTTGTCAGGGGAATCAGATTGGTCTCGAAGGCGATGGTTGGCGCTTCGCCCCGCTGTTCGCTGAAACCATCGATGAATTCCCGCAGAAAATAGCCCGGCTTGAAGACCACCAGCTCCTGACTGAAAAACTCATCCATGGTGATCGAAGTTTTATTGGCAAAAGGGTGCTCTTTGGGAACACAGGCAACCATCTCTTCACGGGTCAGAAAGCGGGTCTCGAGATCGGCGGGTGGGGCATCCGCCACCACCACACCCAAGTCGAGTTCACCGCTGCGGATCATCTCCTGCAGACGTCGGGTACCCTGTTCGAATACCGAGAGCCGTAATTCCGGATAGCGGTGTTTGAATCCCATCAGAAAAGGTGGGAAGTAGTAGGAGCCCAGCATGCTCGGGATACCGATTCGCACCTCGCCCTTGGTCAGTCCTTTGAGCTCATTCATCTCCAGATTGGCGATACTGGCCTGTTCCAGCAGTCGATTCGCATGTTGCAGCAATACTTCACCTTCGGTGGTGGCGGTGATCTGGCGCTCGCTGCGCTGCAACAGAGTCAACTCCAGTTCACTCTCCAGTTTGCGGATCGCGATACTGATGGCGGGCTGGGCAATATGCAGATGGCGGGCTGCGGCACTGAAACCGCCTTGCTCGACCACCGCCTTGAAATAACTCAGCTGTTTCAAATTCATATTCAAACAATATCAAAAATATATAAATAATATATTTTCATTATAGGCATTGATTGACTAATCTCAATACAGAAACAACCACGTAATCAACAAGATGATTCAGACCCACAGCAAAGACTTCTGGCGCGCCACCCTGGCCCTTTGCATTGGCTCGGTAATGGTGTTCAGCAATCTCTATATCACGCAACCGCTACTCCCCCAGTTGGCAGAGGTGTTTGATATCGACTCCTTGCAGGCCACCCTGAGTCTCTCGGTTGCCACACTCTCCCTGGGCGGAGCGCTGTTACTTTTTGGTCCCCTGTCGGACGCATTCGGTCGTCGGGTGGTTATTCATACCAGTCTGCTGCTTTTGTGCCTGACGACTTTTGCCACGGCATTTGTCACCGATTACCACACACTGCTGATACTGCGAGGTCTGCAAGGGGTCTTTATCGCCGGACTGCCTGCAGCCGCCATGGCCTATATGGGGGAGGAGTTTGAGCCCCAGGGACTGCTGCTGGCGGTGGGTTTCTATATCGGCGCCAATTCAGTCGGAGGGGTCTCCGGACGCTTGATCAGCGGTCTGGCAGCGGCCGAGTGGGGCTGGTCAAGCAGTTTTCTGGTACTGGCGGGATTTGATCTGCTGTGTGTGGTTGTGGTGATTTGGCTGCTGCCGCCCTCCAGTCGATTCCAGCCCAAGCCGTTTCGGCCATCCCCGGTAATTCACGCTCTGGCCACGCATCTGCGCAATCCGTTGATTTTGGCTGCCTGTTTTGTTGGTGGCCTCAATTTCATGATCTTTGTGAATCAGTACAGCTACATCACTTTCGTGCTGGCAGCGGAACCGTTCGGACTCTCATCCTCGTGGCTGGGTATGCTGTTTCTGACCTATCTCTCCGGCACCCTGGCAGCAGCGCTTTCGGGGCGGCTGGTGAGAAACCGCTCCCAACCCATCGCCATGGGGGTGGGGATCGTGCTGTTCATGTGCGGTACACTGATGACCCTTAACCAGCAGCTGTTCTGGATTATTACCGGTCTGTTCATCAATGCGCTCGGCTTTTTCTTTAGCCACTCCCTGGCTGCGGGCTGGGTCGCCGGCCATGCCAAGCGGAATCGGGGCAGCGCTACCTCTCTCTACCTGATGTTCTACTATGCCGGGGCCACACTGGGTGGCTTCTATCTCGAGCCCTTCTGGCGCTGGCTGGGGTGGTCCGGTGTGGTTGTCGCTTCCCTGTTGATCCTGGGTTTTACCCTGGGGTTGTCCCTATGGCTGGCCAGATTTGAGAAGACACGCGCTTCCGATTGGATTTCTAAGGCGACACAGCGGGCGGATTCGGTTGCCTCATAGGTCGGTTTTGCGCTAACCTTAGGTACTCAAAATGTTCTATTGTGAATGGTGGGAAGTCGCTGATTATCGATTCTATTGGGAAACCAATACCTTAGGTTGAACATAGCAAAATAATTTGAAGTATCGGTTTTTGAGGCTCATGACTTGAGCCTGTGGCCGTGTGATAATCCCGCCATCAATTTCAACGATAAAAGTTTACAGATGAGGATCCACCGAATGGATGATAACCGTGCAAAGGCTTTAAGTGCCGCTCTGGGTCAGATTGAGAAGCAGTTCGGCAAAGGTTCTGTGATGCGTATGGGCGACACCAGTTCCATAAGAAACATTGAAGCCATCTCCACCGGCTCGCTCACACTGGATATCGCCTTGGGTATCGGCGGTCTGCCGAAGGGCCGGGTGGTCGAGATCTACGGTCCTGAGTCCTCCGGTAAGACGACCCTCACTCTGCAGGTGGTGGCCGAGGCGCAAAAGATGGGTGGCACCGCGGCGTTTATCGATGCTGAGCATGCCCTGGATCCTCAGTATGCGGAAAAACTGGGGGTCAATGTGGACGAACTGCTGGTCTCTCAACCGGATACCGGCGAGCAGGCGCTGGAGATCACCGACATGCTGGTGCGCTCCGGTGCGGTGGATGTGGTGGTCATCGACTCGGTGGCGGCGCTCACGCCCAAAGCGGAGATCGAAGGCGACATGGGTGACTCCCATGTGGGACTGCAGGCCCGTCTGATGTCCCAGGCACTGCGTAAACTGACTGCCAATATCAAGCGGACCAACTGCCTGGTGATCTTCATCAACCAGATCCGCATGAAAATCGGTGTGATGTTCGGCAGTCCGGAGACCACCACCGGTGGTAACGCCCTTAAGTTCTACTCATCCGTTCGTCTCGACATCCGTCGCATCGGCGCCATCAAAAAGGGTGACGAGGTGGTGGGTAACGACACCCGGGTCAAAGTGGTTAAAAACAAGGTGGCGCCGCCGTTCAAACAGGTGCAGTTTGAGATTCTCTATGGCGAGGGCATCTCCCATCAGGGTGAGATCATCGAGCTGGGTGTACGGCAGGGTATCGTCGACAAATCCGGCGCCTGGTACAGCTATAACGGTGATCGTATCGGCCAGGGCAAGGAGAACGTTCGTAACTTTCTCAAAGAGAATCCCGAAATCGCCGATGAGATCGAAACCCGGATCCGGGCTGAGCTGCTGCCTTCTCCCGAGGCGGAAGAGGCATTGGAAGAGGCGGAAAGCTGAACCAGCCCGATTATTCGGAAATCGAAGCCGCAGCGGTCAGGTTACTGGCCGCACGGGAACACTCCCAGCAAGAGCTGCGACGTAAGCTGCTGAGTCGGCACTACGATGAGGCGCTGATCGAGCAGGTTCTGGATGATCTGACAAGCGCATCCCTGCTCAGTGATGGCCGCTTCGCTGAATCGTTCGTCGAGAGCCGGGTGAGAAAAGGTCAGGGGCCGCTGCGCATCGCTCTGGAGCTGCGTGAGCGGGGCATCAGTCAGTTTATGATTGACGAAGTGCTGGTGCCTTATGAGGATCAGTGGCAACAGCTGCTGGGAGAGGTCCACGATGCCAAATATGGTGCCATCAGGGCGGAGTCGAACAAGGAGCTGGCGAAACGGGCCCGCTTCCTGGAATCCCGCGGTTTTCCCAGTGAAATGATTCGTCGTCTGTTGCTGGATTGAGCTGTGAATCATTTCCATTAGGGTTTTGTCAGCCAATTCACATGGCTACATCCTGTCACTCTTAATCCTATTGAATTCAATCACGATGGTGATAGCGGATTCATTGGAGCCCTTATCTCCGACCAATTGCGATTTGAGGCATCAAAGGCATTCCACAGCCGAGACTGAAGGCCGGAAGAAGCACAATTCACCAGAGTCTCAAACCCTGATGAGAGAGTAGCTCCCCTCTCCCCTTGCGGGAGAGGGGCCGGGGGAGAGGGGGAGTATTTATCTGTACAATTATCAGTATTAAAACTCCGCAATGCAGGGATTGATGGGAGAGTGCAGTCAACGCTTCAACGACCCTAACGCCTGCCTTCAACCTCTCACCAACCCCTCTCCCATCAAGATAGAGGGGGTTACAAGCCTGATTCCCGGGGAGAGGGTAAATGGCGGCTTTCAACGTGAACAGTTACACGAGAAATTTTAGTGCAACAAAACGGGCTTTTTTTCTCCGTTCCTGCTATCTTTTGTCGTTTGTTTTTTATCAGTAATTTTACGCCGAAATGATGAAGACCAGCGCTGAAATCCGTAGAGCCTTCCTGGACTATTTTGCCCAACATCAGCATGAGATTGTGGCCAGTAGCCCACTGGTTCCGCAAAACGATCCAACTCTGCTATTTACCAATGCCGGCATGGTGCAGTTCAAGGATGTTTTTCTCGGTCGGGAGAAACGGGACTACACCAGGGCGACCAGTTCGCAGCGCTGTGTCAGGGCAGGCGGAAAACATAACGATCTGGAGAATGTGGGCTACACAGCCCGTCATCACACCTTCTTTGAAATGCTCGGCAATTTCAGTTTTGGCGACTATTTCAAACAGGATGCGATCAAGTATGCCTGGGAGTTTCTCACCGAAACCATTGGTCTGCCGGCAGAAAAGCTCTGGGTTACCGTCTATCAGGATGACCAAGAGGCCGCCGAAATCTGGCTCAATGAGATCGGTGTCGACCCAGCCCGTTTCACCCGCATCGGGGACAAACCCGGCGGAAAACGCTATGAGAGCGATAACTTCTGGTCGATGGGGGATACCGGACCCTGTGGGCCCTGTTCAGAGATTTTCTACGATCACGGTGAAGCGATCTGGGGTGGACCTCCAGGAACCCCTGAGGAAGAGGGGGATCGCTACATCGAAATCTGGAACCTGGTGTTCATGCAGTACAACCGGGATGCGGATGGTGTCATGACCCCACTGCCCAAGCCCTCTGTGGATACCGGTATGGGTTTGGAACGGCTTGCCGCCGTCTTGCAGCATGTCCACAGCAACTACGAGATCGATCTGTTTGCCCATCTGATCGAAGCTGCGTCAAAAGTTACCGGTTGTGACAACCTGCAGGAGAAGTCCCTGCGGGTCATCGCTGACCATATCCGCTCCTGCGCCTTCCTGATTGTTGACGGTGTATTGCCCTCCAACGAGGGACGAGGCTATGTGCTGCGCCGTATCATCCGCCGGGCCATTCGTCATGGCTACATGCTGGGTGTGAAGGAGGCCTTCTTCTATCAACTGGTGGAACCTCTCTGTCAGGAGATGGGCGATTTCTATCCTGAACTGGTGAAACAGCAATCCCAGGTGGAAAAGGTCCTGCGTCTGGAAGAGGAGCGCTTTGCCCAGACCCTGGAGCAGGGCATGAAGATCCTCGAAGAGACGATCAGTGGTCTTCAGGGCAAAGTGATTCCCGGCGAGACCGTGTTCAAACTCTACGACACCTACGGTTTCCCCAAGGATCTGACAGCGGATATCGCCCGTGAGCACGAACTGAGTGTCGATCAGGACGGTTTTGAAACGGCGATGGCCGAGCAGCGCAAGCGGGCTCAGGCCGCCAGTCAGTTCGTTGCCGGTGACGCTGTTGATATCGCATTGGATGAAGCGACCCGATTCACCGGTTATGAAGAGCTTGAAGAGGCCGCAGAGGTTGTCGCACTGTCGAAGGATGGTGCGTCGGTCGATCAGTTGGCTGCTGGCGATCAGGGTATGGTATTTCTCAACCATACCCCGTTCTATGCGGAATCCGGTGGTCAGGTAGGCGATCTGGGTGTGCTTGAGGGGAACGGCCTGCTGTTCGAGGTCGAGGATACCCGCAAGCAGGCCGGTGAGCTGTTTGCCCATATCGGCAAGCTTGAAGAGGGGGTTTTGAAGGTTGGAGACAAGGTGACTGCCCAGGTCAATGCCTATACCCGTCAGGCCACCGCACTCAACCACTCCGCCACCCATCTATTGCATGCCGCCTTACGTCAGGTGCTGGGCGATCATGTGGCACAGAAAGGCTCTCTGGTGGATGCGGAGCGGTTGCGTTTCGACTTTTCCCACTTCGAACCGATCACCCGGGAGCAGCTGCAGACCATCGAGCAGATGGTGAATGAGCAGATTCGCTATAACCATCTGGTCAACACAGACATCATGTCTCTGGATGAGGCGAAAAACTCCGGTGCCATGGCGCTGTTCGGTGAGAAATATGACGAACATGTTCGGGTTCTGAGCATGGGGGATTTCTCCACTGAATTGTGTGGTGGTACCCACGTCAATGCGGTTGGGGATATCGGTCTGTGTAAGATTACAGCTGAAACCGGTATCGCGGCCGGAGTCCGGCGAATCGAGGCGGTCACCGGTCAACGGGCGATCGAGTGGATGGAAGCGGATGAGGAGCGGGTACAGCGGGTCGCCGAGATGATCAAGTCAGGACGTGACGAGATCGAAGACAAGCTGACACAGATTCTCGATCGCAACCGCAAACTTGAAAAGGAGCTGGAGCAGTTGAAGGCCAAACTGGCCAGTGCGGCCGGCAGCGATCTTGCCTCTTCTGCGGTTGCCGTGGGCGAGATCAAGGTACTGGCTGCCAATCTGGATGGTGCAGACCCCAAATCCCTGCGCGAGACCATGGACCAGCTGAAGAACAAACTGGGTTCGGCGGTGATTCTGTTGACTGCCGTGGCGGGCGGCAAGGTCTCACTGGTGGCCGGTGTCACCAAGGATCTCACCGGCAGCATGAAAGCGGGCGATCTGGTCAAACTGGCTGCTGAACAGGTGGGCGGTAAGGGTGGTGGTCGTCCCGATATGGCACAGGCGGGTGGCAGCAACCCGGATGCCATACCTCAGGCTCTGGAGTTGGTCGAACCCTGGGTCAGAGAGAGACTCGGTTGAGCATCTGTTAATATTCCCTAAACCTGCGGATTCATGACACTTTTAGATGAGTTGTGATGCACTGTGTGTTTCAACTCATCTGCCAATGGTGTTAAATGAGCAATTTTTTATTGGCACACTTTTTACAGGACTTTGAACAGACATGGCACTCATAGTGCAAAAATATGGCGGTACCTCCGTCGGCAGTGTTGAGCGTATCTCAGTCGTCGCCGAAAAGGTCAAAGCATATCGCGACAGGGGAGATCAGGTTGTCGTGGTCGTCTCGGCAATGTCGGGTGAGACTAATCGGTTGATCGGTCTGGCCAGTGAAATCGATGACAGACCCTCTCCCCGTGAGATGGACGTACTGGTCTCAACCGGTGAGCAGGTGACGATTGCGCTGCTCTCCATGGCCCTGCAGAAGATCGGTTGTGACGCCCGCTCCTACACCGGTGGACAGGTACACATTCTGACCGACAGCGCCCACAGCAAGGCGCGTATTCGGGATATTGACGCCGCTCGTGTGAAATCGGACCTGGATAAGGATCGTGTGGTCGTCGTGGCCGGTTTCCAGGGAGTGGATGAGCACGGCAGCATCACCACCCTGGGGCGTGGCGGATCGGACACCACAGCGGTTGCCATGGCGGCGGCGCTGAAAGCGGACGAGTGTCAGATCTATACCGATGTGGATGGTGTCTATACCACCGATCCCAGGGTTGTGCCCAACGCCAGACGGCTCGAGCGCATCACCTTCGAGGAGATGCTGGAGATGGCCAGTCTCGGTTCAAAAGTACTTCAGATTCGGGCGGTTGAGTTCGCCGGAAAATACAATGTTCCCCTACGTGTCCTGTCCAGCTTTGAAGAGGGCGAAGGCACACTGATCACCTTTGAGGAAGAGAACATGGAACAGGCAAAGATTTCAGGTATCGCGTTCAATCGCGATGAGGCCAAACTGACGATCCTGGGTGTTCCGGATCAGCCCGGGGTGGCGCACAAGATCATCGGGCCGATTTCTAGCCAGAACATCGAAGTCGATATGATCATTCAGAATATCTCCCACGACACCGGTCGCACCGACTTCACCTTTACCGTCAACCGGGTGGATTTCAAGCGGGCCAAAGAGATCCTGGAACAGACAGCGAATGAAATGGGTGCCCGGGAGGTGCTGGCAGACGATCGTATTGTGAAAATTTCCCTGGTCGGTGTGGGGATGCGCTCACATGCGGGAATTGCTAGCAAAATGTTCGAAGCTCTGGCAAAAGATGGTATCAACATTCGTATGATATCGACTTCTGAAATAAAAATTTCCGTGGTGGTTGATGAGAAGTACCTTGAGCTGGGTGTGCGTGCACTGCACGACGCATTCGAGCTGGAAAAAGAAGTATGATCCTAAAATTGCTTGAAACTTGCTTAAACAGGGAGTTTTCTGATCATTTCAGTACTTTTTTCCCTTTTTAACGTCTCTTGCTATTGCTAAAATAGTTTTACCAGTCCCGTATCTGCGGCGGCTTGGTTGGCAATGGTATAAGTCTGTGGGAATTTCTACAGGAGAATACCAATAAATGAAGGAAACACATGGAGACTGGAAATGTTAATACTGACTCGCCGAGTTGGCGAAACCTTAATGATTGGAGATGAAGTCACCGTTACCGTTCTAGGGGTAAAGGGTAATCAAGTTCGAATCGGTGTGAACGCACCACGAGATGTTACTGTTCATCGGGAAGAGATTTACGAACGCATTAAAAGAGAACAAAGTGAAGAATCCTCTTAATTAGAGGTTCTGAACAAAAAAATCCCGGGGTTAAACGCCTCGCAAACAACTTTGCCACGGAAGGCAAAGTTTTTTTTGTTTATATGGAAATAAATCTGTACAATCTCGACTCCTTTTGGGGACCTGGTCGGTGCTCTGAACAGAGACACCATCAGCTGGCCGGAGATTCGGCGAATCGCCCCAAGAGATCAAATCCGGAGAGATGGCCGAGCGGCTGAAGGCGCTCCCCTGCTAAGGGAGTATGGGGTTAATAGCTCCATCGAGGGTTCGAATCCCTCTCTCTCCGCCATAAAAAAAGGGGCCCCAATCGGGGCCCCTTTTTTTATGGCGGAGAGAGAGGATTGATTCGAACCCTTCGTTCGAAAGGAACGAAGTGACGCCGACGCCGCAGCGAAGCGTAGGCGCCC